>NZ_JBEXRA010000015.1:110040-172644 GCF_040612855.1 Streptomyces sp. NPDC006332
TGATCCGTATGCCCGCGCCCGTGGTCCGGCGCATGCTGGTGACTCAGGGGGCGCAACTGAGGGACCCGGAAGTCCACCCCGTCCGGCACCGGTTCACGGGCGCCCGCGACGACGACCGGCATCCGTGCGGCGACCGGGCCGAGCGCGGCCGGGTCGGGGAGGGTGCCGACCACGACCAGGCCGTCGACCTGGAGGTCCAGGAAGGGCCGGGCTAGGTCATGGCCGGTGCGACGGTTGAGACGGGCGTCGCCCAGCAGCATGTGCAGACCGTAGTCGTGCAGCAGCGAGTTGAGGCCGTCGAGCAGGTCCACGAACCAGGGGTTGCGCAGGTCGTTTAGGAGGACGCCCACGGTGCGGGTGCGCTGCTCGCTGAGGCTGCGGGCGGCGGCGTTCGGCCGGTAGCCGAGTTCGCGGACGGCCCGCAGCACCGCCTCCCGCCGCTCCGGCCGTACCCGCTCGGAGCCGCGCAGCACCAGCGAGACCAGCGACTTGGAGACACCGGCACGCTCGGCCACGTCCCGGATCGTCGGCTGTCTCATGCCCTGGACCGTTCCACGGCCCATCGGCCTTGTCAAAGGGCGGTGAAGGGCGGTGAAGGGCGGACAGAGGGCAGGCGACGGGGCTTGACACCCATCGGCGTGTTGCCCAGGGTGGGCGGGAAGAGGAATGGACCGGTCCAAAAGAGGGTGGCTCATGGTGGATACGCTCGGTGTCGCCGTCGTCGGGTTCGGCTGGATGGGCCGGGTGCACACGCAGGCGTACGCCCGGGTCCCGCACCACTATCCGCGGCTCGGGCTGCGCCCGGAGCTGGTGACCGTCGCCGAGGAGGTGCCCGGCCGGGCCGAGGAGGCCGCCGAACAGTTCGGCTTCGCCTCCACGACCCGTGACTGGCGGGAGGTCGCCGCCGATCCGCGGGTCCAGGCGGTCAGCATCACGGCCCCGAACTTCCTGCACCGCGAGATCGGCGTGGCGATGGCGCAGGCCGGCAAGCACATCTGGATCGAGAAGCCGGTCGGCCTCACCGTGGCGGACGCCCGGGCGGTGGCCGACGCGGTCACCGCGGCGGACGTCCAGGGCGCGGTCGGCTTCAACTACCGCAATGCGCCCGCCGTCGAGACGGCCCGGTCGCTGATCGCCTCCGGCGACATCGGCACCGTCACCCATGTCCGGATCCGGCTGTTCAGCGACTACGCGGCGCACCCCGAGGGGGCGCTCAGCTGGCGGTACGAGCGGGAGCGCGGCGGCAGCGGAGTGCTGGGCGACCTGGCCTCGCACGGCGCCGACCTGGCCCGCCATCTGCTCGGCGACATCACCTCCCTCACCGCCGACACGGCGATCTTCGTGCCGGAACGGGCCCGCCCTACCGGTGTCACCGCCGGCCACAGCCGTGCCTCGGGCGGCGAACTCGGCCCGGTGGAGAACGAGGACTACGTCAACTGTCTGCTGCGCTTCGCCTCCGGCGCCCGCGGCGTGCTGGAGGCCTGCCGGGTCTCGGTCGGCGAACAGAACAACTACGGCTTCGAGGTGCACGGCACCAAGGGCGCGGTGTTCTGGGACTTCCGCCGGATGAACGAACTCGGCGTCAGCCGCGGCGACCGCTACCAGGACCAGCCGGTCAGCACGGTGTATGTCGGCCCGGGCGACGGCGAGTTCGGCGCGTTCCAGCCCGGAGCGGCCAACGCGATGGGTTACGACGACCTGAAGGTCGTCGAGGCGTACCGCTTCCTCCGGTCGGTCGCCGAGGGGACCTCGCACGGGGCCACCCTCACGGACGCCGTGCACAGTGCCGCCGTACTGGACGCCATGGCGCGGTCCGCCGAGAGCGGGACCTGGGTGGACCTACACCCGGGAGAGTGGCCTTAGGACCACCCCGGATCCGGTTGGCAGGCCCCGCGACGGCAAGCCCCGGGGACGGCAGGCTTCGAGATGTCGGCACACACGCCGGCCGATCCGCCTCACCGACTCCGGGGGAATCCATGAACGAGAGCTTCGTCAGGCGCCTGACGGGCGTCACGGGCATCACCAGCGCCGCCGTCCTGATCGTCGAAGTACCGCTGTACTTCGTCTACTCGGGCCCGCCGCCGGACGCGAACGTCCTGACCAGGCTGCTGCTGCAAATTGTCGCGCTGGCCGTGCTGGTGGTGTTCATGACCGCCTTCCGGGAGCTGGTCAAGCGGGTGAGTCCCGCCCACGAGTGGGTCGGGTCGATGGCCTTCGCCACCGGGCTGGTCTACGCGACGGTCACCCTGGTCTCCAGTGGTCTGGAGGCGGGCGCGGTCATCGCGGCCGACCGCCCGATCGACCCGACCATCGACGTCAGCGGCACCTACATCCTCTATGGGTCGATCTCCCGGCTGATGCTCGCGCTGTTCCTGACCGCGTTCGGGTACGCCGTCTCCCGCACCCGACTGCTGCCGCGCTGGACCGGCCGGTCGGCGTACGTCCTCGCGGGGATCAACGTGGCGTTCGTGCCGTCCCTGTTCTTCGGCAACACACCGGCCCACTTCTACGCGGCGAACGGCTGGGGCACCACCGCGCTGATGGGGGCCGTGCTCAGCTACTGGCTGCTGGCTCTGGGCGTCTCCTTCTACCGGAGCGCCGGAACTCCGGCAACGGTGCCGGTGCCGACGCGCTGAGAGCGGCGGCGCCTCACCCTGCCGTCGCCTGGGGCGGCATGTTGTACGGCGTGACCACCTGGATCGCCGACGGCAGGGTCGGGCCGGCCGGCGGCAGGGCACCGTGGGCGCGCATCACGATGCGGCAGGCCTCGCGCATGTCCTGGCGCAGGTCGTGGTGGAGGACGGCGGACAGACGGTGCTCACGCAGCAGACGGGTGTTGTCATGGTCGAGGTCGTGCGCCACGAAGACCGCGCACGGGCGGTCCAGGTCCTCGAAGGCCCGCAGGGTGGCGATGTTGCCGCCGCCGATCGAGTAGACCGCGCGGATGTCCGGGTCGCGTCGCAGCGCGGCCCGGACCAGGTCGTACTGGGTGGCGTCCAGCCCCTGCCCCTCGGCGATCTCGACCAGGGCGCGCCGCGGGTGCCGGGCGCGCATCGCGCCGCGGAAGCCCATCTCGCGCTCCTCCTCGTTGCGGAAGAAGCCGCTGCTGAGGCTGGTGAGCACATTGCCGGGACGGTCGCCGAGCCACTGGCCCATGAGGTAGGCGGCGGTCGCCCCGGCGGCCCGGTTGTCTATGCCGACGTAGGCGAGGCGCGCCGAGGAGGGCAGGTCGGTGACGAGGGTGACGACGGGGATGCCCGCCTGAGCCAGCCGTCCGACGGCGGCGGCGACCTCGGGGACGTCGGGCGCCTTGAGCACCACCCCTTGCGATCCGCGCCGGGCGATCCGCTCCAGGGTCCTGGTCAGTTCCTCCACGGGGCCGGTCTCCCGGAAGTGGAAGCGCGAACGCACGACCGCCGGGTGCAGGGAGGGCAGCTCGGCCTCCAGGGCGGCCCGTACGGCGGTGGAGAACCGCTCCGGGGTCTGCATCACGATGTCGATCATGAAGGTGCGGCCGACCAGCCGGACCTGGGTGCGCTGGCGGTCCAGGTCCGCGATGGCCTGACGGACCTCACGTTGGGTGCTCTCCCGCACCCCGCCCCGACCGTTCAGGACCCGGTCGACGGTGGCCTCGCTCAGGCCCGCCTGACGTGCGATCTCACGGATCGGGAAGGGGTGGCCCACCGACGGCTCCTTGAGGGGTTTTTGATGGCTTGCCGCTGGTTGTTCGAGGGGTTTGTACTGACAAGAATGACAGAGCCGTGTCGCTGCCCCGTGACCGGACCCGTGTCGCATCCCGTGACCGAAAGAAGGACGACGATGTCCCTCACCGCCGCTCAGCAGCGGGCCTGGCTGACCGAGCAGGACTGTGATCTCGACGTCTTCCGCTCACTCGTCGAGCGCACGACGGACCTCGCCGACCATCCGCACGCCTCGGCCGTGGAGGACAACGTCCTCGTCTACGACAGTGAGCGCCTGCGCGCGGCGGGCGCGACCCGTGAGGTGCGGGCCGAGCTGATCCACGCTCTTACGGACGGCCCCGGCATCGTCGTCCTCCGGGCCGCCTTCCCGGACCCGGCCGTCGTCGACCGGCTCACCGGCGTCTTCGACGCCCTGATCACCGAGCAGCGCGCCTCGGGCGCCGCCGCGGGCGACCATTTCGCCGCGCCGGGCGCCAACGACCGGGTGTGGAACGCGCTGGAGAAGGCGGCCCTCTACGACCCCGAGGCGTTCGCCGACTACTACGCCAACGACATCCTCGCGCTGGTCTCGGGCGCCTGGCTGGGCCCGGGCTACCAGGTGACCTCGCAGGTGAACGTGGTCAACCCGGGCGGCGCGGCGCAGACCGTGCACCGCGACTACCACCTGGGGTTCCTCTCGAACGAGGCGGCCGCCGCCTACCCCGGGCATGTGCACCGTCTCTCGCCCGCGCTCACGCTGCAGGGCGCGGTGGCGCACTGCGACATGCCCGTGGAGTCGGGCCCGACGCTGTACCTGCCGTACTCGCAGACCTTCGAGCCCGGCTACCTCGCCTGGCGGCTCCCGCGGTTCCAGGCGTACTTCACGGCGCACCACGTCCAGCTCCCGCTGGCGAAGGGCGACGCCGTCTTCTTCAACCCGGCGCTGTTCCACGCCGCCGGCACCAACCGCACGCCGGACGTGCGACGCGTGGCCAATCTGCTCCAGGTGTCCTCGGCCTTCGGGCGGGCGATGGAGACGGTGGACCGGGAGGCGGTGACCAACGCGGTCTACCCGGTGCTGCGCAGGCGTCTGGCCGACGGTGTGGGCGAGGAGTGGCTGGAGCGGGTGATCGCGGCGAGCGCCGAGGGCTACCCGTTCCCCACCAACCTCGACAGCGACCCGCCCGTCGACGGGCTGGCACCGCCATCCCAGGCGGACGTCGTACGGCGGGCGCTGGAGCAGGGATGGACCCCGCGGGCGTTGCGTGACGAGTTGCGGGCCGGCGCCGTACGGCGCGAGAGCTGAAAGGGCTTGGACAGCATGGGACTTCTCGACGACAAGGTCGTCCTCGTCAACGGCGGAAGCCAGGGCGTGGGTGCCGCCATCGCCCGGGCCGCGGTCCGGGAGGGGGCGCGGGTCGCCGTCACCGGACGGCGACCGGAGCCCGGTGAGGCGCTGGTGGCGGAGCTGGCCGCGGCCGGCGGCAAGGCCATGTTCGTCCGGGCCGACCTGGCGGACGCCGAGCAGGCGAAGGGGTCCGTGGCCGAGGTGGTCGGGGCGTACGGCCGCGTCGACTGCCTGGTGAACTCGGCCGGCCTCACCTCCCGGGGCACGCTCCTCGACACCACGCCCGAGCTGTTCGACCAGCACATCGCGATCAACCTCAAGGCCCCGTTCTTCGCCATGCAGGCCGCCGTCGCGGACATGGTGGGCCGGGGTGCGCCCGGCACGGTCGTCAACATCATCACCTCCTCCGCGCACGGCGGGCAGCCGTTCCTCGCCCCGTACGTCGCAGCGAAGGCCGGGCTGATCGGCCTGACCCGCAACGCGGCGCACGCGCATCGCTTCGACCGGGTGCGGATCAACGGCCTGAACATCGGCTGGACCGCGACCGAGGGTGAGGACGCCACGCAGAAGGCCTTCCACGGCGCCGGGGACGACTGGCGCGAGGAGGCCGCCGCCCGGCTGCCGATGGGCAAGCTCGGCCAGCCGGACGAGATCGCCGACTTCGTCGTCCTCCTGCTGTCGGAGCGGTCCGGGGTGGTCACCGGTTCGGTGATCGACTGGGACCAGAACGTCCTCGGCGGCCTCGACTGACCTTCCCCCTCCGCTCGTAAGAACCCGCTCGTCAGAGCCCGCTCGTAAGAACCGCTCGTAAGACCCCGCACCCAAGGAGCAACACCGTCATGCGCATCGGAATCCTCGGCCTCGGCCGCATCGGCGCCTTCCACGCCGAAACCCTCTCCGGGCTCGACGCGGTCGAGTCGCTCGTCCTGGCCGACCCGTTCGCGGACGCCGCCAAGTCCGCCGCCGAGCGGTTCGGCGGTGAGGTCGTGGACTCCCCCGAGGCCGTGCTGGCCGCCGGGGTGGACGGCATCGTGGTGGCGGCGGCCACCGACGCGCACCCCGCGCTGATCCTGGCCGCCGTCGAGGCGGGTGTGCCCGTGTTCTGCGAGAAGCCCGTCGCGAAGACCATGCGCGAGGGCGTCGAGGTGCTCAAGGCCGTCCAGGGCACGAACGTGCCGATCCAGATCGGCTACAACCGCCGCTTCGACGCCGGCTTCGTCGCCGCCCGTGCCGCCGTGCAGGGCGGCGAGCTGGGCACGCTGCACACCGTCCGGTCGACCACACTGGACCCGGCGCCGCCGCCGGCCGCGTACATCGCCGCCTCCGGGGGCATCTTCCGGGACTGCTCGGTGCACGACTTCGACATCATCCGCTGGGTGACCGGCCGGGAGGTGACCGAGGTGTACGCGGTCGGCGGCAACCGGGGCGCCGACTACATCAAGGAGGCGGGCGACGCCGACACCACAGGCGCGATCCTCACCCTGGACGACGGAACCATCGCTGTGGTCTCCAACTCCCGCCACAACGCCCGGGGTTACGACGTCCGCATGGAGATCCACGGTTTCACGGACTCCATCGCCGTCGGCCTGGAGGACAAGCTGCCGCTGCGTTCGGTCGAGCCCGGCGTGACCTTCCCGGCCGGTACCCCGCACGACTTCTTCATGGACCGCTTCACCGCGGCCTACCGTGCCGAACTCACCGCGTTCACCGAGGTCGTGGCCGGCACCCGGCCCTCCCCGTGCACGATCGAGGACGCCCTGGAGGCGGGCTGGATCGCCGACGCGTGCACGCTGTCGCTGCACGAGCACCGCCCCGTCACCATCCAGGAGGTACGGCAGGCATGAGCGGACCGGGTCCACAACCGCTGCGCATCGGCGTGCTGGGCGCGGCACGCATCACCGAACGCTCCCTGGTGGACCCGGCCAGGGCGGCCGGCCACCGCCTGGTCGCGGTGGCGGCCCGCGAGCGGTCGCGGGCCGAGGCCTTCGCGACGGCCCACGGCGTGGAGCGGGTGGCGGACTCCTACGCCGACCTGCTCGCCGACCCCGAGGTCGACGTCGTCTACAACCCGCTCGCCAACGGCCTGCACGGGCCGTGGAACCTGGCCGCCCTCGCGGCGGGCAAGCACGTCCTGACGGAGAAGCCGTCGGCGAGCAACGCCGAGGAGGCAGCCGAGGTACGGGAGGCGGCGGTGAAGGCGGGCACCGTCTTCATGGAGGGCTTCCACTACCTCTTCCACCCGGTCACCCGGCGCCTGCACGAGATCCTGCGCAGCGGCGAACTCGGGGAGCTGCGGCGGGTGGAGACCATGGTCGCCATACCGGCGCCGGAGGACGGCGACCCCCGCTGGTCGCTGCCCCTGGCCGGCGGCGCCGTGATGGACCTGGGCTGTTACAGCCTGCACGCGGTGCGGATGCTGGCCCCCTGGGCGGGCGGCGCGCCGCGGCTGGGCTCGGCGCGGGGCGGGCAGCGGGCACAGGCGCCCGGCGTCGACGAGTGGCTGGACGCCGAGCTGGAGTTCCCGGGCGGGGCCACCGCGTCGGCGCGCTGCCACATGGCGTACGACCGACTGGAGATGAGCTGCCGGATCATCGGTACCCGGGGCGAGGCGAGCGCGCCGAACTTCGTGCTGCCGCAGCGGGACGACCGGGTCGTGGTTCGGACGGCGGAGGGTGAGCGCACCGAGCGGCTCGGTACGCGGTCGTCGTACGCGTACCAGCTGGAGGCGTTCGCGGCGGGTGTCCGCGAGGGCACCGAGCTGCCGCTCGGCCCGGACGACGCGGTGGCGACGATGACGCTGATCGACGAGTGCTACCGCACGGCCGGTTTCGAGCCGCGGCCGCGCACTGCGCTCGCGGACTGAGAGTCCCTGGGGGTTTCGTGGAAAGCGGGCCGGGAATCCCCGGCCCGCTTTCCACCACCCGGCCAGGAGAGTCGACAGCCCGTCACCCCCGGTACAGCGCGGGCCGGTCGAGCAGGTCCACCTCGACCCGGCCGCCCTCCCGCAGCGAGCGCACCCCGGCCTCGCACACCGCCGCCGCCGCGTAACCGTCCCACACGCTCGGGCCGGTGACCTCGCCGCGACGGGTGGCGTCGACCCAGGCCTGGATCTCGCGGTCGTAGGCGTCGGCGAAGCGTTCCGTGAAGTCCTGGTCGATCGTGCCGCCCCAGCGGCCTGCCATGTTGGTGACCATGGCGTGGCCGTCGCCGACGCGTGCGGTGCCGCGTTCGCAGACCACTTCGGCCTGGACCTGGTAGCCGAAGCCGCAGTTGACGAACATCTCGACGTCGACGATCGCGCCGCCGTCGGTCTCGAACACGACGAACTGGGGGTCCTGGAGGTCGTCGGGCGCGTTCGCCGACCGTAGCGGACGCAGCACGGTGACCGCCGTGATCTCGTGCCCGAACAGCCAGCGGGTCACGTCCGTCTCGTGCGCGACGGAGTCGCTGATGAGCATGTCGCTGGTGAACCCGGGCGGACTGGCCGCGTTGCGATGCCGGTTGTGGAGCATCAGCGGACGGCCCAACTGCCCCGTCTCCAAGAGGGACTTGAGCTTCATGTACTCGGCGTCGTAACGCCGCATGAAGCCGACTTGGACCCTGCGTCGCCCCAGGCTCACCTCCGCCTCCATGACCCGCGCCGCGGAGGCCGCGTCCGGGGTGAGCGGCTTCTCGCACAGGACGGGCAGGTCGCGCTCGAAGGCCGCCAGCAGGGCCGCCTCGTGGGCGGGGCCGGGGGAGGCGACGAGGACGGCGTCGACGTCGGCCGCCGCCATCGCGGCGACGGGGTCGGTGTGGGCGGCGCAGCCGTCGACGGATGCCGCGACGGCCCTGGCGCGTTCCGCGTCGACGTCCACGACGGCGGTCACCCGGGCTCCGCTGACGAGTCGCTGGATCCGGCGCACATGGTCGGCGCCCATTCTTCCGGTGCCGATGACGGCGATTCCGAGCGGATCACGCTGGGTCATGGTCGTCCCTCCGGGATGGTCGGGCGCCGCGGGACCTCAGGAACGTACGGGTGCGACCGCGATCGGCGGTGGCCGGCCCGGCTCGCACGGCTCCCTGTGCTGTTCGACGATCACGAACGGTTCCCCTACGGGGCTCCCGGACCGGAGGGGCCGCGGTGCGGGCCGGTGAGGACCCTGCCCGCGGACACCTTCAGGTTCCGTCCGTCCGGGACGGCCGTCTCAGGCCTTCTCCTCGGCCTTCTCCTCGGCCTTGTCCTCGCCCACGGTGGTGGCGGGGGCAGGGGTGGTGGCGGGCAGGTCGCCCTCTTCGGGGAGCTCGTCCACGTCGACGCCGCGTACCTGGGCGAGTTCGTGTTTGAGCGCGGTGAGTTCGGCGCCGCCTGCCATGTGGTTGGTGAGATCTTCGAGGCTGACCTGGTCGCGGGAGGCGTTCAGATCCATGGTGCCCAGGCGCAGGACGCTGAAGTGGTCGCCCACCATGTAGGCGTGGTGGGGGTTGTGGGTGATGAAGATGACGCCGAGGCCGCGGTCGCGGGCGGCGGCGATGTACTTCAGCACCACGCCGGACTGCTTGACGCCGAGGGCGGCGGTGGGCTCGTCGAGGATCAGGACGCGGGCACCGAAGTAGACGGCGCGGGCGATGGCCACGCACTGGCGCTGACCGCCGGAGAGGGTACCGATGGGCTGTTCCAGGTCGTCCAGGACGATGCCCATGTTGCGCAGTTCCTGGTCGGCGGTCTTCTTCATCGCCTCGATGTCGAGACGGCGCACGGGCCAGGGGCCCTTGGTCATCTCCGAGCCGAGGAAGAAGTTGCGCCACACCGGCATCAGCGGGACGGTGGCGAGGTCCTGGTAGACGGTGGCGATGCCCTTGTCGAGGGCCTCGCGCGGGGTGGAGAACCGCACGGGGGTGCCGTCGACGAGGAAGTCGCCCTCGGTGTGCTGGTGCAGCCCCGAGATGATCTTGATGAGGGTGGACTTGCCGGCGCCGTTGTCGCCCAGCACGCAGGTGACGTTGCCGGGATGGACCCTCAGGTCCACGCCATGCAGGGCGCGGATGTTGCCGTACGCCTTGCCCGCCCCCCGCAACTCGACGATCGGGACGTCCTGCTGCTCGGGCTCGGTGTCCGCGAGGACGGCTCCGTGCGTACCGGTCTTGTTGGTCGTCATAGGGGTCACCTCCGGGTCGCCGACTGGCGGACCCACAGATTGATCAGGACGGCGCCCAGGAGCATCACGCCGAGGAAGGCCTTGAACCAGTCGGGGTTCCAGCCGGCGAAGACGATGCCCTGGTTCACCATGCCGAACATGAAGGCGCCGAAGACCGGGCCGATCGCCGAACCGTAGCCGCCGGTCAGCAGACAGCCGCCGATGACCGCCGCGGCGATGTAGATGAGCTCCTGGCCCACGCCCTCGCCGGACTGCACGGTGTTGAAGGTGAACAGCTGGTGCATCCCGACGAACCAGGCACCGAAGCCGACCAGCATGAACAGGGAGATCTTGGTGAAGGTCACGGGCACGCCGACCGCCCGTGCGCTCTCCTTGTTGCCGCCGACCGCGAAGATCCAGTTGCCGTACTTCGTGCGCAGCAGCACCCAGGTGGCCAGCGCCGCGAAGATCAGCCAGTACACCACGGTGATCTTCACCGTGACACCGCCGACCTGGAAGGTCGAAGCGAAGATCTTCTTCGCCTGGTCGAAGCCGTCCATGGTGCTGATGTCGTCGGTGGCCACGTTGGTGGTCACCAGCTTGGTGACCGCGAGGTTCACACCCTGCAGGATCAGGAAGGTGCCCAGGGTGACGAGGAAGCTCGGCAGGCCGGTCTTGACCACCATCCAGCCGTTGAAGAAGCCGATCGCCAGCGACACGACCAGCGCGGCGATCACACCCATCCACACGTTCAGGGTGAGTTGGTAGCTGAGCATGCTCGCGGTCAGCGCCGAGGTGATCACCGCGACACCGGACGACAGGTCGAACTCGCCGCCGATCATCAGCAGCGCGACCGGCAGGGCCATGATGCCGATCGTCGACGACTGGTACAGGACCGTGGACATCGCGCTGCCCTCGCGCACCGGGGGCGCGGCGATCAGGAAGAACACGTACACGGCGGCGGCGCCGAGGAAGACCCCGACTTCGGGGCGGGCCAACAGCCTCAGGACCAGGGGGCGTTGCGAGGTCCGGCCGTCGGACTGCTTCGGGCCGGGGGCCGGCGGTGCGCTCACCGCCGGCTCAGCCTGCTGGGTCATACCGCTCACCGAGTGCCCTTCGCGGCGTACGCGGCCACCTTGTCGACGTTGGTCTTGTCGACGAAGGCCGGACCGGTCAGCACGGGCTGCTCACCGCCGCCGCTGTAGTTGCCGTTGTTCTTGTAGAGCCACAGGGAGTCCACCGCGAGGTAGCCCTGGAGGTAGGGCTGCTGGTCGACGGCGAACTGGATGGTCCCCTTGTCGATGGCTCCGGTCAGTTCCTTGTTGAGGTCGAAGGTGGCGATCTTCGCCTTGCTGCCCGACTCGGACACCGACTGCACCGCGGTCAGCGCGAAGGGGGCGCCCAGGGTCACGACGTAGTCGATGGACTTGTCCTGGCTGAGCTTGGCGGTGATCGTCGACTTCACGGACGGCATGTCGGCGCCGTTGACGAAGAGCGTCTGGGTCTTGCCCTCGAACGTCTTCTTCACGCCGTCGCAGCGCTGGGTGAGGCCGATGTTGCCCTGTTCCTGGACGACACAGACGGCGCTCTTGGCGCCGGCCTCGTTCAGCCGCTTGCCGAGCGCCTCGCCCGCGACGGTCTCGTCCTGGCCGAAGAACTCCATCAGGCCGAGCTTCTGCCAGTCGCTCACACCGGAGTTGAGGCCGACCACGGGTATGTTCGCGGCCTTCGCCTTGCTCACGACGTCCTTCATGGCGTCCGGCTTGGCGAGGGTGATGGCGATGCCGTCGACCTTCTGGTCGATCGCGTTCTGCACCAGGTTCGCCTGGTTGCCCGCGTTCGGGTCGGCCGAGTAGACCAGCTTGATGTTGTCCTTGGCGGCGGCGGCCTCCGCGCCCTTGCGGACGATGTCCCAGAAGGTGTCGCCGGGCGCCTGGTGGGTGACCAGCGCGACGGTCATCCGGGGAGTGGTGGCCTTGCCCGCGGAGGCACCCGACCCGCTCTCCTCGGCCTTCTTGCCGCCGGAGCTGCTGGAACAGCCTGCGAGGGTGAGGGCCGCCGCCGCGGCCACCGCCACTACGGGTACGACTCTGCGGGAACGGAAGCGAGAAGAGCGGTCCATCTTTCCTGCACCTCACTGTGCGACGGGAGAACGTCGGGAAAGGGAAGGGATCACGGGGATCCGAGGAGGCCCGGGACCTGGAGGGTTCCGGGTCGTGCGCCGCGAAAAAGCGACAACTGCGCTGGGACGGGATCCAATCCCTTGACACGGCCGCTGTCAATACTTTGTCAAGACATCATTTCACGAGCAGGTCCGAATGTAAGTACAAAGTATTGACAGTGTCACCCTTCGGGTCCTACACCTGGGACAACGGGTCCCGAGGACCCGCGTCCCCAGTCCGGACCGAGGAGCGTCGCGCATGGCAGGTTCAGCCCAGCACTTCGACGTGATCAGTATGGGCCGTATCGGAGTTGATCTCTACCCGCAGCAGTCCCAAGTGCCGTTGGCGCGCGTGGAGACCTTCGGGAAGTTTCTCGGCGGTTCGGCGGCGAACGTGGCGGTCGCCGCCGCCCGGCTCGGCCGCCGCGCCGCGGTGATCACCCGCACCGGCGACGACCCCTTCGGCACCTATCTCCACCAGACGCTCACGGAGTCCGGCGTCGATGACCGCTGGGTGACGCCGGTGGAGGGCCTGCCGACCCCGGTGACGTTCTGCGAGATCTTCCCGCCGGACCACTTCCCGCTGTACTCCTACCGTCGGCCGAGCGCCCCTGACCTGCGGATCCACACCGACGAGTTGGACTACTTCGCCATCCGGTCGGCCCGGATCCTGTGGATCACAGGTACCGGTCTGAGCGGGGAACCGAGCCGGTCGGCCACGCTCGCCGCGCTCAAGGCCCGCGGCCCGTCCGGGACGACCGTCTTCGACCTGGACTGGCGGCCGGCCCTGTGGGACGACACCTCCTGGGCGGATCCCGAGGAGGCCCGCCCGTACTACAGGGAGGCCCTGCGGCACGCCACCGTCGCCGTCGGCGATCTCGACGAGTGCGAGGTCGCCACCGGAGTCCGCGAACCGCGGGCGTGCGCCGAGGCGTTGCTCGCGGCGGGCGTCGAACTGGCCGTGGTGAAACAGGGCCCGGACGGCGTGCTCGCCGTGCACCGGGACGGTACGGCGGTAGCGGTACCGCCGCTTCCGGTCGAGGTGGTCAACGGGCTCGGCGCGGGCGACGCGTTCGGCGGCGCGCTGTGCCACGGGCTGCTGTCCGGCTGGGACTTGCCGGACGTCATGCGGTACGCCAACGCGGCCGGCGCCCTGGTCGCCTCCCGCCCCGCCTGCTCCACCGCGATGCCGACCTGTCCCGAGGTCGAGGACCTGCTCGACGGCGTACCGCGGCCACGCGCGGCGCAGCGGCTCCCCGCCCAGCCTTACCCCTCGGACCCGGGCGCGACGGTCCCGAGCGCGACGGCCTGACCGGAATCCCTCGTGAGCGCCCGCCCCCTCTCCCCCGCCCCTTCCCAGTGAGGTCCCGATGAGTCAACCCACGAGCGTCCGCCTGACCGTCGCCCAGGCGCTGGTGCGGTTCCTGTCCGTCCAGTACACCGAGCGGGACGGCGTACGGCACCGGCTGATCGCCGGTACCTGGGGCATCTTCGGTCACGGCAACGTGGCGGGTGTCGGCCAGGCGCTTTTGGAGGCAGGCATCGGGGAGGGGGCCGCGATGCCGTTCCACCAGGGCCGCAACGAGCAGGCGATGGTGCACGCGGCGGTGGGTCACGCACGTCAGCTCAACCGCCTCTCCGCGCAGGCGGTGACCACCTCCATCGGGCCGGGCGCGACGAACCTCGTCACCGGCGCGGCCCTCGCCACCGTCAACCGTCTGCCGGTGCTGCTGCTGCCCGGCGACTACTTCGCCACCCGCGCCGCCGACCCGCTCCTGCAGCAGCTGGAGCACCCGACCGAGGCCGACGTGTCCGTCAACGACACCCTGCGCCCGGTCTCCCGCTTCTTCGACCGCGTCACCCGGCCCGAGGCCCTCATCCCCTCGGCGCTGAACGCCATGCGGGTGCTGGCGGATCCCGCCGAGACCGGCGCGGTCACCCTCGCCCTGCCGCAGGACGTGCAGGCGGAGGCGTACGACTGGCCGGCCGAGTTCTTCGCCGACCGGGTGTGGCGCGTACGGCGTCCCGCGCCCGACCCGGTCGAACTGGCCGAGGCGGTACGGGCGATCCGGGCCGCCGAACGCCCGCTGATCGTCGTGGGCGGCGGCGTGCACCACAGCGAGGCCGAGGCCGCGCTGCGGGCCCTGGTGGACGCCACCGGCATCCCGGTCGCCTCCACCCAGGCGGGCAAGGGCTCGCTGCGCCACGACCATCCCGCCGACCTCGGCGGCATCGGCCACACCGGCACCGCGGTGTGCGACGACATCGCCCGCGCCGCGGACCTGGTGATCGGTGTCGGAACCCGCTACAGCGACTTCACCACCGCCTCCGGCACGCTCTTCCAGCACCCGGGCGTCCGGTTCCTGAACCTCAACATCACGGCGTTCGACGCCCACAAGCTGGCGGCCAGAACGCTCGTCTGCGACGCGAGAGCCGGCCTGGAAGCGCTCACCGCGGGCCTCGACGGCCACCGGGTGGATCCCGCCTACGCCACCGAGTACGGCGCCGGCAAGGAGCGCTGGGAGCGGGTGGTGGCAGCCGCCTACCGTGCCGACGACGAGCACGCCGTGCCGACCCAGACCCAGGTGCTGGGCGCGCTTGACTCCGTGGTCGGCGACGACGACGTGGTGATCAACGCGGCCGGCTCACTCCCCGGCGACCTGCACAAGCTGTGGCGGGCCCGCAGCCCGCGCCAGTACCACCTGGAGTACGGCTACTCCTGCATGGGCTACGAGATCCCGGCCGCGATCGGCGTCCAGCAGGCCGCCCCGGGCACCGCCGTGTGGGCGCTGGTCGGCGACGGCACGTACCTGATGATGCCGACGGAGATCGTCACCGCCGTCCAGGAGGGTCTGCCGGTCAACCTGGTCCTGATCCAGAACCACGGCTACGCCTCCATCGGCGGCCTCTCCGAGTCGGTGGGCGGTGAGCGTTTCGGCACCGCCTACCGTTACCGGGCCGCCGACGGCACCTTCTCCGGCGCCCCGCTGCCCGTCGACCTCGCCGCGAACGCGGCCAGCCTCGGCATGGACGTACTGCGCGCCAAGACCGTGCGGGAGCTGCGCGAGGCGCTGGGCACGGCCCGCGCCTCGGACCGTCCGACGTGCGTGTACGTCGAGACCGGCACCGATGGCCCGAGCGCTCCCCCGGCCGAGGCCTGGTGGGACGTGCCGGTGGCCGAGACCGCCTCCCGCGCGGCCGCCGTACGGGCCCGCGAGGCGTACGACCGCGAGGTCGCCACCCGCCGCCACCACCTGTGATGCCCCGCTCCCGGCCTTTATCAGAGGAAGGTACGTCCATGGCGAAGACCGGCGGCGACCCGCGATCCGTGGCCGCCCCCGCGCTCGGCTCCCTGGACTTCGCGCTGGACCGCTCCAGTCCGGTGCCGCTGTACTACCAGCTCGCCCAGCAGCTGGAAGCGGCGATCGAGCACGGCGTCCTCGCCCCCGGCAACCTCCTGGGCAACGAGGTCGACCTGTCCGTACGCCTCGGCCTGTCCCGTCCGACGGTCCGCCAGGCCATCCAGTCCCTGGTCGACAAGGGACTGCTGGTGCGCCGCCGCGGGGTCGGCACCCAGGTGGTGCACAGCCAGGTCAAGCGCCCACTCGAACTCAGCAGCCTCTACGACGACCTGGAGGCGGCCGGTCAGGGACCCGCGACCCGGGTGGTGCGCAACGAGGGCGTCGCCGCGTCCGCCGACGTGGCGGCCGCCCTCGGGATCGCCGAGGGCAGCGAGGTCACCTGCCTGGAGCGGCTGCGCTCCACCCACGGCCAGCCCGTGGCCTTCCTGGTCAACTACCTGCCCGTGGGCCTGCTCGACCTCGACACGGCCCGCCTGGAGTCGACCGGCCTCTACCGCATGCTGCGCGCCGCCGGCATCACCCTGCACAGCGCCCGCCAGACCGTCGGCGCCCGCAGCGCCACCGCCGAGGAGGCCGACCTCCTCGACGAGAGCGAGTGCACCGCCCTGTTGACCATGCAACGCACCGCGTACGACGACACCGGCCGCCCGGTCGAGTACGGGACGCACATCTACCGCGCGTCCCGGTACACCTTCGACTTCCAGCTACTGGTCCGACCCTGATCCCCCTGAGCCCCGACGTCACCGCACGGCAAGCCGCCACAGGGAGGTGACCTCGGCCGCGCGGGCGGTGTGCAGTGGATCGCGGGGGTCCCGTGACCTCGGGTGCCTGGGGCGGGTGTCGAGCCGGCCGGTGACGCGCAGGCCCGCCTCGTCGATGAGGGCGAGCAGGTCCTGACGGCTGCGCAGGCCGAGGTGTTCGGCCAGGTCGGAAAGGACGAGCCATCCTTCGCCACCTGGGGTGAGGTGGGCGGGGAGCCCGTCGAGGAAGCCGCGGAGCATGGCCGAGTCGGGGTCGTGTACGCCGCGTTCGAGGTCCGAGGCGGGCCGTCCCGGCAGCCACGGCGGGTTGCAGACGACGAGGTCGGCGCGGCCGTCCGGGTACAGGGCCGGTCCGGTCACGGCGACGCGCGCGGCGACGCCTAGCCGCCGGACGTTGTCGCGCGCACAGGCCAGGGCGCGCGGGCTGATGTCCGTGGCCACGACCTGTTCGAGGCCGCGCCCGGCGAGGACGGCGGCCAGCACGCCCGTCCCGGTACCCAGGTCGAATGCGGTTCGGCCATGGACGGGAGCCTGCGCGACGAGGTCGACATACTCACCGCGGACCGGGGCGAACACCCCGTAGTGCGGGTGGACCCGGGCCTTGAGGACCGGGACCGCCACGCCCTTGAGCCGCCACTGCCAGGCACCGAGCACGCCGAGCAGTTCCCGGAGCGAGATCACCACGGGGCCGCGCGAGGGACCGTACGCCGCCGTGCACGCCTCGCGTACGTCGGGTGCCCGGCGCAGGTTCAGGGTGTGGCCGTCCTCCAGCTGGACGAGCAGCCTGCCGAGGACCCGGGCGCGGTGGGCCCGGGCCCGGCGGTGCAGGTGGTAGGTCTCCAGCGGGTCGCTCCCCGGCATGCGCGAGGTGCGGTCGACGCGTCGGCCCATGGCGGTCAGGAGCTGACGGGCGCCCTGGTAGTCGCCCCGCCAGAGCAGCGCGACGCCCTCGCAGGCCAGACGGTGCGCGGTGGCGGCGCGCAGGCTCTCGTCGGCGACGACGATCCGGCGCGGCGGCGGGGTGTGGCCCTCGGAGTGCCAGCGGGCGGCGTGGGTGGTGTGGTCCTCGGTCCAGTGGATGGTGGACACGGCGTACTCCTCGTGAAGGAACGTGCAGGGGGGCACGAAGAGCACTTCGACGAGGGGCGTGGCGAACCGCCCGTGGTGGGCACGGGCGATCGCCCGGGCCAGGGCACGGGTCAGTCGGGCCGGGGATCAGGCCGGGGCGGTTACCGCTCCCGCGTCGAAGCGCGTGAGGAGCGGTCGCCGAGCACCATGCCGAGTGTCACGAGGAGTCCTTCACCGTAGTGGGCCGGTCAGGTTATCAATCGTCCCCAGTTCTCTTCGAGTCGAGGGCGCGAGCCGGGGGTTGGGAGGCTCAGCCGGCGAACGGTCCCTCCAGGGCGGCCCATTGCAGGAGCATGATCGTCTTGGCGTCGGCGATCTCCCCGGTCCGGATCATCTCCAGGGCGCGGCGGAAGGGCAGTTCGAGGATCTCGATGTCCTCGCCCTCCTCGTCCAGGCCACCCCCTTCGTGGGTGTGGGTGGAGGGCCCGTAGGCGGCGGCGTAGAAGCTGACGCGTTCGGTGACCGAGCCGGGGCTCATGTAGACGTCGAAGACGTGCCGGACCTCGCCGATGGTGTGCCCGGTCTCCTCCACGACCTCCCGCCGTACGGCGATCTCCGGGTGCTCGTCCTCGTCGTCGAGGAGCCCGCCGGGGGTCTCGACCAGCATGCCGTCGGGATGTCCGTTGACGTACACCGGGAACCGGAACTGCCGGGTGAGCAGCACGGTCTCGCGTTCGGTGTCGTACAGCAGCATGGTGGCGCCGTTGCCGCGGTCGTGGGTCTCGCGCTGCTGGGTCGTCCAGGTGCCGTCGGCGTGCCGGTAGTCGAAGGTGGTGGCCCGCTCGACGTACCAGTGGCTGGACAGCAGGGTCACGTCGCGCACCTTGACGCGCGGGTTGCCGGTCAGGTCGAGGCCGGTGCGGTCGAGTCCGGTGCGTCCCCGGCGGTCGGGGGTGTCGACACCGGCGGTCATCGGATGCCTGCCGGAAGGGAGGCGGAGTACGAGTTGGTCATGCCCGCTTCTACCATTGCGGGCCGGGCGCTCGGGGGTCACCCGCGGTTTCCGTGTCCCGCGCGCCCGGGACCAGGGGGTTGGGTTCAGTGCGGCTCAGGAGTGGGTTTTCTGGATCATGGAGAACTCGTCGGCCTCGGCGAGGTCGAAGTCCCCGTGGTCGCTGCCGAGTCCCTGCGCCACCAGCGCGGCCGCCGCGCAGCCGAGAACGGCCGCCTCACGGGGTGTGCGGCTGAGGCTGATCCCGCGCAGGAAGCCCGCGGAGAACGCGTCGCCGCAGCCGGTGCTGTCGACGACGTCGATCGCGAAGGCGGGGACCGTCTCGGTGCCCTCGGCCGTCACGACCAGCGCGCCGTCGCCGCCGCGGGTCACCGCGACCACGCCGACACCGGCGGCCAGCAGCTTGTGGGCGCCCGCCATCAGGTCGTCCTCGCCGGTGAAGCCGAGGAGTTGGTCGTCGTTGGGCAGCAGATGGTCGACGTACGGCAGCGCCTGCTCGATCTGGTCGAAGCTGCCGAGCACACCGGGCGCGAGCAGGTCCATGGAGGTGACCACGCCGTGCTCCTTGGCGTGCGACAGGATGCGCGCGGCGACGTCGACACCGATGAGCTCGGGGCCGCCGAGATGCAGGTGTGTGGCCTCGGCGACGGCGTCCCAGGGCACGTCGTCGAGACCGTAGGTGACGTTGGCGCCGAGCAGATGGAGGGAGGGGCGGTCGCCGTTGGGACGGATGGGCAGGACGCTCGCGGAGGTGGAGGTGTCGGCGCGGCGGACCAGCAACTCGGTGTCGATGCCCGCCCGGTTGAGCAGTTGCACCAGCAGGTCACCGGTGGGGTCGGTGCCGATCGCGCCGGCGGTGCGGACCGAGGCGCCCAGCTTGGCGAGGGTGAGGGCGGTACCGCCGGCCGTTCCGGCGGCGGTCATCCGGATGTCGTCCACCAGGGTCGCGCCCTGTCCCTCGGGTATCTCCTCCACCGGCCGTACCAGTACGTCCAGTACGTGCACGCCCATCGTGACGACCTTCATCGGGGTCCCTCCTGCTCGGGTGGTAAGGGCTGGGTGGTGCCGTAGTTCCGTGCGAGCGCGGCCTCTATCACCGCGAGTTGCTGCTGTTCGTCGAGGACGCGGGGCGGGCCCAGGGCCGCCGCGCGCTGGTAGACACCACAGGCCCACTCCAGCAGCAGCGCGTGTTCGACCGCCTTGTCGAGGGTCGGTGCGTGGGTGAGCGAGCCGTGGTTGGCCATCAGTGCGGCGCTGCGGCCCTCGAGCGCCGCGAGCACCGATGCGGCGAGTTCCGGGGTACCGAAGGTGGCGTACGGCGCCACCCGTACGGTGCCGCCCAGGGTGAGCAACTGGTAGTGGACGCAGGGTAGTTCGTCGAGGACGCAGGACAGGGCGGTGGCCATGGGGGCGTGCGTGTGCACGACCGCGCCGGTGCCGTAGCGCCGATAGACGCCCAGGTGCAGGTCCAGCTCCGAGGTCGGGCGCAGGGTGCCGGCCACGGTCTTCCCGTCGAGATCGACGACGGTCACCTGGTTTGGGGTCAGCTCGGCGAGCACCGCGCCGGTGGCGGTGATCGCGACCCGCTCCCCCGCACGCACGCTGACGTTGCCCGCCGTACCGATGAGCAGGCCCTCGGCCCCCAGCCGGCGGCACGCGGCGGCTACCGCGGCCCGCTCCTCGTCCAGCGCCGAGCTTGAGTCGGTCATGCGCGCGACGCTAACCTAAACCTGAAACAATGTCACATTCACCTGTGGAGGTCGTTGTCGCGTGAACGAGCCGACCACCGACCTCGGCCGGACGGCGGGGCTCGCCTCCCTCCGGCGTACCCCCCAGCAGGCCCGCAGCAGGGCGCGCCTGACCCGGGTTCTGGAGGCCGCCGAGCGGGTGCTGGTCGACGAGGGGGTCGAGGCGCTCACCACCACCCGGATCGCGGCGGAGGCGAGGGTGTCGGTGGGGTCGCTGTACCAGTACCTTCCCGACCGGGGCGCGATCATCGAGGCACTGGCGGCCGGCTACTTCGCGAAGCTCGAAGCCACGATGGACGACCTCGTCGGGGCCGCGGCGGCCGAGCGCTGGAACGACCCGGTCGGTGTCCTCGTCGACGCGTACACCGAGATCTACCGCACCGAACACGGTTTCCGCGCCCTCTGGTTCGGCAGCGGCCTGACCGAGCGGACCCGCGCCGCGGACCGCGAGCACAAGCGCCGGATGGCCGACGGGATCCGCCGGATCCTGCTCGCCCTCGGCCTCGCCGGCGACGACGAGGCACTCGCCCGTTCCTGCCATGCCGCGATCCTCACCGCCGACGCGCTCGCCCAGGAGGCGTTCCGCGCTGACACCAGGGGCGACGCGGCCCTCCTCGACGAGGCGAAGACCATGCTGCGCGGCTATCTGACGGCCGTCACGGCACGCTACTGAGCCCTGGCCCGTGCGCCGTTGGTGAAGCGGGTCCGCCACAGGTCCCGGAGCAACGCGATCTCGGCCATGTGGTGGATGAACTCGATGTTGGCCCCCGCCAGCACGGAGGCGTACGGGTAGTCGGCGTCGTTGCTGTACGGGTACTGCGAGAAGCCGACCGTGTCGAGCTGCTCCTCGGTGACGTTGGCGACGCTGTCACGCCAGCGGTCGATCACCTCCCAGAACCGTTCGAGTGCCAGGTCGGCGGAGGGGGTGAAGTCGACCAACAGCTTCGGCTCGTGGCGTCGTTCACCGAAGGTCCACTCCCAAGGGCCCGCGAAGTGGAAGTGCAGGTGCCCCAGCCGCCACGCGATGGTCGTGACCGGGGTGTCGTCGGGCTCCGGTTCAGCGGTGCCGGCGAGGATCTGCTCGACCCGTTCGGCACTCACGCTCCAGTCATCGGCGATCTCGGCGACGGTCATGCCGCCGGCCGCCTGCCGGGCGACCTCGGCGTACTCACTTGCCGGGATCTGCCCCTCGCCCAGATCGAGCACCCACTCGCCCGGCCCGAACGCCCTGGGCGTCACCGCCTCGCCCCGGCGCCGGATCGACCAGCAGTCGGGCACCGGCTCCCACAGGTACTCCTCGTCGCCGAGCCCCGCCAGGCGCGCCCGGGCCGTGTCCCTGGCGTCGTCGAACTGGCCGAGCAGTAAGCCCAATCGGTCGGTCCGCACACCCTCGGTCTGCATGCCTGACTCCCTCGCCGTCGCGTCTCGTACCCCATTGCTCAGGCGGAAGCTAACGGCTCACCCCACGGGGCGCGACCGATTTCCTCGCGGAGGACAGCCCGGAGACCGGCCGCACATGCTGGATCGCCGATGCCGGGACGCGGATCGGTGCCCTGTGCGGCGCGTCGTCAGTCCGCCCTCACCGGGTGTGTGAGGTTCGCTCCGGTCGCCGGGTCGAACACGTGAGCCTTGGCCATGTCGACCTGCATCTCGACCGGTTCGCCCTCACGGGCACGCGTGGCGGCGTCCAGGCGGGCCACGATCTGATGGGTGTCGGCGCCGGTGTCCCGCAGGCCCGAGTCCGCGGCCAGCTCCTCCAGTTCGGTGGTCGTCGCGGGGCCGCCCTCCGCGGTGAAGTAGACATACACATCGGAGCCCAGCGACTCCAGTACGTCCACGGTGGCGGTGAACGCCGGGCCCGTCCGTTCCCGGTCGTGGGACAGGGCCGCGTCCTCGAAGGCCTCCGGCCGCAGCCCGAGGATGACCTCGCGGGGCGCGTTCGCCCGCTCCAGCGCCTGCCTCGTACGGTCGTCGAGGGGCAGGTCGCCCAGGGGCGAGCGCAGGGTGCCGTCCTCCAGGGTGGCGTTGAGGAAGTTCATCGCCGGGGAGCCGATGAAGCCGGCGACGAAGATGTTGCGTGGGGCGTCGTACAGCTCGGCTGGTGTGCCGATCTGCTGGACCAGGCCCTGCCTCATGACCACGACGCGGTCGCCGAGCGTCATCGCCTCGGTCTGGTCGTGGGTGACGTACACGGTGGTCGTGCCCAGGCGCCGCTGCAGCCGGGAGATCTGGGTCCGCATCTGTACCCGGAGTTTGGCGTCCAGGTTGGACAGCGGCTCGTCCATCAGGAACGCCTTGGGATCACGGACGATCGCCCGTCCCATCGCCACCCGCTGGCGCTGACCGCCCGAGAGGTTGGCGGGCTTGCGGTCCAGGTGCTCGGTCAGGTCGAGGATCCGGGCGGCTTCCGTCACCTTGGCGTTGACGGTGTCCTTGTCCACCTTGGCCAGGCGCAGCGGGAAGCCCATGTTCTCCCGGACGTTCATGTGCGGGTACAGGGCATAGCTCTGGAACACCATGGCGACGTCGCGTTCCTTGGGAGCCAGGTCGTTGACGACTCGGCCTCCGATGCGCAGGGTGCCCTCGGTGATGTCCTCAAGTCCGGCGATCATGTTCAGGGTGGTGGACTTGCCGCAGCCCGACGGACCGACCAGGATCACGAACTCGCCGTCGGCGATCTCGAGGTCCACGTCCTTCACGGCGAGGGCCCCGTCGGGAAAGCGCTTGGTGACTCCCTCAAGGATGATCTCGGCCATGGATGGTGCCTCCTTGCCTTCATGCCTTCCGGGTCCGAGTACTGCGGTCGGTGTCTCGGTCCGGCGGCCTGTCTGCCGCGGTCGGCCCGTTCACCCCTTGACTGCCCCGGAGGTCAGTCCGGCGACGATCCGCCGCTGGAAGAACAGGACGAAAACGATGATCGGGATGGTGATGACCACAGCGGCGGCGGCGATCGACCCTGTGGGCTGCTGGAACTGGGAGCTCCCGGTGAAGAACGCGATCGCGGCCGGCACCGTGCGCGCGGCCTCGGTGGAGGTCAGCGAGATCGCGAAGAGGAAGTCGTTCCAGCAGAAGATGAACACGAGAATGGCCGTGGTGAACACACCCGGCGCGGCCAGCGGCACGATGACCCTGCGGAAGGCCTGCGCGGGCGTCGCCCCGTCCACCTTGGCGGCCTTCTCCAGGTCCCAGGGGATCTCCCGGAAGAACGCCGACAGGGTGTAGATCGCCAGCGGCAGCGAGAAGGTCATGTACGGGATGATCA
Source organism: Streptomyces sp. NPDC006332 (assembly GCF_040612855.1). Lineage (NCBI taxonomy): Bacteria > Bacillati > Actinomycetota > Actinomycetes > Kitasatosporales > Streptomycetaceae > Streptomyces > Streptomyces sp. NPDC006332. Next base: position 133,560 of record NZ_JBEXRA010000015.1, read on the forward strand.
GCCCGATCCAGGTGTCGAAGATCCCGATGTTCCGCTCGATGTTGAACAGCGGAGACACCAGCGAGATCGGCGGGAACATGGCGATCAGCAGCGACATGCCGATGAGGACCTGCTTGCCGGGGAACCGCAGCCGGGCCACCGCGTAGGCGGCCATGGTGCCGAGCGCCACCGCGATGACGGTGGCGATCAGGGCGATGCCGATCGAGTTGATCAGCGCCCTGGTGAACTCGGAGGTCGCGAAGATGCCCCGGTAGTTCTCCCAGGTCCAGTCCCTCGGGATGTAGTCGCCGTCGGTGAGGGTGCTGGGGTCCTTGAACGACAGCGCGGCGATCCACCACACCGGGAACAGGGCGTACAGCACCACCACGACGTTGATGACGGCCCATCGGGTCGCGTGTGTCTTTCCTACTTCGGCCATCAGCGCTTCACCTCCGCGCCCGGTGCGGCCGCGCCGAACAGCTTGACGAACGTGAAGGCGATGATCCCGACACAGATGAAGATCAGGACCGAGATCGCCGACCCGATGCCCAGGTTCAGCGCGGTGAACAGGTTGTCGTATCCGAGGATCGACAGGGAGCCGGTGTCCTGGGCGCCCGCGGTCAGGATGTAGATGTTGTCGAAGATCCGGAACGCGTCCAGGGTGCGGAAGAGCAGCGCCACCAGGATGGCCGGCTTCATCAGCGGCAGCATGACCTTGATGAACCGCTGCCAGGGTGTGGCGCCGTCCACCATGGCCGCCCGCAGGGTCTCCTCGGGGACCAGGGCGAGGCCAGCGAGCAGCAGCAGCGCCATGAACGGGGTCGTCTTCCACACCTCCGCGAGGACGATCAGCCACAGGGCGGGCCACTGCTCGGTCAACGGGGCGTCCCCGCTGGGCAGCAGTCCGGCGAGGTAGCCGAGGTCCGGTGTCCAGGCGTACTGCCAGGAGAAGGCGGCGACCACGGTGACGATGCCGTACGGGATGAGGACCGAGGTGCGGACGACGCCGCGCGCGAAGATCGTGCGGTGCATGACCAGGGCGAGACCCATGCCGAGGGCCAGTTCGATGGCCACGGACACGACGGTGATGAACAGCGTCACCCAGAACGCGTCCCACCAGAACGTCGAGGTCAGCACGGCCCCGTAGTTGCTCAGGCCCACCCACTTCGCCTGTCCGGGAAACCGCAGGTCGTAGCGCTGGAGGGACAGGTAGACGGCGTATCCGATGGGGTAGGCGGTCACGGCGAGCATGACGATGACGGCGGGTGCGCACAGCAGCCAGCCGAGCCGTCGCTCCTGCCGGGCGCCCGCCGAGATCGCCGCCCGTTCCTGCTTGGAGGGCTCCGTCTTCGGGGGCTGGGGGGCTCCGGCCGGTTCGGCTTGCATGCTCACGGGATCACACCCTCGGATCGCAGGGCATCGTCGATCTGGTCCCTGATGGTGTCGACGGAGCTCACCGGCTCGATCCCCGACGGCGGGGAGAGCGTGTGGGAGATCGCGATCGAGATGTTCTGGTAGGCCGGAGTGAGCGGACGCACGCTCGCCGCTTCCAGGGAGGTCAGCACCTCACGGGAGAAGGGGTATGCCTTCATGAACGCCGGGTCGTCGTACAGGGCGCGCAGGGTGGGCGGCAGTCCGCCATCGAGCGCGGCGGTGAGCTGGTTGTCCCGGTTGCGCAGGCACAGGGCCGCTTCGAAGGCCAGGTCGGGGTGGCGCGAGTAGGCGCTCACGGCCAGGTCGATGCCGCCGATGGTGGGGCGGGCGGGGCGGCCCGCGTCGACCCGGGGGTACAGGGCCCAGCGGAAGTTCTTGAACAGGTCCGGGTTGTTCGCCTTCATCGACGGATAGACGAACGGGTAGTTGATCTCGAACGCCGCCGTTCCCGACTCCATGGCGAGGCGGTTCTGGTCCTCCATCTGGTTGGACAGGGAGGGGTCCGCGGCCGGGGATTTCGCCAGCCGGCGCATGATCTCGGCGGACTGGACGGCCGGCGGGCCGAGGGAGGGCTCGGTCGCGGCCGGGTTGAGGATGGAGCCGCCCGCGCTGTTGATCAGCGTGTTGAACCAGACGGTCAGGCCCTCGTACTGGGCGCCCTGGATCTCCACGAAGTGCGGTTTGCCCTGCCGGGCCAGGGAACGGGCCATGGCGATCATCTCGGCCCAGGTCTTGGGCGGGGTGGGCACCAGGTCCTTGCGGTACCAGAGGAGTTGGGTGTTGGTGTTGTACGGGACCGCGTACAGCCTGCCCTTCCAGGTCGAGGTCTGCAGCGGTACCCGCAGCGTGCCCTCGGTGGCCCGCTGCTTCACCGTTCCGGTCCACTCGCGGATCCAGCGGGCCTCGGCGAACTCCGCGGCCCAGGTGACGTCCAGGCCCAGGATGTCGAGGGAGTCGTCCTCGGCGGCGAGTCTGCGGACCATCTGCTGCCGCTGGCCGTCGGCGGCGCGCGGAAGCTTGTTGTAGCTGATCCGGTAGCGGCCGCCGGACGCCTGGCTGCACCGGTCGGCTGCCTTCTGGAGCGCACCGGAGTCGTCGGGGAAGTTGTACCAGTTGAGGGTGGGCCTACCGGAGCCCTCGTCACTGCCACAGGCGGCGAGAACCGACGCCAGCAACGGCAGTACGGCGAACGCCCGCAGCCATCGCGTCCCGCTGCGACGTCTCTTCTGACCCGAAACGGGCCGGCAGCCGCACCTCACGTTCACGCGCTCCACACCTCGCTTCCGGACGGCGGCACGGGACCAGGGCCTCGCGGAGTTCCCCGGCGAACACTAGGTGCCACAAAAAGCAAGATCAAGCACATATCGTGACAAATCACCCAACGCGGCTCATCAGTGGAACCGAGAAACAAGGTGCGTCACAGGGCCGCCCCATGGCGCCCGGCCCCCATCCGGCGCCATTCCGGCCCTCGGGTACGACGAAGAGGCCACCTCCGGTTCACCGGAAATGACCTCCGACCTGCTGCTTCACAAGTCGGGACGACAGGATTTGAACCTGCGACCCCTTGACCCCCAGTCAAGTGCGCTACCAAGCTGCGCCACGTCCCGATGCGCCTCCCACGGTGAGCCGTGGGAACGCGCGGACAGAACTTTACCGCACGTCGGGGGCCTGCTCGATGGGGGAGGGCGTGGGGTGGTCGCGGCCGTCGGGGGGCGGCGCGGGACAATCGACGTATGGGCAGTGCATCCGCAGGACGGCAGGCCGGCGCGCGGGACCGGGACGACGAGGGGCGGGCCCGCAACGCCCGGCCCCGGGACGGGCTGGGGCGGCCACTGCCGTACGGCTCGGACGGTGTCGCCCGGCAGCCCGAGGGCGTCGTCCGGGCCCCGCGGGAGAGCGTCGCGGAGGCGCAGTCGCTGCTTGACGGGGGAAAGCCCTTCCACGCGCACGAGGTGTTCGAGGACGCCTGGAAGTCGGGGCCCGAGGACGAACGCGCGTTGTGGCGGAGCCTCGCCCAGCTCGCCGTGGGGCTCACCCACGCGGCCCGGGGCAACGTGACGGGCGGCGCCCGGCTGCTGCGACGCGGCGCGGACGCGCTGGGCCAGTGGGCGTCGGCCACCGGGCGTCACCGGCCGTACGACATGGACCTGACGGGGCTCACGGCGTGGGCTCGGGCGCTGGCGGAGACCGTGGAGCGGGACGGCGAGGGCGTGGACGCGCGGGATCGGGCGCCGCGGCTGCGGGGGGTGTCGTAGGCAAGGCACCGGCATCGCCAGAAAAACCGCACCGTCCGCCGACGTGGACGCGGTGTCCGCGGTGCCGGTGGGGTGGGGCAGACTCGGGGCGTGCGAAAGATTCATGTCATCGGTATCGGCGCGGGCGACCCCGACCAGCTCACCCTGCAGGCCGTCAAGGCGCTGCGCGACACGGACGTGTTCTTCGTCCTGGACAAGGGCGAGGTGAAGGCGGACCTGGTGGGACTGCGCCGGGACATGCTGGACGCACATGTGCCGCGGGGGACGTACCGCGTGGTCGAGGCGCGTGATCCGGAGCGCGACCGGGCCGCGGGCGGCGCCGCCTACTCCCCGGCCGTCGGGGACTGGCGCAGCGCCCGCGCGGAGATCTACGCGCGGCTGATCGCCGAGGAGTTGGGCGAGGGCGAGAGCGGCGCGTTCCTGGTGTGGGGCGACCCCGCGCTGTACGACAGCACGATCGGGATCCTGGACGAGATCCTCGACCGGGGCACGGTGGACTTCGGGTACGACGTCGTGCCGGGCATCAGCAGCGTCTCGGCGCTGGTCGCCCGGCACCGCACGGGCCTGAACCGGGTCGGCCGGCCCGTGCAGATCACCACCGGCCGGCGGCTCGCCGAGGGATTCCCCGACGGCGTGGACGACGTGGTCGTGATGCTCGACGCCCATCAGACCTTCCTCCGGTACGCCGACCAGGACATCGACATCTACTGGGGCGCCTACATCGGCACGCCGGACGAGATCCTCGCCGCCGGCCCGATCGCCGAGACCGCGCCCCGTATCGAGCGGCTGCGCGCCGAGGCCCGCGAGCGCAAGGGCTGGATCATGGACACGTATCTGTTGCGCAGGCGTCGCCCCGGGCCTGACGACCAGCGCTAAGTGCATGTGCCTCGGTCAGTGAGGGTCGAGGCCGAGCCACGCCAGTACCCCCGCCACGTCGGGCACCGTGGTGACGGCTTCGGGCAGGGGCGGTCGCTGTACGACCACCACCGGCAGGCGCAACGCGCGTGCGGCCGTGAGCTTGGCGGCCGTGGCCGCTCCCCCGCTGTCCTTGGTCACCAGGACGTCGATGCGCTGGTCGTACAGGAGGGCCGTCTCGTCGGCCACGGTGAACGGCCCCCGGGCCAACAGGACTTCGGTGTGCGGCGGCGACGGCGGCTGGGGCGGTTCCACCGACCGTACGACGAAGTGCAGGTCCGTGAGGTCGGCGAAGGCGGCCAGGCCCAGCCGTCCGGTGGTCAGGAACACCCGTCGGCCGAGCCGCGGCAGCAGGTCCGCGGCCGCCGACAGGGAGGCGACCGGATACCAGCGGTCCGCGGGGCCGGGGTGCCAGCCCGGGCGGCGCAGCACCAGCGCCGGGACACCGGTCGCCGCCGCGGCCCGTGCCGCGTTCGCGGTGATCGACTCGGCGAAGGGATGGGTGGCGTCGACGAGTGCGTCCACGCGCTGCTCGCGCAGCCAGTCGGCCAGCCCGTCCGCTCCCCCGAAGCCCCCGATCCGGACCTCGCCGGCGATCGCCCCGGGACGCGCCACGCGCCCGGCGAGCGAGGTCGTGACACGGACACTACGCGCCACCAGGGCGGCGGCCAGCTCACGTGCCTCGGCGGTACCACCGAGGATGAGGACGTGCGTGGACATGGCGAGAGCCTACGACCCCAGGGCCTGTCCTAGCGGAGCAGCAGTTGCAGGCCGCCCAGGATCGTCGCCGCGATCACCAGTCGTTCGAACAACCGCTGGTTGATCCTGTTCACAGCCCATTTGCCGGTGAACGCCCCCGGCACCACGAACACCGCGAGCGCCGCGTCGAGGAGCAGCGAGTGGCCGTCGATCAGGCCGAGGCCGACGCTGAAGGGCACCTTGGACACGTTGACGATCAGGAAGAAGAACGCGGAGGTCCCGAGGAAGCCGAGCTTGCGGAAGCCGGCGGAAAGGAGATACATCGACATCACCGGACCGCCCGCGTTGGCGACCATCGTGGTGAAGCCGCCGAGGACGCCGTACGAACGGGCCTTGACCCGGCCCGCCCGGCCGGCGACGGGGTCCGGCTGCTCCTGTGCGTCGGTCGTGCGACGGCGCCACACCGTCACTCCGGCCATCAGCAGCAGGATCGCGCCGATGGACGTGCGGACAACCCCGTCGTCCGCCCACACCAGGAACAGCGTCCCGGCGAGCACACCCACGGCGACCGCCGGGAACAGCCGCCACAGGGTGGGCCAGTGGGCGTGCCGACGGTAGGTGAGCACGGCGAGCACGTCTCCGGCGATCAGCACCGGCAGCAGGACGCCGGTGGAGGCCCGGGCGGGCAGCACGGCCGCGAAGATCGCCAGGCTGACGGTGTTGGCCCCGCTGACGGCGGTCTTGGAGAAACCGACGAGGAAGGCGGCGAAGGCGAGGGCGGCGAACTCCCAGCCGGATATGTGCCAGAGGGTCATCGTGTTCATGCGAACACCGATGCTATGTGCAAGGAACCGGCGCCCGGAGGAGCGTCTCGTCAGGTGGCCGGTGCCGGTACGGTTCCCGCGTCCTGGTGAGCGCCGTATGGACCGGTCCGCCGGCCCCTGGGAAGATCCCCAGGAGCCGCACCGACCCCTCCGGAGGAGACATGACCGACTCCCGTGAGCACGTCCTGCCCGGAACCCGGGGCGCGATCAGCGCGCGGGAGTGGCCGGCCGAGCGACCCCGGTATGTCGCGCTGCTCGTCCACGGGTACGGCGAGCACATCGGCCGGTACGAGGAGCTCGCCGGGGTTCTGGTGGGACACGGAGCGGCCGTGTTCGGGCCGGACCACGTCGGGCACGGCAGGTCGGCGGGCGAGCGCGTCCTGATCGAGGACTTCGAGGACGTGGTCACCGACGTGCACACCGTGGCCGGGGCCGCCCGGAGCGGGTATCCGGACGTACCGGTGGTGATGGTCGGGCACTCCATGGGCGGCCTGATCGCGGCCCGTTACGCACAGCGTCACGGCGACACGCTCGCCGCGCTGGTGCTGTCCGGGCCGGTGATCGGCACGTGGGAGCTGCCCGAGCGGCTGCTGGCCCTGGACGAGATCCCCGACACCCCGATCAGCCCGGCCGCGCTCTCCCGCGACCCGGCGGTGGGGGCGGCCTACGCGGCGGATCCGCTGGTGTGGCACGGACCGATGAAGCGGCCCACGCTGGAGGCGTTCGCGCGCACCCTGAAGACCGTGTCCGGCGCCGGTGACGTGGGACGGCTCCCGCTGCTGTGGCTGCACGGCGAGGAGGACCGGCTGGTGCCGCTCGCCGGGAGCCGGGTCGGCGTCGAGGAGCTGAGCGGCGGCCGGCTGACCGAGCGGGTCCGTCCGGGCGCCCGGCACGAGGTGTTCCACGAGACGGACCGGGCGGCAGTTTTCGCGGAGGTGACTCGCTTCGTGGACGAGGTGCTCACGAGCTGAGACAGCACACGTCAGGCGAGGCCACGGGGTGTTTGCACCACTTCGACCTGGGCACCCGCGCTGCCATGGAGTGGTTGCGCCGTGCTGCCTGCGTGGGGATGGACCCCGAGGTGTTCTTTCCCGTGGGCACGACCGGACCGGCGCTGCGAGACATCGCGGCCGCCAAGCAGGTCTGCGCCCGCTGCCCGGTGATCCCCGAGTGTCTGGCGTTCGCGCTGGACTGCGGGCAGACCTCGGGCGTGTGGGGCGGTACCTGCGAGGAGGAACGGGACGCGCTGCTCCGTTCGGCCGGAGAAGACGCCAGAAGGAGAAGCATCGTATGACTGTCGTGAAGAGCACGATTCCCGACTCCGCCCGACAGGTGGTCGGGGACGCGCTGCAGAGCACTCTGGTGGACCTCATCGGGCTGTCCCTGATCGGGAAGCAGGCCCACTGGAACCTCGTGGGACCGCGTTTCAGGTCGATCCACCTGCAGCTCGACGAGGTGGTGACGGCCGCGCGCGAGTTCTCCGACACCGTGGCGGAGCGCGCAGCGGCGCTCGGGCTGCCGCCGGACGGCCGGCCGGAGACCATCGCGTCGGCGTTCACACTGCCGAGCCCGAAGGACGGCTGGGTACGGGACACCGATGTCGTCCAGGTGCTGGTCGAGGCCCTGGAGGCGGCCATCGGGCGACTGCGCGAGCGTATCGAGGCCACCGACAAGGCCGACCCCGTCACCCAGGACCTGCTGATCACCATCACCGCCGAGCTGGAGAAGCAGCGCTGGATGTTCGACGCGGAGAACTGGCCCAGGGCCGACTGACCGGCACCCGTCCCACCCCGGTTCGAACTCGTATGCAAGGAGGGGCACTTGATGACCGACGCCCTCGAAATGGACGCCCTGTGGGAGGACTTCCACCGCGTGGTGAACATGACCTCGCAGGAGCTGGCCGCCTGGCTGCGGGTGCGTGACGCCGACGAGAACGCGGAGCCGCTGCCGGAACACGCGGGCACGCCCACGGGGCAGCACGTCCTGGCCATCCTCCAGAAGCGGCGCACGGATCTCACCGACGACGACATCCGCGTGATGTACGACGTCGTGGACACCGTCTCCGAACAGACGAACGCGGAGAACGAGCCCGAGGCGGAGGAGACGCGCCGTCGGCAACGCCTGATGACGATCGGTCACGACCCGCTGAGGCCGTGACCTGAGAACAGTGAACGGCAGGGTGCGCGTCACCCCCGGTCACCCCCGGCAAGGACGAACAGCGTCGCCCCGGCCCCACGCGGTCCGGGGCGCTGCCGCGTTGCGGCAGAACGGGCAGGTACGAGCCGCGCTGCCGCGGTGTCAGTCGTCCTTCGGCCGGCCCGCGAGCAGTCGTTCCAGGCGGTCGAAGCGCTCGTGCAGGGCGTGGACGTCGCTGCCGATCTCGCGGGCGATCCGGCCGCGCCGTTTCTTCTCCCGGCCCACGAACCAGGTGGCCAGGGCCGCCGTGACCATGCCGTACGTGGTGATGCCGACGACCATCATCACCGCACCGACGATCCGGCCCCACAGGGTCACCGGGTAGAAGTCGCCGTATCCGACGGTGGTCGCCGTCTCCACCGACCACCACAGGGCTCGCGGATAGGTCGTCAGATTGGCGTTCCTCGCGCCCTGTTCGGCGACGATCACGGCCCACGAACCGGTGAGCATCACGACCAGGAGGACGATCAGCGCGGCACCGGCCGCCCTGAGGTGGAGGGAGTGTCCCTCGCGGTCGAGCAGCACCGCGACCGCTCTGGCGAGGAATCCGGGCAGCATGACCGCTCCTTGGGGTCCGGGGCCGGGTGCGGACGGTGTCGTACTCAGGACAGTGTCGTCGTGGGGACGCGGTCGGGCATGCCGGGCGGGGCGTTCGAGTCGCCGTCGTCGAAACGGTCCGCTCACCCGAACGGGCCGCTGCGCTGGTGTGCCGCGCCGGCCGGTGGTCGGCTGGGGGGCATCTGTCGATCCTGGAGGCGTCCCGCCATGACCGCTCGCCCGCCCCGCTCCCCTCGCCGCACGGTCACTGGGGGTGCCCCCGCCGTCCGCTTCCTCGCGTCGGCCCTGGTGGCGGGCGTGCTGCTGACCGCCTCGGCCTGCTCGGACGACGACGGTGACGGCCAGGGTCCCCAGGACGTCGCGTCGCCGGTCGCGGACGGGACGCGGGCCGCCTCCCCGCTCACCGCGACGTCACCCTCTCCCTCGGGCGGACCCCGTCTCACCGTTGCCGGAGCGCGGGCCGCGCTGATCACCGAGGCGGACATCGAGGACGACTGGACGAAGGTCGCGGACGCCGCGTCCTGGCGCGACACACTGCTGGTCGACAAGGTGGACGTCGCCGACTTCCTCACCGCCAAGGCCGACGCCGCCGACTGCCAGCGGCTGCTCGACTCGCTCTACGACGACGACCTGCTGGGCAAGCCGTCGGGGGCGTCCGCGCTGACCGGCTTCGAGGAGGGCGACTCCCGGCTGCTCTACCAGGCCGCCTCATACGACGACAAGGCCCTGGTCGACTCCCTGGACTGGCTGAAGTCCCTGCCGACGGAGTGCGACGAGTTCACCGCGATCGACTCGGCGGGCGACAAACGCACGGTCCAGGTGACCGAGAACCCGGTGCCGAAGGAGGGCGACGCCCGGCAGGGACTGCAGGTGGTGGTGCAGGGCACCGCGGACGACGTGCCCACCACGCTCACCCTGGACGTGGCCGTCGTAAGGGTGGGCACCGACGCGATCACCGTGACCGCCGGCGGGCCCCACGGCGGCGCGAGCGACTCCGTCGAGCGGGCGGTCCAGCAGGGCACCCCTCGCCTGAAGGACGTGCAGGCCGGCCGGACACCCCCCGCGGACCCGAGTGAGATCGACTGACCGCCTCCCGCGCCTCCCCGTCCGTCGCCCTCGCCGTCCCGCCCACTCACCGCCGCCCGCACCGCAGCGGCCGTTCCCGGGACAACGCTGATCATCGGGCGGCACAATGGCGACGACGGCAGGCGCGAGAAGGAGCACAGACGTGAGCGACAGCCACACCCCCTCAGACACGTCGGCGAGGCTGAACACCTCTGTGGCGCACAACGCGCGCGTCTGGAACTACTGGATCGGCGGCAAGGACAACTACGAGGTCGACCAACAGGTCGGGGCCCACGTCGCGGGAATGTTCCCGATCATCCGGGAGGTCGCCCGCGCCGACCGCTGGTTCCTGGGCCGCGCGGTGCGGTTCCTCGCCGAGGAGCGGGGCGTACGGCAGTTCCTCGACATCGGGACCGGGCTGCCGACGGTCGACAACACCCATGAGATCGCCCAGCGGATCGCCCCCAACTCGCGGATCGTCTACGTCGACAACGACCCGATCGTCCTGGTCCACGCCCGCACCCTGCTCACCAGCACCGCCGACGGCGTCACCGACTACATAGACGCCGATGTGCACGACCCGGACGCCATCCTCGAACGCGCCGCGAAAACCCTCGACTTCGACCAGCCGATCGCGGTGATGATGCTGGGCATCCTCAACTTCGTGCTGGACGCCGAGAAGGCCCAGGACATCTCCCGCCGGGTGATGGCGGCGATGCCGTCCGGCAGTTACCTGGCCCTCACCCACCCCACCTTCGACGCGGACCTCGGCGGCGAGGGCCAGATCCCGGCGATGACGTTCTGGAACGAGAACGCCACCCCGCCGATCACCGCCCGCAGCCGCGCGGACATCGCCGCCTTCTTCGACGGACTTCAGCTGCTGGAGCCGGGTCTGGTGTCGTGTTCGCGGTGGCGTGCCGAGCCCGACTCCCCCGTCGTGGTACCGCAGTTCGGCGCGGTGGCCGTGAAACCCTGACGCAGGCGCCGACCCCGGCCACGGGTTCGGCCGGGCTCGCCGAGGAGGACGTATGACCACGCTTGCCGACCCCGTCCCCGGCGGGCGTCCCGGGGACGTCGAACGGGCCGCGGCGCTCGCCGGGGAACTGTCCGGGCGCGGCGTGCACGGCGTCGTCCTCGCCTACGTCGACACCGCGGGCGTCACCCGGGTGAAGACCGTCCCGACGGCCCGGCTCACCGCGGCGGCGGCCTGGGGGGTCGGCATGTCCCCGGTGTTCGACACCTTCCTGGCGAACGACTCGATCGTCTCCACCGACGTGCTCGGTTCGCCGGACGGCGATCTGCGGCTGTACCCGGACCTGGACCAGTTGGTGGTGCTGGCCGGGCAGCCTGGCTGGGCGTGGGCGCCCGTCGACCGGATCACCCAGGAGGGCGCGCCTCATCCGGGGTGCGGCCGGACCGTCCTGCGCCGGATCGTCCGGGAGGCCGCCGACCACCACGGCCTCACCTTCCGGGCCGGCATCGAGGTCGAGTGGTCCGTGAGCCAGGGGCCGTCCGGCGGCAACTTCGTGCCGGCGACGACCGGACCGGCGTACAGCGCCACCCGGCAGGTCGAGCTCAGCGACTACACCGCCGACCTGCTGGCCGCGTTCGCCGCGCAGGGGGTCGAGGTGGAGCAGCTCCATCCCGAGTACGCGGCCGGGCAGTTCGAGGTGTCGGTGGGCGCGCTCGATCCGGTGGCGGCGGCCGACCGGAGCGTGCTGGTGCGGCAGACCGTCCGCGCGGTCGCGGCCCGTCACCACCTCGCCGTCTCCTTCGCTCCGGCGGTCTTCGCGCAGGGGGTCGGCAACGGCGGCCACATCCACCTCTCCGCCTGGCGGGACGGCGTGAACCTGCACTCCGGGGGCGCGGGCCGGTACGGCATGACCAAGGAGGCCGAGTCGTTCACGGCGGGAGTCCTCGCCCATCTGCCCGCTCTCACCGCGGTGACCGCTCCGAGCCCGGCGAGCTACCTCCGGCTCAGACCGTCGCAGTGGGCCGGGGTGTTCACCGCCTGGGGCCGCGAGACCCGGGAGGCGGCGGTACGGGTGATCACCGGGATGTCGGGCGTGCGCGACCAGGCCGCGAACCTGGAGGTGAAGCCCGTCGACCTGGCCGCCAACCCGTATCTGGCGCTCGCCTGCCTGATCGCCGTCGGCCTGGACGGGGTGACGTCCTCGGCCGCGCTGCCGGAGGAGATCACCGGGGACCCGGCCCGGTTCGGGGCCGAGGACGCGGCGGCCCGCGGTGTGCGCCGACTGCCCACCTCGCTGGACGAGGCGGTCGAAAAGTTCCGCGAGGACGCAACGCTGCGGGACGCGCTGGGCCCGGTCCTCGCGGACGCGGTGATCGCCGTACGGCTCGGGGAGAGCGCCGCCGTCCACGGGCTGGACGACGAACGGGTGGCGGCGGCGTACCGGTGGACGTACTGACGTGGGCGCGGGTCCCGTCCACGAGAGGCTCGCCGCCGTGCGGCTGGTGGACCACCACTGCCACGGGGTGGCGACAAACGACCTGGACCGGCCGGGGTTCGAGTCGCTGCTCACCGAGGGCGAGCCCTGGCCGGGGATCTCGCCCTTCGACAGTCCGGTCGGGGTGGCCGTACGCCGCCACTGCGCTCCCCTCCTCGACCTGCCGCGCCACGCCCCCGCCGACGAGTACCTCGCCCGCCGGGCCGAACTCGGCGCCCCCGAGGTGAACCGCCGCTTCCTGACCGCCGCGGGCACCGGGGTGTTCTGCGTGGACACCGGCCACACGCCGGTCCCCCTCAGCACACCCCGGCAGGTGGCGGAGGCCGCCGACGCCACCGCGTACGAGGTGGTGCGGCTGGAGAACGTCGCCGAGTCCGTGGCCGCCGCCGGAGTCGAACCGGACGCGTACGCCGAGACGTTCCGTGCGGCGGCGGAGTCGGCCGCGCGACGGCCGGGTGTGGTCGCGGTGAAGTCGGTCGCCGCCTACCGCACCGGCTTCGACCTGGATCCCGTACGGCCCTCGGCCGAGGCTGTCACCGAGGCGGCCCGCCGCTGGCTCGCCGACGGCGGCCGGCTGGCCGACCCGGTTCTCGTACGGCATCTGCTGTGGACGGCCGTGGACCTGGGGCTGCCGCTTCAGCTGCACACCGGGTTCGGGGACGCGGACATCCGTCTGCACCGGGCCGATCCCACGCACCTGACGGACTGGCTGCACCTGACCACCGGCACGATCCCCGTGCTGCTGCTGCACTGCTGGCCCTACCAGCGGCAGGCCGCCTACCTGTCGGCGGTGTTCGAGCAGGTGTACCTCGACGTGGGTCTCACCCTGCATCATGTGGGCCCCGCCCGGGCCCGGGCGATCCTGACGGAGGCGCTGGAGATCACCCCGTTCCGCAAACTGCTGTACAGCTCCGACGCCTATGGTGTGGCCGAGTTCTACCACCTCGGCGCGCTGGCCTTCCGCCAGGGCCTCGCCGGTCTCCTGCAGGACCGGGTGGACGCCGACGAGCTGAGCCTGCCGGACGCCCTGCGCATCGCCGTCTGGGCCGGTGCGGACAATGCTCACCAGGTCTACCGCTTTCCAGCCACCTCCTGAAAGTATGATCAAGCAATGTCTGACATGACCGATACCACGCCCGGTTGGCTGAGTTCCGACGAGCTCGAGTCCGCGCGCGCCCGCATGCCGATCCTGTACGTCGAGGCGGTGCCCGTGCGCGTCGACGACAGCGGCGAAGTCACCAGCATCGGACTCCTGCTCCGCATCGGTCCGGACGGGACGGTCAGCCGGACCCTGGTGTCCGGCCGGGTGATGCACCACGAGCGCGTCCGGGACGCCCTGCTGCGCCACCTGGAGAAGGATCTCGGCCCGGTCGCCCTGCCCCGGGTGCCGACCTCCCTGCAGCCCTTCACCGTGGCGGAGTACTTCCCGACCCACGGCGTCACGCCGTACCACGACCCGCGCCAGCACGCGGTGTCGCTCGCCTACGTGGTCCCGGTCACCGGCGACTGCCGCCCCCGGCAGGACGCCCTGGACCTGGTCTGGTTCAGCCCGCAGGAGGCCCTGTCCCCGGCGGTGCAGAGCGAGATGCCGGGCGGCCACGGAGTCCTGCTCAAGCAGGCACTGGCGCATGTGGGCTGCGTGGTCTGAGGTCCACCGTCCTTCCAGGGGCACCGGAGGGCGCTGTTCAGGCGCCCGTCACAGTGAGGCCCCGGCGCACTGGACGAGCTGCTGGCCGGTGATCGCGCCGCCGTCCGGTCCGAGGAGGAACGCGGTCAGCCCCGCGACCTCGTCGGCGGAGACGAACCGGCCGAGGGGCGGATGCGCCGGAGGCGTGCGGGCGCGGCCGGGGTCGGACAGCATCGGCGTATCGGTGGGGCCGGGGGCGACGACGTTGACGGTGATGCCGCGGCCGGCCAGCTCGGCGGCCCACGAGCGGGCGAGCGCGGGCAGCGCGGCCTTGGTCGCGGCGTACTGGCTCTTGCCGGGCACCCCGGTCGCGGTGCGGCTGCCGACGAGGACCACCCGGGCCCCGTCGGGCAGCCGGTCCGCGAGCGTGTCGAGGAGGATCGTGGCGGCCTGGACGTGCACCCGCCACATCAGCTCGCCGTCGTCGGCGGACAGTTCGCCCAGCGGTGCCGAACGCTGGAGGCCCGCGGCATGGACGACCGCGTCGGGGGCGGGCACCCGGTCGAGGATCCGGACCAGCGCGGTGGGCTCGGCCAGGTCCGCCGGGAGCCAGGTCAGTCCCGGCGCGGGCACCGGACGGCGGCGGCTGATCCCGGTGACCTGCCATCCGTCCCGCAGCAGGCGACCACTGATCGCCTCGCCGATGCCCGAACTGACGCCGGTGACCAGGGCGTGCCGCGCCTTGGACAGGGCCGTCGTGGAGGTCATGAGGACGGCGTGTGCTCCGGCTCGGTGGACTGCGCCACCTCGGTCAGGACCACCTCGACGCCGCGCCCGCGCAACTCGTCCACGATCGACGGCTCGGCGCCGTCGTCGGTGACGAGGGTCCAGTCGGCGGGGAGCTTCGCCCAGGCGTGGAAGGGGCGACGGCCGAGCTTCGCCGCGTGCGCGAGGACGTAGACATGGTCGGCGCGGCGGGCCATCAGTTCCTTCAGCCGCGTCTGGCGCAGGTCGGCCTCGCAGATGCCGTGCTCGGGCGAGATGCCGTCGGTGCCGAGGAAGACCCGGTCGAAGGTCATCCGTTCCAGCGCCGCCTCGGTCAACGGGCCGACGAAGCCCTGGCTCAGGGGTCGCAGGGTGCCGCCGAGACACTCGACGTGCACGGTCTCGACGTCGGAGAGCTCCTGCAGGGCCGTCAGCCCCGTGGTCGCGACCGTCAGTTCCATCGCCGAGCGCAGTTCGTGAGCGAGGGCGCCCACGGTCGATCCGGCGTCCAGCAGCACGGTCTCACCGGCACGCACCTCGGCGGCGGCCCGGCGCGCGATGGCACGCTTCGCCTCGAACGCCTCACCCGTGCGCTGCCGGAGCGACGCCTCGGGGTGGGCGGTCAGCGCCATGGCGCCGCCGTAGGTGCGGGCCAGACGGCCGTCGGCGGTCAGCCTGGCGAGGTCCCGGCGGATCGTGGAGGCCGTGACGCCGAAGCGCTGCGACAACTCCTCGACGCTGGTGAGGCCGGTCGTGGTGGCCACGTGCAGGATCCGTTCACGCCTGGCCTTGGATCCGATGGGAGACATCTGTCGTGGAGTCCTTTTCTGCGGAGTCCTCTGCGGCGCGGACTGCGAATACCGCGCGGGCTGCGAATACCGCGCGGACTGCGAAGCGGCGGTCTCAGCGGACCGGTAGGGACGACATCTCGGCTGCCTGGCGCACGGCCTCGACCATGCTACCGGCCTCGGCCACGCCCTTGCCCGCGATGTCGAAGGCCGTGCCGTGGTCCACCGAGGTGCGGATGACGGGCAGCCCCACGGTCAGGTTGACGCCCGCCTCGATGCCCAGCACCTTCACCGGGCCGTGTCCCTGGTCGTGGTACATCGCGACGATCAGGTCGTAGTCGCCGCGCCCGGCGAGGAAGAAGGCCGTGTCGGCCGGGAGGGGGCCGCGGGCGTCGATGCCGTCGGCGCGCAGCACCTCGAGAGCGGGGACGATCTTCTCCTCCTCCTCGCCGTAGCCGAACAGTCCGTTCTCGCCGGCGTGCGGGTTGATGCCGCAGACACCGATGACCGGCTTCGCGACCCCGGCCCGGACCATCGCCTCGTGGCCGCGCCGCACCGTGCGTTCGACCAGGCCGGGCTCGATCCGCCGTACGGCGTCGATCAGGCCGATGTGGGTGGTGACGTGAATGACCTTCACCTTGGGTGTGGACAGCATCATCGACACCTCGTCCACGCCGGTGAGGTGGGCCAGCAGCTCGGTGTGGCCCGGGTAGAGATGCCCGGCCAGGTGCAGGGCCTCCTTGTTGAGCGGCGCGGTGCAGATGCCGTGCACGACGCCCTTCAGCGCGAGGTCCGCGGCGACCCGTACGTACTGGTAGGCGGCCTCGCCGGCGCGGGCGGACAGTTCGCCCCAGGGCAGGTCGGCGGGGAGCAGACCGAGGTCGACGACGTTGACCCGGCCCGGCGGGAACTCGGCCTCGGCCGGGGTGGTCACGGTGACGATGTCGCAGTCGGTGCCCTGGATCGCGGCGGCCTGCCGGAGCCGTTCGGCGTCGCCGATGACGACGGGGCGGCAGCGGGCGAGGGTGTCCGGATGCAGCAGCGCCGGGACGATCACCTCGGGGCCGATGCCCGCGCCGTCCCCCATGGTCACCGCGATGAGCGGCAGCGAACGGTGGTGGTCGGCGGTCGGGGTCACGTTCACCGGGAGGTCTCCTTGCGGTGGGAGGTGGGGAAGGTCCGGCCGGAGCGCCGTGGCGATCCGCAGCAGGGAGTCGGTGCCGCCGAAGCTGCCGGGCCGGGTGACGACATGGCGTCCGTCGGGTGTGAGTGCGTGGACGGCGCCGTGGTGGATCTGGCCGAGCGGCGCCAGGTGCGGAACACCGAGCGCGTCGAGGACGCGGCGGGCGGTCTCACCGCCCGTCAGGACGAGGTCGGCGTCGCCCGCTCGGTCGGCGGCGAGGCGGGCGAGTCCGGACACCAGACGGTGGGCCGAACCGGGCCGGATGCCCGGACCGCTGTCGATGCTGAGGACGGTGACGCCGTCCGACGCGTCGTCAGACGGATTGGGCACGCCCGGGGGTGACGGGGCGTAGGAGTTCGGGGCGTCGGAGTTCAGAGCGTCGGGGTGCACGCGTACATGGCGCGCGCCGAGCTCCGTAAGGTGCGCGATCTGCGCAGGCGCCGAGGGGGCGGCGGTGCCGACGACGACCAGAAGAGGACGTCGCCGACGCCGCGCGGCCGGAGCCGCAGCCCGACTGCCCTGCTCCGTTCCGGTCGGCGTCGACACCCCCTCGGTACGCCTCAGCAGGCGGCCGACCGACGCGGCCAGGCCGCCCGTGCCCAACAGACGGACGCCGGGCCCGCAGGCGAGCGCCGCCTCGACGATCAGGTCGAGGTCGGTGTCCGTCTCGGCGTCGCACACCGGAAGGTGTCCGAAGGCGATCGCGGCGCGCAGTGCGGCGGGCAGCGCGTCGCCCCGTACCGCGTCCAGCGGGACGAGCGTCGTACGGCAGTCGTCCAGCGCGGCGGGGATCGACGGCGGGGGTGCGGCGCTCTCCGCCCGCCAGGCGTCGGTGGTGTGCAGGGGGACGCCGTCGAGATGGACGACACCGCCGCGGACCGTGCGGCCGAGGGCGGGCAGTGCGGGGGCGACGACGACGCCCTCGGCGCCGTCGGCAAAGGCGGCCGTCTCGGCGGCGAGGTTGCCCCGCAGGAGCGAATCGACCTTTTTCAGCACCAGGACGTCCGGCGGCACGGCGCGCAGGGCCTCGTGTACCCGCCGGGCCGCCTCGGCCGCGGGCAGGCTCCGGCAGTCGAGGTCGATGACGAGTGCCTCGGCGTCCGGCAGCGGGTCCGAGGAGGCGGGACCGAGCACGATCCGGCTCGGAACACCGAGCGCCACCGCCGTCTCCGCCGCCCCGGACAGGTCGTCGGCGAGGGCGAGGACACGCCGCGGCGCCCGCTCGCCGCGAAAGGGGGAGGGGAAAGACACGTCATCCTCCTGGACCCGTGGTGGACCGGTGGTCGAACGAGGCACGCGGGGCGGCCTCGCCGCTCGATGATGACACAGCCTGCGCGATGTGCGCGAGACCCCTTGCGTGATTCGCGCAACCGTGGAACGGTTTCCGGCGCGACAGAAACCGACGGCGTCCTGCGGGACCGGACGTCGTCCCGAGCCCGTCGCCGCACAGAAACCCCGAGAGGTCGACGATGACCCGAACTCCCCCGAGTGAGACGCCCAGCCGTCGCACCCTGCTGCGCTGGGGCGCTGCGGGCGGCGCCGGTCTCGCTCTCTCCCCGCTGGCCGGCTGCGCCGGCCCCACCGGCGCCCCCGGCCCCGGCACCCTCACGCTCGGGCTGAACCGCTCACTGGTCAGCCTGGACAACAAGCTCAACCAGTTCGACGCCGCGGTGACCGTGCAACGGGCGGTGCGCCAGGCCCTGACGGCCATCGGTCCGGGCATGCGACTCGGCCTGGTCCTCGCCGACCGGTTCGAGATGACCGCACCGACCACCTGGAGCGTCCGCCTGCGCGACGGGATCCGCTACTCCGACGGCCGGCCGGTGACCGTCGACGACGTGGCCACCGCGGTGCGGATGTACGGAAAGGTCGCCGGCTCGTTCATCCTCGGCCTGTTCCCCGAACTCCCCGAGGTGGAGGCGACCGGCGAGCGCACCTTCCGGCTCCACACCCGCAAGCCGGTGCCCGTCCTGGACCGGCTGATGGCCAACATCCTCATCACCCCGGCGAAGGACAACCGCCCCGAGGAACTCCGCTCCGGCGTCGGCACCGGCCCCTACCGGGTGGCCGGCGCGAACAGCGGCGCGGGCGAATACACCCTGGCCCGTGTCCCGGAGTACTGGGGCAGGCGGCCGGCCGTCGAACGGGTCCGGGTCCGCTTCGTGCCCGAGGAGTCGAGCCGGGTCGTCTCCCTGCGCAGCGGCGAACTGGACGTCATCGACACCATCACCCCCGACTCCGCCGAACAGCTCACCGGGCTGCCCGGCGTGCACCTGGAGCGGACCTCCGGGGTGCGGATCTGCCAGCTCTTCTACAACTTCCGCAAGCCGCGGAAGCACCCGCTCGCCGACCCCCGGGTGCGCCGGGCGCTGTCGTACGCCATCGACGGCGAGTCCATCGTCCGGGACGTGCTCACCGACTCGGCCGAGCAGGCCCGGGGAGTCGTCCCCCTCAGTCTCCAGGGCGCCGAACGCACCGGCAGCTATGTCCACGACCCGTCCCGGGCACGGCAGTCGCTCAAGGCCCTGGGCGCCGACGGGCTGCGGATCAGGATCATCTGGGAGTCGGGCGAGTTCGCCGCGGACGCCTCCGTGATGGAGGCCGTCGCGGAAATGCTGAAGGAGGTCGGTGTCCGCGCCGACCTGCGACAGTTCGAGCCCGGCGGCGACATCCTCAAGTGGCGGCAGGGCAAGGGCGGCGACTGGGACGTCATCGGCAACGGCTTCCCCGGCCCCACCGGCCAGGCCGTCACCATGCTGCAGGCGATGTACGCGGGCACGGCCGAGGACGAACGCACCGGTGACGCGTTCATGGGCTACGTCGTCCCGAGCATCGCCCGCGGGCTGTCCGACGCGGCCACCGAGACCGACACCGCCATCCGCGACCGCAAACTGGCCGTCGCCCAGCACGCCGTCTGGGACAGCTGGCCGGCGATGTGGGCCTTCGTACCGAAGACCGTCCTCGCCCGCCGCGCCCGCGTCGACGGCATCCGGCTGCTGCCGGTCAACTCCTACGACCTGACCGCCCTGCGGCTGGAGGGCTGAGCCGTGACCAGGTACCTCGCCCGGCGTCTCGGCCAGAGCCTGCTGACCGTATTCCTGACCCTCTCCACGGTCTTCGTGCTGGTCAGGCTCGCTCCCGGAGACCCCGCCTCCGCCTACGCGGGGCCGACCGCCACCAGCGCCGACCTGGAGCGGATCCGCAGCCAGTTCGGCCTCGACAAACCCCTGATCACCCAGTACGGCGTCTTCCTGCGCGACCTCTTCAGCGGCGATCTCGGCACCAGTTACTCCTTCCACGACTCCGCCCTCAACGTGGTCCTGGACCGCATGCCGTACACGATCACGCTCTCCGTCGCGGCGATCGCCGTCACCGTGGCCGTCGCGGTCCCGCTCGGCGTGTGGATGGCACGCCGCGCCGACACCTCGCGCGAACTCGCGGCCAACGTCCTGACCATCGCCGGGCAGTCGATGCCGGACTTCTGGACCGGCGTGATGCTGCTGACCGTGTTCGCCGTGCTGATGCCGGTGCTGCCCGCCTCCGGCTTCACCTCCTGGAGCGGCCTCGTCCTGCCGACACTCACCATCGCGACCCTCCAACTCGCCCTCATCTCACGGCTGGTGCGCCGCGAGATGACCACGGCGCTCGCCTCGCCCTACATCACCGTGGCCCGCTCACGCGGTGTCTCCGAACGGGCCCTCACCTGGCGGTACGCCCTCGCCAACTCGTCCGTCCCGCTGGTCACCGCGATCGGCACCCGCTTCGCGGCACTGCTCAACGGAGTCGTCGTGGTCGAGGTCGTCTTCGGCTGGCCAGGGGTCGGCTCCCTCGTCGTCCGCGCGCTGGAGACCCGCGACTACCCGCTCATCCAGGCGACCGTCCTGGTCACGGCGACCCTCGCCATCCTCGTCCAGCTCCTCGTCGACCTCGCCTACCCGCTGCTCGATCCGCGGGTACGACTCGGAAAGGCGGCCTGACATGTCCGCCACGCTCACCCCGTCCGACTCCACCGCCCGGCCCAGCGCCGTCACCGCGAGGCAGCTGGCCCGCGCCACCGCCACGAGGCAGCGCCGCACCGCCCGCCACAAGCTGTGGGCCGGAGCCCTGTGCACCGCGCTGGTCGCCCTGCCGGTGGCCCTCGCGTCCCTGATTCCGCTGCCGGACCCGGACGCCCAGAACCTCGCGGGGCGCCGGCTGCCACCGCTCACCGGCGGGCACCTGTTCGGCACCGACCAGCTCGGACGCGATCTGCTCTCCCGCATCCTGCACGGCGGTCAGGTGTCGCTGTCCGTGGGCATCCTCGCCGTCCTCGTCTCCGGCGTCATCGGGATCGCCGCGGGCTCGGCGGCCGGCTACTTCGGGGGCTGGATCGACACGGTCGTCAGCCGTCTCCTGGAAGCGCAGTTGGCGCTGCCCCTGCTGATGATGCTGCTGCTCGTCGTCGCCCTCTTCGGCCCGTCGGTCACCGTCATCACCTGCGTGATCGCCATCGCCCAGTGGCCGGAGGTGGCCCGGCTGACCCGCTCCCTGGTCCTCGTCGAGCGCGAGAAACCCTATGTGGCGGCCGCCCGTCTGCTCGGCATGCGCAGCTGGTCCGTCCTGGGACGGCACATCATCCCCAACATCCTGCGCCCCGCGAGCCTGGTGGTCCTGCTGCTGCTCGCCCAGGCCGTGCTCCTGGAGAGCGCCCTCAGCTTCCTGGGCGCCGGGCCGCAGCGGCCGTTCGCCACCTGGGGCCGCATCATCTCCGACGGCCAGGACTACATCACCACCTCGTGGTGGCTGGTCACGCTCCCCGGCCTGGTCATCGCCGTCCTCGTGGTCGGCGTCAACCTCATGGGGGACGGTCTGCGCGACCGCATCCGCACGACGAAGCCGGCGAAGGGAGCCTGAGCCATGACCCGCGACACCCCGCCGCCCTCCGGCGCCCTGCTGGAGGTCGAGGACCTGCAGATCGAACTGCTCACCCATCGCGGTGTCGTCCGCGCCGTCGACGGCGTGAGCTTCACCGTCCGACGCGGTGAGACCGTCACGCTGATCGGAGAGTCCGGCTCCGGCAAGTCCACCACCGCGATGGGCGTGCTGCGGCTGCTGCCGGAGAGGCTCGCCGTGCTGTCCGGCACCGCCCGCATCGGCGGCGAGGACGTCGTCGCCGACCCGGAGGCCGCCCGGCGGGTGCGCGGCCGCACCGTGTCACTGATTCCCCAGGACCCGATGACCGCGCTCAGCCCCGTCCACACCATCGGGCGGCAGCTCGGCGACGCCCTGCGGCTGCGCCACCCCGGACTGTCCCGGGCCGAAACCCGCGAGCGCGGCACACACCTGCTGGACCAGGTACGGATCAGCAGGCCCGAGACCCGCTGGAAGGCGTACCCGCACCAGTTCTCCGGCGGCATGCTGCAGCGCATCCTGATCGCCGTCGCGCTGGCCGCCGAACCGCGGCTGCTGGTCGCCGACGAACCCACCTCCGCCCTGGACGCCACCGTCCAGGCGAGCGTCCTCGACCTGCTGATGGAACTGCAGGAACGCACCGGCGTGGGCATGCTGATGATCACTCACGACCTCGGTGTCGCCCGGCTGGTGTCCGACCGCATCCACGTCATGAAGGAGGGCCGGTTCGTCGAGTCGGGGCCGGCCGAGCAGATCGTCGAGCGGCCCGCGCACCCGTACACCGGGAAACTGCTGGCGGCCGTCCCGAGCCTCGCCCGCTGGGACGAGGACGGGCTCGACGCCCCCAGCACACAGGGAGCAGCCCGATGAGCCCAGCAGCAGTGACACCGGACGCGGCGGACCCGTCGGCGTTCCTCGCCGTCGAGGACCTCGTCGTCGACTACCCCACGCCGACCGGCACCGTGCGGGCCGTCGACCATGTCAGCTTCAGCGTGCCCCGCGGCGGCTCGCTCGCCGTCGTCGGCGAGTCGGGCAGCGGCAAGTCGACCATCGCCTGCGCGGTCGTACGGCTGCTCAAGCCCGCCTCCGGGCGGATCGTGCTGGACGGCACCGACCTCGCCGCGCTGCCCGAGCGGCGTCTGAGGCCACTGCGGCGCCGCGTCCAGATGGTCTTCCAGGACCCCTACGGATCTCTCGCCCCGCACCTGACCGCGCTGGAGGTCGTGGCCGAACCGCTGCGCGTGGCGGGCGTGCGGGACAAGGCCGAACGGCACCGCCGCGCCGCCGAACTGCTGGACCGCGTGGGGCTGCCGGCCACGGCACTGCACCGGCGGCCCGACGAGTTCTCCGGCGGGCAGCGGCAGCGCATCGGCATCGCCCGCGCCCTCGCCTCGAAGCCCGACCTGCTGGTGTGCGACGAGGCCACCTCGGCCCTCGACGTGTCCGTGCAGGCCCAGGTCCTCGATCTGCTGCGCGAACTGCGCGAGGAGACCGGCATCACGTACATCGTCATCGCCCACAACCTCGGCGTGGTGCGCGAGATCAGCACCGACGTCGTCGTCCTGAAGGCGGGACGGGTCGTCGAGCACGGCCGTACCGCCGATGTGCTCGCCGCGCCCGCCGACCCCTACACCCGCGCGCTGCGCCGCGCGGCCCTCGACCCCACGGCGATCAGGGGACTCAAACCCCGCACCCGGGCGGCCTCGACCCCGGCCACGGCGGAGTCGCGCACGTCCGACACCCCCCTCACCGTCTCACCGGAAGGAACCGTCACATGACCACCGGCATCGACCTGCCGAACGTGCCCGTGCCCCTGTCCCGGCTGGTCCTCGGCACCATGACGTTCGGGGACACCGTCGACCGGGCTGGCGCCGCGGACATGCTCGCGACGGCGCTGGAGGCGGGCATCACCGGCGTGGACACCGCCAACGGCTACGCCGGCGGCGAGAGCGAACGCATCCTCGCCGAGCTGCTGCCCGCCCACCGCGACCGGATCGTGCTCGCCACCAAGGCGGGCATGCCGCACCCCGACCAGGGGGAGCACGCGCCGCTGTCCGCCCCTGGTCTGCGGGCCGCTCTGGACGGCAGCCTCAAACGCCTCGGCACAGACCGGGTGGACCTCTTCTATCTGCACCAGCCCGACCGGGCCACGCCCCTCGCCGAAACCCTCGCCACCGTCGCCGAGTTCGTCGCCGAGGGCAAGGTCCTCGCGCTCGGGGTCTCCAACTACGCGGCCTGGCAGATCGCCGAACTCGTCCGCGTCGCCGACGAGGTGGGCGCGCCACGCCCGGTCGTCGCCCAGCAGCTGCACAACCTGCTCGCCCGCCGGATCGAGGAGGAGTTCGTCGAGTACGCCGCCGTCACCGGTCTGCGCACGATGGTCTACAACCCGCTCGGCGGCGGCCTCCTCACCGGGCGGCACCGCTACGAGAAGGCCCCCGAGGGCGGACGGTTCGGCGACTCCCGGCTCGCTGACATGTACCGGCAGCGCTACTGGGACCCGCGCCTGTTCGACGCGGTCGCCGAACTGACCCGGGTCGCCGAGGGCGCGGGCATCCCGCTCGCCGAACTGGCCCTGCGCTGGCTCCTGGACCGGGACTCGACCGACGCCCTGCTGCTCGGCGGTTCCCGCACCGGCCACCTGCGCGCCAACCTCGCCGCCGCCCAGGCCGGACCGCTGCCCGCCGACGTCACCGCGGCCTGCGACGAGGTCGGCGCCGGCCTGCGCGGCCCCATGCCCGCCTACAACCGCTGAGCCACCACCCCCACGGGACCTCGAAGCACCCGCCCGCGCTGCCCCTGCCCCCTCCCCCGCGCCCCTGTGAGGAACAACCGCCCATGACCCCCGCAGAGTTCACCGCCGCCCTGCGCGCCCGCGAGCAACTGCTCGGCTACTGGTGCCTGATGGACGCGCCGGTGGCCACCGAACGCATCGCCCGCCTCGGCTACGACTACGTCGCCCTGGATGCCCAGCACGGCCTGTTCGGGTACTCCGGCATGCTCAACAACCTCCTCGCGATCGACAACCGGGGCTCCACGGCCGTCGGCCTGGTCCGGGTGGAGGCCAACGACCCCGCCCCGATCGGCCGTGCCCTCGACGCGGGCGCGGCCGGAGTGATCGTGCCGCTGGTCGACACAGCCGCGCAGGCCGCCGAGGCCGTCGCCGCCGTCCGCTATCCGCCGCTCGGCCGGCGCTCCTACGGTCCGATGCGCTCGGCGCTGAGGATCGGCCCGGACCCGGCCGACGCGCACGACGCCACGGTCGTCCTCGCCATGATCGAGACGGCCGAAGGGCTCGCCGACGTGGAGGCGATCTGCGCGACGCCGGGCCTCGACGGCGTCTACGTCGGCCCTTCCGACCTGCGCATCGCCCTCGGCGGCGCCTCGTCCACGGACCCGGCCCTGGCCGACGCCTTCGAGGCGGCGCTCGGCACCGTAAGCGAGGCGGCGGCCGCCGCCGGGATCGCCGCGGGCATCCACAATCCGGACGGCACGAGCGCCGCCAAGCGCCTCGCCGAGGGCTTCACCTTCGCCACCGTCGCCTGCGACCTGGTGCACCTGGAGCAGACCGCCCGCGATCACCTGGCCGCCGCCCGGACCCCTGGAGAAGCACTGTGACCAACGCGCTCCTCGACGCCTTCGACCGCGTCGACACCACGCTGCCCGCGCCGGCCGTGCAGAACCACGCGGCCAACCTCACCGCGCTGCCCGGCGGGGAGCTCGGCTGCGTCTGGTTCGGCGGCACGCAGGAGGGCATGGCGGACATCAGTGTGTGGTTCTCGCGCCTCGCCCCGGGCACCACCACATGGACCGAGCCGGTCCGTCTCTCGGACGACCCGACACGCTCCGAGCAGAACCCCGTGCTCTTCCCCACTCCCTCCGGCGCCCTGTGGCTGCTGCACACCGCCCAACGGGGCGGCGACCAGGACACCGCGGAGGTACGGCTGCGCGTCAGCCACGACAACGGCACGACCTGGGAGGCGACCCGAACGCTGTTCGCCGCGACGTCCGGGGGCGGCGGCGTCTTCGTCCGTCAGCCCCCCGTCGTCCTGCCCACCGGTCGTCTGCTGCTGCCCGTCTTCCGCTGCCGGACCGCGCCCGGCGAGAAGTGGTCCGGCGACCTCGACACCAGCGCCGTCATGATCAGCGACGACGAGGGCGGCACCTGGCGCGAGGAGCCCGTGCCCGGCTCCACGGGCCTGGTCCACATGAACGTCCACCGGTTGCCGGACGGCTCACTGCTCGCCCTCTACCGCAGCCGGCGCGCCGACGCCGTGCACCGGTCCGTGTCGCTGGACGACGGTGACACCTGGAGCGAGCCGGAGCCGCTCGGGCTGCCGAACAACAACTCCTCCATCCAGTACGTCCCGTTGGCCGACGGCCGTCTGGCCCTCGTCTACAACCACAGCAGCGCCGCCGACGCGACCGCCCGCCGCGTCTCCCTCTACGACGAGATCGACGACACCGGCGGACTCGCCGACCACCGGACCACGGGCGGCTCGGCGACCACGGCCGTCCGGCAGACTCCCTCGACCGCGTTCTGGGGCGCCCCGCGCGCCCCGCTCAGCCTCGCCCTGTCGTCCGACGGCGGCCTCAGCTGGCCGCTGCGCGTCGACCTGGTGACCGGGGACGGCCACTGCCTGACCAACAACTCCCGCGACGGCCTCAACCGCGAGCTGTCCTACCCCTCGGTGGCACAGACACCGGACGGCGCTCTCCACGTCGTCTACACCCACCACCGCAAGGTCATCCGCCATATCCGGCTCAGCCCGCGCCGGGAGCGGTGATGTGAACGAACGCCCGCTCCCCGGGCCTTCGGGCCCGCGGGGCTGCGGTCGCGGTCGACGTCGAACTCATGGGCCGGGATGCCGGGCGGCGCCCCAACAAGCTGATCGTGAAAGCCGCGCACAGGCATGCGAAAAGGGCCCCCGCGGGCTTTCGCCCGAGAAGACCCTTCGCACCGTCGGGACGACAGGATTTGAACCTGCGACCCCTTGACCCCCAGTCAAGTGCGCTACCAAGCTGCGCCACGTCCCGATGCCCGTCTGACCTGGGGTTTCCCCCGGTCGATCGCGCATGGAAACAATACCGCACTCGAGTCGGTGGTCGCGCACCCGTTTGTCCGCGACCGCCCTCGACCAGTCTCCTGCTTGATTCGGCCGGGGCGGCCGAAGCCCCCTCCGCCTCGGCCACCACGCTCGTCCCGGATCATCCCACGCGACACTGACAACACCCAAGGGGCCTTTAGTCCCCTGTCGCCACTCCCAACTCGGGGTAGGCCTCCAGGAGCCGGGAGGGCGCCGCCTGGCGCCAGGAGTCGGCGAGGATGTCCCGCAGTTCGTCCTCCTCCAGGGCCGAGAGGCGGGCCCGCACCCAGGCGAACTGCGCCTCGTGGCCGGCGATCCAGAATTTGTCCGGCTCCGCGAGGACCAGTTCGTCGCGCTCCTCCTTGGGGCAGCGCACCGCGAGGGAGGTCTCGTCCTCGGGCAGCGTGGCGAACATCTTCCCCGCGACCCGGAACGTGGGCATGTTCCACGCGACCTGCTCCGTCGTGTCCGGCAGGGACAGGGCGATCCGTCGTACGTCTTCGGCATCCGGCATGACAGGCACGGTAGCGGCTGGCACTGACACTCACCTGGTGAGAACGGTCGCCGGGGGTTCCGGGCGACCGTGGAGGTGTTGGGCGGCGGCGCCCGCGGCCGGGTTCACGACCGGCCGTTCTCCGAAACCGCCGGGTCACATCGGCGCCACGTCCGCCAGCGCGTCCAGCACGGGGCGGATCAGAGGGTGTCCCTCCGCTCCTCGTCGTACCGCCGCGAACACCCGACGGGTGGGCGCGACCCCGTCGACGGGGCGCACCACCACGCCCGTGAGGTCCATGCCGCGCAGGGCGGAGCGGGGGACGAGGGCGACGCCCGCGTCCGCCGACGCCAGGGCCACCACCGCGCGGAAGTCGTCCGAGGAGTGTTCGAGGCGGGGCTGGAATCCCGCGCTCTCACAGGCGAGGACCACGACGTCGTGACAGGGGTTGCCCGGGTAGGGGCCGATCCAGGGGTCCTTCGCCAGTTCCGCGAGGGGCACCTCGTCGGCGTCTGCGAGGCGGTGGCCGACCGGGACGACGGCGTCGAAGGGCTCGGCGTACAGCGGAACGTGGACCAGACGGGGGTCGTCGGCGGGCGGGGCGCCGCGGTACTCGACGGCGACCGCGACATCGACCTGCCGGTCGAGGACCATCGGCAGGCTGGCGTCGCCCTCGGCGTCCTGGACGCGGATGCGGATGCCGGGGGCGGTTCCTCCGAGGCGGGCCACCGCGGGCGCGACCACCAGGGCGATGCCGGTGGCGAACGAGGCGACCGTGACCGTGCCGGCCTCCCCCGAGCCGTAGGCGGCGAGTTCGGCCTCGGCCCGCTCCAGCTGGGCGAGGACCGTGTGGGTGTGCCGGAGCAGGATCTCGCCGGCCGGAGTGAGCCGTACCCCTTTGGCGCCGCGCTCGACCAGTCGGTGGCCCGTCTCCTGCTCCAGGGCCGCCAACTGCTGCGAGACCGCCGAGGGGGTGAGGTACAGCGCGGCGGCAGCCGCCGTCACCGTGCGGTGGTCGGCCACCGCACGAAGGATGTGGAGCCGCCGCGCTTCGATCATGTGAACGATTATCGCAAGGTGTCCGGCCGGTCGACCCCGGTCAGACCTCCCCCTCGCTGGTCCCCGCTCCTTCGCCCGCCAGCTCCGCCCGCGCCGCCACGAACGCGTCGACCGCGCGGTTCACGTCCTCCGTGGAGTGCGCGGCCGACAGCTGCACGCGAATGCGGGCCTGCCCCTGCGGTACGACCGGGTAGGAGAAGCCGATCACATAGACACCGCGTTCCAGCAGCAGCTCCGCCAGGCGGCCGGCCCGGGCCGCGTCCCCGATCATCACGGGGGCGATCGCGTGGTCGCCGGACAGCACGTCGAAGCCCTCCTCGGACATCCGGCGGCGGAACAGGGCGGTGTTCTCGGCGAGCCGCACCCGCAGGTCGTCCGCCGACTCCAGCAGGTCGAGCACCTTGAGGGAGGCCGCGGCGATCACCGGGGCCAGGGTGTTCGAGAAGAGGTACGGGCGAGAGCGCTGGCGCAGCAGCGCGACGATCTCCGCGCGGGCGGCGACGTACCCGCCGGAGGCTCCGCCGAGCGCCTTGCCGAGCGTGCCGGTGATGATGTCGACGCGGTCCATCACGCCGTGCAGTTCGGGGGTGCCGCGCCCGCCGGGGCCGACGAAACCGACGGCGTGCGAGTCGTCGACCATGACCATCGCGTCGTAGCGGTCGGCGAGGTCGCAGATCTCGCGGAGCGGGGCCACATAGCCGTCCATCGAGAACACTCCGTCGGTGACGATCAGCCGGCGCCGGGCGGACTGCGCCTCCTTCAACTGCCGCTCCAGGTCGGCGAGATCGCGGTTGGCGTAGCGGAAGCGGCGGGCCTTGGACAGGCGGATGCCGTCGATGATCGAGGCGTGGTTCAACGCGTCGGAGACGACCGCGTCCTCGGGCCCCAGCAGCGTTTCGAACACACCGCCGTTGGCGTCGAAGCAGGAGGAGTACAGGATCGTGTCCTCCTGACCGAGGAAGGACGACAGGCGGCCCTCCAGTTCCTTGTGCACCTCCTGCGTACCGCAGATGAACCGTACGGAGGCCATGCCGTAACCCCAGCGGTCCAGGGCCGCGTGAGCGGCGGCGATCACTTCGGGGTGGTCGGCGAGGCCGAGGTAGTTGTTGGCGCAGAAGTTGAGGACCTCGCCCGGGCGGCCGCCCCCGGACACGCCGACGGTCGCGGACTGCGGGGTGTCGATGACGCGCTCGGGCTTGTGCAGACCGGCGGCGCGGATCTCGTCGAGGGTGGTGCGCAGGTCGTCGCGCACGGAGTCGAACATCGGGAGCTCCTGAGGTGCTGGCGCTGGAGGGGAATCGGGAAGAAAGTCGCGTCGTTCAGGCGGTCCAGTCGAGGATGACCTTGCCGCCGCGCCCGCTCGCCGCGTCGGCGAACGCCGCCTCGAAGTCGCGGTGACCGTAGCGGCCGGTGATGACGGGAGCGAGGTCGAGCCCGCCTTCGAGCAGGACCGACATGGCGTACCAGGTCTCGAACATCTCCCGGCCGTAGATCCCCTTGACGGTGATCATCGAGGTGACGATCCGGGCCCAGTCGACCGGGAACTCCTCGGACGGCAGGCCCAGCATCGCGATCCGGCCGCCGTGCGTCATGTTGGCGATCATGTCGCGCAGGGCCTCAGGGCGACCGGACATCTCCAGTCCGATGTCGAAGCCCTCGCGCAGGCCGAGTTCCCGCTGCCCGTCGGCGATCGTCGCGCGCGTGACGTCGAGCGCGAGGCTCACGCCGATCTTCCGGGCCAGCTCCAGCCGCTGCTCGCTCACGTCGGTGACCACCACGTTGCGGGCGCCCGCGTGCCGGGCCACCGCGGCGGCCATCAGACCGATCGGGCCCGCGCCGGTGATCAGGACGTCCTCGCCGACCAGCGGGAACGACAGCGCGGTGTGCACGGCGTTGCCGAACGGGTCGAAGATCGCGGCGACGTCGAGGTCGACCGGGACGCGGTGCACCCACACGTTGGCGGCGGGCAGCACCACGTACTCGGCGAACGCCCCGTCGCGGCCGACGCCGAGGCCGACTGTGGCCCGGCACAGGTGCCGCCGGCCGGCGAGGCAGTTGCGGCACTTGCCGCACACCAGGTGGCCCTCGCCGCTGACCCGGTCACCCGTCGTGATGTCGGTGACGTCCCGGCCGGTCTCGACGACCTCGCCGACGAACTCGTGCCCGATCACGAGCGGGGTGCGGATCGCCTGCCTCGCCCAGCCGTCCCAGGACCGGATGTGCAGGTCGGTGCCGCAGATGCCGGTGCGCAGCACCTTGATCAGTACGTCGCCGGGTCCGACGGCGGGCTCCGGGACGTCCACGAGCCACAGCCCGGGCTCCGCCTTCTCCTTGACCAGCGCCTTCAACGCTACGGCTCCTGAGGTGAGACCCCGGGGCGTGGGCATGCCGAAGAAGCCCGCGTCCGGGGAGAGGGGTGTGATCGCGAAGCAATCTGCCGTACGGCGGCTCCCCCGTCCATCGAGGATTTCTTAAGCCGCGCCACAGCTGCGCTTCACACCGCCCACATCACCACCGCGGATCGGCTGTACGCACCACATGGTCGAAGGAGGACACACAGCCCCCGAACGTCAGCGAGAATCGATCAGGAACGACTTGTCCGTATCGACCAGCCTCGGAGCTCTCGCCCCGCACTCGGCCGACTGACGTGGAGCCGCTCATGACCACCGCACGGGACCTCGCGATCGTCGCCCTGGACGCGGCGAGTGACAAGCCGCTGGAGCAGGGCGATCTGTCGCTCGTGCTCGCGGGAGCCGAGGTGTTCGACCTCATCGAGGCGCACGCGCTCGTCCTGGAGGGCGATCGCATCCTGCCCAGTGCCCAGGCACCCACGGGCGACCGCCTGCTGGACGAGGCGGCCTCGGCGCTCGTACGGCGGGAGCCGTACGAGTCGGTCGAGGACTGGCTGTGGCGCCGGGGCCGAGGGCTGTCCTCTGCCTACGTCGACGATCTGCACCGGATCGGCCTGACGACCCGGCCGCGGGGCCTCCGGATCCCACTGCGGACCGGGCGGACCGAACCGGTCGACTCGACGGCCCGGCGCGAGGCCGAGGAGCGCTGGGCGGCGGGCGAACCCGTCCTCGCCGCCCTGGCTGCCGCGGCCGGGATCGGCGACGAACCGACCGACGGCGCCGAGGACCTCGCGGACGACGCGACCACGACCGTACTGGCCGCCGTCGGCGACGCGGTGATGGAGCTGGAGGCCGTACGCCAGCGGAAGGCGATCGAGGACGCCGCCTTCGACAACGTGTGGCGTGGCTACTAGTGCGGCTCGGTCAGGTCGGTTGTGGCGCGGGTGCCGCCGTCACAGCAGTGGGAGCCCGTCGGCCTCGGGTCGCTCCAACCGGGCCGCCAGCTCCGCCGCCGAGGCCTTGATGGTCTCCAGGCCGGGCCTCCCCCACGGCCGCGGCTCCACGTCGAGGACGCACATGGTGCCAAGCACCATCCCCGTGCTGTCGATCAGTGGTGCGCCCAGATAGGAGCGGATGCCGAACTCGTCGACGACCGCGTTGCCCGCGAACCGCGGGTAGTCACAGACGTCCTCCAGGACCAGCGCCTTGCGCCGGACCACGACATGGGGGCAGAAGCCCTGGTCGCGGGAGAGCTCACGTCCCATCACCGGCGTGCTGCCATCGGCCTTCACGACGCGCGGCGCCACCGTCGGGCGGTGCAGGCCCGCGAAGAACTGCCGGTTCTCATCGATGAAGTTGACCATGGCGTACGGCGAACCGGTGAGCTCGGCGAGGTGGTTCGCGTAGGCGTCGAGGGCGGGCTCCGGGTGTTCTCCCAGGCCCAGCAGGGCCAGCCGCCGGGCGCGGGCGGGGGCCTCCTTGTCCTCGGGGGTGAGCAGCAGTCGACCGGCCGGGCGGGGCAGGTCGTACCTCATGGGCGGGCTCCGTCGCTGGGGATGTACGTCATATGCGGCTCCATGGCGGGGTGTACGGGGATCACATGTGGGCGCCGTGGCTCGGCGCGGGGGCCGGGCTGTGGGCGATGAGGTGCCGTACCAGGGTGAGCAGGGTCTGCACCCCTGAGCTGGAGATCCGGGCGTCGCAGCGGACGACCGGGATCTCCGGCGCGAGGTCGATGGCGGCACGGACCTCCTCGGGGTCGTAGCGGTACGAGCCGTCGAACTCGTTGATCGCGACGATGAAGCCGAGGCCACGTTGTTCGAAGAAGTCGACGGCGGCGAAGCACTCCTCCAGTCGGCGGGTGTCGGCGAGGATCACCGCGCCGAGCGCACCCTCCGACAGCTCGTCCCACATGAACCAGAACCGCTCCTGTCCGGGTGTGCCGAACAGGTACAGCACGTGTTCCGGGTCGAGGGTGATGCGGCCGAAGTCCATGGCCACCGTCGTCTCGACCTTGTTTTCGATGCCTTCGAGGTTGTCGGTCGCGGCGCCGACCGTGGTGAGCAGTTCCTCCGTGCTGAGCGGGGCGATCTCGCTGACCGCACCCACGAAGGTCGTCTTGCCTACTCCGAACCCTCCCGCCACCAGGATCTTCAGTGCGGTGGGGAAGGGGTCAGAGCTGTCGTCGTAGTCCATCGAGCACTGCCTCCAGAAGGGCCCGGTCAGTCTGGTTGTGGTGGAACTCGGGGGGCTTGGTGGTCAGCGCCCCGCAGTCGACGAGGTCCGCCAGCAGCACCTTGGTGACCACCGCCGGCAGCTTGAGGTGGGCGGCGATCTCGGCGACCGAGACGGGTACGCGACACATGTCGAGCACCTGGGCGTGTTCGGGGCCGAGGTGGCCGAGGGGGGTGGCTCCGGTGGCCATCACGTGCGACAGGAGGTCGAGCGCGATGCTGGGCCGGGTGCGGCCGTTGCTGATCGTGAAGGGGCGCACCAGCCGACCGGCCGCGTCGTCGAGCCAGGGCTCGTCGCCGACCGCCGCCACCCTCAAGGCCTCATCGCCGTGGGCTCGACGGCGTGCTGTCGGGGTGCGGTCATCAGGTAGGGGCGGACGCTCTTGACCAGCATCGCCATCTCGTAGCCGAGCACGGCGGCGTCGGCCTCGCGGCCGGCCAGCACGGCGAGACAGGTACCGGAACCGGCGGTGGTCACGAACAGCAGGGTCGAGTCGAGTTCGACGACGACCTGCCGGACGTGTCCGCCGTCGCCGAAGCGGACACCGGCGCTGCGGCCCAGCGAGTAGAGGCCGGAGGCCAGGGCCGCCATGTGGTCGGCGCTGTCGGGGTCGAGGCCGTGGACCGATTTCACGAGCCCGTCGCAGGAGAGGAGTACCGCGCTGGTGGTGTGCGGTACGCGCTGCACGAGGCCGCTCATCAGCCAGTCGAGATCGGATACCTGGCCGGTCGGCGCTTCGCTCGCCATGGTGGATCGACTCCTTGAGGTACGAAGGTCTGCGGGAGCGCTGGGGGGTGGGGTGTACGCGGGGGTGGTCATCCGGCGGGTGCGCTCCCGTCGTGCCGGGTGTGGTGATCGAGGTCGAGGTCGAGACCGGGCACGGCCCCGCTGTCCCGCACACCGCGTGCTTCGAGGGACGCGGGCGGGCGTGGAGGGCGCGCCTCGGCTGTGCGGGCCCGGTCCGTGGGGAGCGGATACAGGGGACGGACGTCCATGGAGGGAGCCGGGGTCATGTCGGTGGCGTCCATGTGACTGGCGCCTGTGTCGGCGGGCCCCATGTAGGTCGACGCCATGTGGGTCGGCGCCGCGTGGGTGGGCGCCCTTTCGGAGGACGCCGGGTCGGCCCACGCCATGTCATTCGACGCCATGTGGCCAGGCCCCGTGTGGGCCGACTCCAGGTAGGTCGGGGCCATGTGGGTTGGGGCCGTGTGCGTCGGGCCCGGGTAGACCGGCGCCATGTGGGTGGACGCCATGGAAGTCGTCGTATCGCCGGGCGCCGCCTCCAGGTGCTGCTGGGTCTCGGCGAGGCCGATCCCGCGTTGGAAGGCCGCCATCAGGCCCGGGTCGTGGCCCGCCGGGTACTCCGAGTCCTGGCGCGGCGTCGGGCCGTCGCGCAACTGGGGCGCGATGTGCTCCTGGGCCCGGCGTCGGGGCAGTTGGGGCTTGCCCATGGTGCCGCGTACGGCACCGACACGCGGGGTGGGCGGGGCGACCGTGTGCTCCGCGACGAGCGGCCGGTCGTCGGCCCTGATGCCGGGCGCGGCCTCCGCGGGCGTGGGCCGCTCCCCGCGGGCACCACGCACGGGAAGCGGGGCAGGTCCAGTGCCGCGCGACCCCGAACCCGAACCCGAAGCCGACTGCTGCGGACGCCCGCCGGATGACGGCCGTGAGGACAGTGCGGGCGGCGCACCGCCCGGTGCGGGCGGAGCCTCCCGAGGCGTCACCTCCAGCCCGGTCTGCACCTCCAGCCCGGTCGGCCGCGGCGCCGTCGCACCCGCGGCGCCCATCGTCCCGGGTTGGCCGTCCGACGGCTGCGGTACGGCTCCGGAGGCGCCCGGCGCCGTGCCCAGAAGGGCCTGCGGTACGACGAGCACGGCCTGGACGCCGCCGTAGATGTTGGTCTGCAGCCGGACGTGGATGCCGTGCCGCCGGGCGAGTTGCGAGACGACGAAGAGACCGATGCGGCCGTCCGCCAGCAGGCTGGCAACGTTCACCTGATCGGGGTCGGCGAGCAGGGCGTTCATCCGGCTCTGCTCGCCGACGGGCATGCCCAGTCCGCGGTCCTCGACCTCGACGGCGAGTCCGGAGGTGACGAGGTTGGCGCGCAGCAGCACCTGGGTGTGCGGGGCGGAGAACACCGTGGCGTTCTCCACGAGTTCGGCCAGCAGGTGGATCACGTCGGCGACGGCATGGCCGCGCAGCTCACCGTCGATCGGCGGCACGAGTTTGACGCGGGAGTACTGCTCGACCTCGGCGATGGCCGAGCGCAGCACCTCGGTCATGGAAACCGGGTTGCTCCACTGCCGACGCGAGACGGCACCGCCGAGCACGGCGAGGTTCTCGGCGTGCCGGCGGATGCGGGTGGCGAGGTGGTCGACGTGGAAGAGACCCTTGAGGAGGTCGGGGTCCTCGATCTCGTTCTCCAACTCGTCGAGGATCGAGATCTCGCGGTGCACCAGCGACTGAAGTCGGCGGGCGAGGTTGAGGAAGACCTCCAGCTTCTGTTCGCTGCCCGCCTGGCTGGAGAGCTGTGCGGCCTGGACGACGGCGGTGACGGCCCCGTCGTGCGCCCGGGTCAGGTCTGCGGCGAGGAGTTCGAAGTCGTCGGCGTCCTCAGGCGGGCCGCCGCGCGGATCGCGCGGGGGCGGGGCCTCGCCTCGGCGCAGTGCGTCGACCAGGGCACGCAGATCGGCCTCGCCGCGCGTGCTGCTTCGGCGCAGGGCGCCGATCCGGTCGCTGACGGACCGGGCCGCGCGGTCGGCCGCCACGGCGGCGATCAGGATGCCGGCGCAGGTCACCGAGACCGCGCCGCCGAGCACGCCCCACAGGGGGAGGCTGGGCCGCACTCCGGTGGAGCGCACGACGAACAGGACCGCGGCGCAGCCGCTGAGGGCGACGGCGACGGGCGGCAGCACGGCGAGACGCAGCAGCTGGGGCCGTATGTGGGTCTCGGGAAGCGCGGGAACGGCGCGGGCGGCCGGCCGGCCGTGGCGCCCGCCCTCACGGCGGTCTGCGCGGGCGGCCGGTGCGCGGAGGTGAGACATCGGTGTCCTCGTCGTACTGGTCCGTCGGTCCTGGTTGCCAGGGTGCGCATGCCGGTATGCGTGCCGGTGGGCACGCGCATGCGGGCGTCGGTCGGGAGAACCGAACTTTTCGGCCCTGCGTCGCCCGACGGACACTGACAGTAGTCGCCAGCGCATCATGTGCGGTGGGCAGTTGACAAACTCACACGAGGAGCGTCCCGCTCTGGTATGAGGTCTCGTACGACAGACCGATAAGTTCCACGAGGACGGGTCGATGCACGACCCGCGCACGATCACACCTGGTCAGAAGTGGTCAAGAAAAAGCGGCGAGGGCCGGGGAGCGCTGTGCTCCCCGGCCCTCGCCGCCACTCGATCCGCGTCCGCGGTCAGCCCGCGGCCACCGTCTCGGGGTCCCCGGTACCCTCGACCGTCCCCTTGGAGATGTCACTCTGTGTATCTGCCTTGGCCTGATCTCCGGCCGCCGGTTCGGCCGGGGTCATGACCTCCGCCTCGCCGCACGTGTCGTCGAGCGCCGCGGCGGCCGGCCAACCGCCCGCCGGTTCCAGCGCCACGCTCCGCCACCAGGGGCTCGCCGGAACGTTGTCGGCGCTCGGCTCGAAGGGTTCGCCTGGCCGGGGTAGGGCGATCGGGGCGCCTGTCGCCAGGGAGGCGGCGAGGGTGCCCTCACCAGGGTCGGACCACGCGTGCGTCGCCAGGTTGAAGGTGGCCCAGTGGATCGGCAGCATCACGCCGTGCGGCTGTCCGCCCTGGAGGTCGAGATGGGCGCGCATGCCCTCCTCGGGGGTCATGTGGATGTCCGGCCAGAACTCGCTGTAGGCGCCGATCTGGATCATCGTGGCGTCGAACGGGCCGTGCTCGGCGCCGATGTCCTTGAAGCCCTCGAAGTAGCCGGTGTCGCCGCTGTGGTAGATCCGGTGTTCGTCTCCGGCGACGACCCAGGAGGCCCAGAGGGTGTGCTGGCTGTTGCGCAGGCCGCGACCGCAGAAGTGGCGGGCAGGGGTGGCGGTCAGGGTGAGCCCGCCGACCTTGGTGGCCTCGTGCCAGTCCAGCTCGCGCAGCCGGCCGGCGGACACGCCCCAGTGCTCCAGGTGGGCACCGACGCCCAGGGGCACGGCGAACAGTGTGTCCGTACCGGCCAGGGCCTTGATCGTGGGCAGGTCCAGATGGTCGTAGTGGTCGTGCGAGATCACGACGACGTCGACCGGGCCGAGGGCGGCCAGCGGGAGGGGCGCGGGGTGCAGGCGCTTGGGCCCGGCGAAGGCGAACGGGGAGCAGCGCTCGCCCCAGACGGGGTCGAAGAGCACGCGCCGTCCGTCGATCTCGGCGAGCACGCTGGAGTGTCCCATCCAGGTCAGCCTCAGGCCGGTGGCGGGGGGCCTGGCTATGTCGGCGAGCGTGGTCGCGTGTACCGGAACCGTGCCGTTCGGGCCGCGGCGGGCGCGCTCGTCCCTGTCGAAGAACTGCTTCGCGAACTCCAGCGTGGAACCGGAGGGCCGGGTCCGGGCGACGCCCCCGGGATTCTGGAAGACCCCGTCCTTGAAGTGGGGCGATCTGCGGATGCGCGCCATGCGCTCACCGCTCGGGTCCGCACCGAAGGCCGCGGGCCGCAGCGCGCGCAGCCCGGAGCTCGGGGAACGGAAACCGGTCACGGTGTACCTCCAGGTGGAGTCGGTGAGGCTCTCCATTATGGTCGGCCCCGCTGACAACCGGGTTCTCCGGGATCCGGCGGCCGCGTTGACAGGGTGCGACCCGCATCCGAATACTGACTGGTCATTCAGTAACGCCCGCGGCGAGCCGTTGTCCGGCCCTGGGGGTTCGTCACTCCCGAGGAGACCGCATGACCTCCGCCCTGATGTCGCTCGTCTGGACCGACCACGTCACCGGACGCCAGGGTTTCCTGGTCGTCGACCGGTTGGTGCGCGGTGTCTCCAGCGGCGGGCTGCGGATGCGCGCGGGCTGCACCCTGGACGAGGTGGCCGGTCTGGCGCGCGGAATGACCATGAAGGAGGCCCTGCACTACAACCCGGAGGGCCGGTACATCCCCCTGGGCGGCGCCAAGGGCGGCATCGACTGCGATCCCCGGGATCCGGGGGCGTAC
Organism: Streptomyces sp. NPDC006332; assembly: GCF_040612855.1. Lineage (NCBI taxonomy): Bacteria > Bacillati > Actinomycetota > Actinomycetes > Kitasatosporales > Streptomycetaceae > Streptomyces > Streptomyces sp. NPDC006332. The sequence continues at coordinate 171,573 of NZ_JBEXRA010000015.1, forward strand.
GAACTCCTGGTGCGGTACCTGCGGGCCATGCGGCCGTACATCGAGAGCTGCTGGACCATGGGCGAGGACCTCGGTCTCACCCAGGATCTGGTGGACCGGGCGGCTGCCGAGGCGGGGCTCGTGTCGTCCGTGCAGGCCGTGTATCCGCTGCTCGACGACGAGAAGGCGGCCCGGCGGCGGCTCGCGGACGCGTTCGCCGTCGAGGTGGACGGGATCGGGCTCGACGAACTGGTCGGCGGCTGCGGCGTCGCGGAGTCGGTGCTCGCGGCCCTGGACCGGGCCGGTGTGCCGCACACCGGCACCCGGGTCGCCGTTCAGGGCCTGGGCACCATGGGCGGCGCCACCGCGCGCTTCCTCACGCGCGCGGGGCTCACCGTCGTGGCCGTCGCCGACGTCAAGGGCACGATCGCCAACCCGGTCGGCCTCGACATCGAGTCCCTGCTCGGTGCGCGGGACGCCTACGGGACCGTGGACCGCGCGGCCCTGCGACCCGGCGACCGTGAGCTGCCCGGGGACGCGTGGCTGTGCGCGCGGGCGGAGGTACTGGTGCCGGCGGCGGTCTCGTACGCCGTGGACGCCGCGAACCAGGAGCGGATCACCGCGCGCTGGATCGTCGAGGCGGCCAACATGCCGGTCCTGCCGGAGGCCGAGGAGTCGCTGGCAGCGCGCGGGGTGACGGTCCTGCCGGACGTGGTCGTCAACTCCGGGACGAACGCCTGGTGGTGGTGGACGCTGTTCGGCGACATCGGTCCCGCCGCGGACGAGGCGTTCGCCCACACCCGCCGCTCGATGCGCGCGCTGGTGGAACGGATGCTGGCCCGCGCGGAGGCCGACGGGACGACCCCGCGGGCAGCGGCACACGCCATCGTCGCGGACCGGCTGCCGGTGATCGCGGAGCGCTTCGGGTGGTACCGGTGACTTCGGGCCGGATCCTTGCGGTTGATCAGCCGTCCTCCACCGCCACCCACGGCGACGATTAGGGCCCTTCTGATGGATCTCCGTGGGAGAAGGAGCGGCGTTCGGTGCGTGCGATCGGCGTGCGGCGTGGAGGGTCATGTGGCGGAGCCACCTG
>NZ_JBEXRA010000016.1:0-104304 GCF_040612855.1 Streptomyces sp. NPDC006332
AACGGCGGTGCCTTCATCCGCGGTCACATCCTCGCCGGCACAGCCACGGAGGTTCCTATCCCCGGCACCGGGCTTTCCGTCCCCGGCTTTGTGAGGAACCGGGCCGTCGACGTTTCCCGCCCCGGGCCACCGACCTGCGCGCCCCGCCTCCCGACCCGGTACGGCGGGACGCCGACCCGATAATCTCCCCCCGTGAGCCGTCGCGTCTCCTTCACCCCGCCCCCCGGCGCCCGCGCCTACCCCCTGCGCACCGCACGCGGTGAATTCGCCGTCGTGGACAGCCCGGTGGTCGGCGCCGAGCCGAGGGGCACCGTCCTGATGCTGCCCGGGTTCACCGGCAGCAAGGAGGACTTCACGCTGCTGCACGAGCCGCTCACGGCGCGCGGATACCGGATCGTGGCGGTGGACGGGCGGGGCCAGTTCGAGTCGGACGGCCCCGAGGACGACGAGTCCGCCTACGCGCGGGAAGAGCTGGCGCGGGACGTGCTCGCGCAGGCCGAAGCCGTCGGGACGCCCGTGCATCTGCTGGGGCACTCTCTCGGCGGGCAGATCGCCCGGGCGGCGGTACTGCTCGACCACTCCCCCTTCCGTTCGCTCACACTCATGTCCTCCGGCCCGGCGCAGATCTCCGACTCCCAGCAGCAGCGCGTGAAGCTGCTACGGGACGCGCTCGCCGTGATGGGCATGGCCGAGGTATGGGAGGCAATCCAGGCGATGGGTCCGCCGGAGGAGGTCGGCGGGCCCGCCGTCGGCATCGGCGACCAGGTCCAGCTGCGGCGCCGCTGGCTGGGTACAAAGCGCGCCCAACTCCTCGCCACGGGACGCGAGTTGTGCACCGAGCCGGACCGGGTCGCCGAACTCGCGGCCGCCCCGCTGCCCTTCCACGTACTGTCGGGCGCCCACGACGACACCTGGCCGGTGACGCTCCTCGACGACATGGCCGTACGGCTCCGGGCGCGCCGGACGGTCGTCCCCGGCGCCGAGCACTCCCCGAACGCGGACCAGCCCGAGCCGACCGCACACGCCCTCGCCGACTTCTGGGACGGCTCCCGCTAACACAAGGTCTGCAGGTGCTCCCAGAACCCGTCCCGCAGGGACCGGCGCAGGTCCGCCTGGCCGCGCAGCGAGTACTGGAGCAGCCCTTCCGCCTCCACCAGGAGTTCCTGGTCCACGGAGCCGGGGAGATAGGGGTGGCCCGGCAGGAGTTCGACGAGTGACTCGCGGCCCCGCGCGGCCAGCCACTTCGCCGCGATCTGCGCGCCCACGAAACGCACGCCCTCGCGGGTGGGACGGGACGCCGTCGCCTCGTAGGCGGGGGCCACGCGCCGGGACACGTACGGCTTGAAGAAGTCGAGGTCGAAGGTGCGCTGGCTGTCGACCTCCCAGAGCAGCGGCTCGGCCTGGTTGCGGCCCTCGGGCGCCTCGATGCCCCACAGGTGCACGCGGGCGCCGTACCCCTGCGCCGCCTCCACCGCGGAGACCAGGTCCTCGTCGCCGCCGAGCAGTGCCGCGTCGCTGATGGCGCGGTGCCGGGCGAGGGACTCCAGGTCGGAGCGGATGAGCGAGTCGACGCCCTTCTGCTGGTTGTTCGCGTTCAGGTTGCCCAGTCGGACCTTGACGTCCGGGAGCTCGGCGATGGACTGCTGCTCCGCCGTGTGGATGCGGCGTCTGGCGCCGTCGTACCAGTAGACCCTGAGCAGCCGGCTGTCCGCGAAGATGGTGCGGGCCCGGTCGATGAGCGCCTCGATCAGCCCCTCGGCGTCGAGGTCGTAGGAGCGGCGGTCCTCCGTACCGGCCACCAGTCGCCCCGCTGCCGCGTACAGGTATCCCGCGTCGACGAAGATGGCGTGCGTCGAGGGCGTCTTCGCCACCTCGGCGAGCATGCGTTGGAGCAGCTCGTTGGTGCGGTCGATGCGGGCACTGAGGGCCGCGAGGTCTTCGTTCATCGCCACCATTGTCCCGGCGGTCACGCTGCGAACACAACTGGTCCCGGTCAGTCTCCTCCCGGTTCGTCCACACCGCTTACCGGTCAGTAGTTAGCCGTTCGAAAAATTTCTTTAGCGTAGGGAATGTTTGTAACACGCATCCCGTTGACTAGTACGGAACAGGGAGCACCGATGCCTCTTGTTCCGTCCGCCAAGTAGTTCTCCGCAGGAGGATGACCAGACGAAGGGAGAAGCCATGCGCTTCGAAATCATGCGACTGGACGATGTCGACGGTACCCCCGTGGACAGCACCGTCGTAGACGCCGCCTCCGTCAACCGTATCGTTCAGCAGGCTGCCTCGATCGGGCAGCGGCTGTGGATCCGCCCGGCCGACGCCTCGGCCTCATAACCCCGGGTCCCTCTCCGTTTTCAGAGCCCCCGTTCGGTACCGATGCCGAGCGGGGGCTCTGCGCGTACCACACGCCCAGGGGCGGCCGCCTATCCCGCTCGGACCACCTGGGTGACCCCGTTGATGATCTGCTGTACGGCGATCGCGGAGAGCATCATGCCCGCGAGGCGCGTCACCAGGACCACGCCGCCGTCCTTGATGACCCGGATGATCACCAGCGAGTACCGCATCACCACCCACAGAACGACATGGACAGCGATGATCGCCGACCACACCGACACCTGCGACACGAGACCGTCGGTCTTCTGGACGGCCAGGATCACCGACACGATCGCGCCCGGCCCGGCCAGCAGCGGCATGCCCAGCGGTACCAGGGCCACGTTGACGTCCTTGGTCTGTTTCGGCTCGTCCGTCTTGCCGGTGAGCAGGTCAAGCGCGACCAACAGGAGCAGCAACCCGCCCGCGATCATCAGCGCGGGCACGGAGACATGCAGGTAGTTGAGGATCTGGTGCCCGAGGAGCCCGAAGACGGTGATCACCCCGCCGGCCACGCACACGGCCTGGAAGGCCATCCGCTTCTGCACCTTGGCCGGGCGGCCGGCGGTCAGTGCGAGGAAGATCGGGGTGATCCCGGGGGGATCCATGATCACGAAGAGGGTCAGGAAGAGGGAGCCGAAGATGGCGACGTCGAACATGAAGGCCTTGCGGAACGGGAGAGGGAAGCGGACGTGCGGGAGGTGACCTCAGGCCCCGCCGGTCCCCGGCACCGGGAAGGCGCCCGTCGCACGTCGCGTGATCTCCCCGTACACCTCGGGGTCGGTCGTGTACTCGCCGAGCGAGACGGTCTTGCGGCTGCCGTGGTAGTCGGAGGAGCCCGTGGTCAGGAGTCCCAGTTCCGCGGCGAGCGCCCGCAGTCGCGTGCGCGCGTCCGTGTCGTGGTCCATGTGGTCGACCTCGATGCCGTCCAGTCCGGCCGCGGCCATCTCGGCGATCGCGGATTCCGGCACCGTACGGCCCCGCTTGGCGGCGGCCGGATGCGCGAACACGGTGACCCCGCCCGCGCCCTTGACCAGCCGGATCGCCTCGAACGGGTCGGTCTCGTGCTTCGGTACGTAGGCCCGGCCGCCGTCCGCCAGCCACTCCTCGGTGAACGCGTCACCCACGGTGGGCACGACGCCGAGGTCGACCAGGGCGGTGGCGACATGCGGGCGCCCCACCGATCCGTCTCCGGCGATCCGCGCGACCTGCTCCCAAGTCACGGGCACACCCAGCTCGTTGAGCTTGGCGACCATCGCCCGCGCCCGCGGCACCCGGTCGTCCCGCACCAGCTCCCGCTCGGCGAGCAGCGCCGGCTCCTCGGGGTCGAAGAGGTAGGCCAGCATGTGCATGGAGACGCCGTCGATACGGCAGGACAGCTCGGCCCCGGTGACCAGCGTGAGCCCCTCCGGCAACGCGGCGGTCGCCTCGGCGTACCCACGGGTGGTGTCGTGATCGGTCAGGGCGACGACGTCCAGACCGGCGAGGGCGGCATTGCGGACCAGCTCAGAAGGGGTGTCCGTACCGTCGGACGCCGTGGAGTGGCAGTGCAGATCGATACGCACGACACGGACTCCAAGCAACGACGGGACAGCAACAGACGCTCCAGGATAACCGGACTTCCACCACCCCTGTCACACCCGCAGCAGGGATTCACCCCCTACACACCCCCACAGCAGCACCCCAAAGGGGCGCGGGGAACTGCGCGACCAGCCACCAAGCACCCGCGGACGACCACGAACCGCGGCCCCCACCACCCAACTCACCCACCCCAGCGGAGCGCTACGGCTTGAGCAAGCGCGGCGACAACGCCCCGCACGGCACCAACTCCACCTCCGCGCCCGCGTCCCGCAGATCCGTCAGCACCAGTTCGTCGTACATCAGCAATCCGGACTGCTCGGGCCACACCACCGCCCACACCCACAGCCCCAGCGCCTCGCCCGCGAAGACGGCGCGGTCACCGGGGGCGCCGGCCACATGCCAGAGCGGGGTCGGACGGCCGGCGGCCAGCACCTTGGCCTGGGGCGGCTTCTCCACGCTCATGTACGGGCCCGGGTCCGGGCCGTCGATGCCCGCATAGCGCGCGCCGAGACCGACGCCGAGTTCCTCGGCCACCAGGATCAGCTCACCCATGCCGCCCAGCGGTCCGGGCCCGGAGCAGGCCACCGCCGTCGCCCGGCCGCCGCTGCGGTCGTCGCCCGCGCAGGCGACGCCGGTGAACAGCCAGCCGACCGGCAGCGGCCACGGCATCCACACCGGCACCTTGGTGCGGTGAACCACCACTTGGAGGGCCTCGACGCTGGGCGGGATCACGGGCTGCACCGGATGCACGGTGCCGTGCAGATCGCACTGCCAGCTATCGGCGAAGAGTCCGGGAGCCCTGACCCGGCCACCACACTTCGGGCAACTGGGTTCGCCCCTCATAGCGCCCCACGGTCCTACCACCCGCCCGCCACGTCAAGGGACGATCACCCGTCCGAGCGGAAGCCGCTCACCTGGGAAAACTAGATGTAGCTTGCATTTATTAGGCACCCTAACCTATTGTGTGTATATACCAACTACCTCACTCGGGATGGGAGCACACGATGGGAGCACGCCAGGACCCCGCAAGCCAGGATCCCTTCGACGCGGGAGCCGGCAGCATCCTGCGCCAGCCCAAGGCGGTGTGGGCCACGGCCGGCGCGTCCGTCGTCGCCTTCATGGGCATCGGACTCGTCGACCCGATCCTGCCGTCCATCGCCTCGGGCCTGAACGCCACCGCCAGCCAGGTCTCCCTCCTCTTCACCTCCTACTTCCTCATCACCGCGATCGCGATGCTGGTCACCGGCTTCGTCTCCAGCCGGATCGGCGGCAAGAAGACCCTGCTGCTCGGCCTCACGCTGGTCGTGGTCTTCGCGGGCCTCGCGGGCACCTCGGGTTCGGTCGGCGAACTGGTCGGCTTCCGGGCCGGCTGGGGCCTCGGCAACGCGCTGTTCGTCTCGACCGCCCTCGCGGTCATCGTCGGCGCGGCGGCCGGCGGGAGCGCGGCCGCGATCCTGCTGTACGAGTCCGCCCTCGGCCTAGGCATGGCGTGCGGGCCCCTGCTGGGCGCACTGCTCGGTGACGCCAGCTGGCGCTACCCCTTCTTCGGCACCGCGTTCCTGATGGCCATCGGCTTCCTGTGCATCACCGTGTTCCTGAAGGAACAGCCGAAGCCGGCCCGGAAGACCTCACTGCTGGACCCGATCAAGGCCCTCGGCCACGGCGGCCTCGCCTCCGCCGCGGGCTCGGCGTTCTTCTACAACTACACGTTCTTCACCGTGCTGGCCTTCACCCCGTTCGTGCTCGACATGACCCCGTACAAGTCGGGAGCGGTCTTCTTCGCCTGGGGTGTGCTGCTCGCGGTCTTCTCGGTGATCGTGGCCCCGCGCCTGCAGGAGCGGTTCGGCTCCCTGAAGGTGCTCGGCGGCTCGCTGGTACTGCTCGCGGCCGACGTACTCGTCCTCGGATACGGCAGCCACACCATGGCCGTGGTCTGCACGATCCTGTCCGGTGCCTTCATCGGCGTGAACAACACCGTGTACACGGAGCTGGCCCTGGGCGTCTCGGACGCGCCGCGTCCGGTGGCCAGCGCGGGCTACAACTTCGTGCGCTGGTTCGCGGCGGCCGCCGCGCCCTACTTCGCGCCGAAGATCGAGGAGTGGACCGACATCCACATCCCGTTCGTGGTCGCGGCGGTGACGGCACTCCTGGGCGCGCTGGTGGTCGTCGTACGCCGGAAGGCGCTCACGCACGAGGCAGAGGAGCTGGAACCGCAGCACGCGACCGAGGACAGCGTCGCCGTGTTCGTCAACTGACACATTTCGGCCACCGGTTGGTGACCTTCCTCACCTGGAGGGTCAGGCCAGCGGGACGGACCTGCGGGACGGATCCCGCAGGTCCGTCCCGTTCGTCAGCCAGCGCTCCTGGAGGGCCTGGGCTCCGTGCACGCGCTTCCAGGCCGCCTCGTTCGGGGTCATCGGCAGCAGCGGCAGGAACCGTACGGGATCCAGGGGGTCATCGAGCTCCAGGTCCTCCACCAGACCGCCGGGCTCGGCGACCAGCACCGAGGTGAACGGGGCGTCGGGCCACAACGGTCCGCCGACGTCGAGGGAGGCTCCGGGAGCCACGATCAGACCCTCGACCTGCGGGGACGCGGCGAGAACGGCGAGCGGACGAAGCACCTTGTCGGTGTCGGCGAGACCGGAACGCACCGACAGGAACAGTTCGGCACGCGGGCCCTTGACCGGGTCGGCGAGCGCCGCCGTGGGGTCGGTCATGGGGTGCGCGGACATGCCGAGCGTGGCGTAACGGACCACCCCGCCCTCCTGGCCGGTGTCCTGGAAACGCAGAACCTCGATGCGGTCCGTGCCGAGGAAGGTGACCGCCGCGCGGGCGTCCGGTGTGCCGAGCGCGGTGCGCAACCGGGCCTCGACCAGAGGAAGAACATCAGCCATGCGGCGAGCATAGAACTCGTCAGTACAGGGCAAAGCAGCGCCTTGACAGTTCGGGCGACTGCTACTCTTGCCCGGTGGTTCGGGGCAGCACGCAGAAGCGTCGCGGTCAAGCCCCGACGCCGACGACACTCCCTTACGAGGGACCGGCCGGAGGAGGTGGGGCTGCAATGGACCGAAGTCGACCGTGCAGTAGCACCCGCTCTTCCCGCCGCTGATGTAGCTGCTCCGGTTCTGGCTGACTGCCACCTCTCGCACTCACTGCACCGCGGAAGAGCGCTTCGTTTCGTTTTACCTGATCTGTCTGATCTGCCTGCCTGAATCAGTACCTGTATCAGTAGCGAAGCTCGCCACCGCGACGGTGCGGTGCTCCCCGCTTTGTGGACGTGCCAAACATTCCTCGCCTCCCTCGAAGAGGAGGCCCCGTGTCAGGACGTCCCCATTCCGGGTTGTTCCACCCGTCGCCGGCGGCCTTTCGTTGCCTGTCACGAAGGAGCCAGCCATGTCGATGATCCGCGACCTGCGTGCCGTGGTCCGCCCGTCCCGCATCTCCCTGCGCAAGGACACCGGCCTCTACGACACCACCCGTGACCCCTCGACGCCCTCCGCCGTCGTCGACTGCGCCGTCTACCGCGACGGCGCCCGCGTCGAGCAGGACAAGCCCCTGACCCCGCACGACGCGATGCGCGTCGTGCGCCGCGACGGCGGCTTCGTGTGGATCGGGCTGCACGAGCCGACCGAGGCCGAATTCGCCGGTATCGCCAGGGAGTTCGGACTGCACCCGCTGGCCGTGGAGGACGCCGTGCAGGCCCACCAGCGGCCCAAGCTGGAGCGGTACGACGACTCCCTCTTCACCGTCTTCAAGACCATCCACTACGTCGAGCACGACCGGCTCACCGCCAACAGCGAGGTCGTCGAGACCGGCGAGGTCATGTGCTTCACCGGACGGGACTTCTTCATCACCGTGCGGCACGGCGGCCAGGGCTCGCTGCGGGCCCTGCGCCACCGCCTCCAGGACGACCCCGAGCTGCTCGCCAAGGGCCCCTCGGCGGTGCTGCACGCGATCGCCGACCACGTCGTCGACGGCTACATCGCGGTCGCCGACGCGGTGCAGGACGACATCGACGAGGTGGAGACCGAGGTCTTCTCGCCGGGGCGGCGGGGCGGGGTCTCGCGTGGTGTGGACTCGGCGCGGATCTACCAACTCAAGCGTGAGGTGCTGGAGTTCAAGAGGGCGGTGTCGCCGCTGCTGCGTCCCATGCAGCTGCTCAGCGAGCGGCCCATGCGGCTGGTCGACCCGGACATCCAGAAGTACTTCCGGGACGTCGCCGACCACCTCGCCCGCGTCCAGGAGCAGGTCGTCGGCTTCGACGAACTGCTCAACTCGATCCTCCAGGCCAACCTCGCGCAGGCCTCCGTCGCGCAGAACGAGGACATGCGGAAGATCACCTCGTGGGCCGCGATCATCGCCGTACCGACGATGGTCTGCGGGGTCTACGGGATGAACTTCGACTACATGCCGGAGACGCACTGGAAGTACGGCTACCCGGCGATCATGTCCGGCACGGTGGCCCTCTGCCTGGTCATCCACCGCACGCTGAAGCGCAACGGCTGGCTCTGACGGCAGCTGGTTAGGGTGGACGCATGAACTCCGAGCTGCTCGAACGGGCCCTCGTCGAGGAGGCCACGAAGAAGTCCGGCCTCCTCTGGGCCCAGGGTCCCGGTTCGCCGGCCCGTGCCCTGTGGCACGTGTGGCACGAGGGCGCGGCCTGTCTGGTCGGCGACGGGCCCGGTGAGCAGCCCCTGCCGGGGCTGGCCGACGGGGCCGACGCCGAGGTCACGGTCCGCAGCAAGGACAAGGGTGGCCGGCTGGTCTCCTGGACGGCGAAGGTCGTGGAGCTGGCGTCCGGGTCCCCCGAGTGGGAGGCGACGGTCGCCGAACTCAAGGGAAAGCGCCTGAACGCGCCCGACGGTGAGGCGATGACGGAGCGCTGGTCCCGCGAGTGCCGGGTCCTGCGCCTGGAGCCGACCGGCGCGAGAGCGCCGCTGCCCGACGGCGACCTGGCCGAGGCCCCGCTGCCGACCCCGGCGACCACCCGCGGGCCGATGCCGGCCGGCCTGCCGCGGCTGCTCGGGAGGAAACGCCGGCGCAAGTAGCCGGGAGAGCGGCGCGGTTCGGCACCAAAAGGGCCTACGACGTCGGCAACTGCTTGCCGTAGTCCACCGTCTCGTCCTTCTCCGGTTCGGCCAGGGTGAAGTCCTTGCCCCAGGCCGAGAAGGTCAGGGTGCCCGCGCCGCCCGCCCTGACCAGGCGCAGGGGGTAGGGCTTCCCGTCGAGGGAGACGTCGAGGGTGCCGCCGGAGCCGGCGTCGCCGGTGACGCGGACGGTGCGCAGGCCCGCCTGCTCGTGGCGGCCGTCCGTTTCCAACGTGCCGTGCAGGGTCAGCAGACCGTCGAGGAGGACGTCCATGTCCGTGAAGACGCTGAACTTCTTGTACGAGGGGTCGCCCTGGGGCACCTTCACGTACTTGCCGTCGAGCTTCTCGCCCGCCGCGGTGTCCCCGTCGTCGCCCTTGCCGTCCGCGCCGGTCCAGAAGTCCGCGTCGGCCTTCAGGAAGAGCTCCTCGCCCACCCGCAGCAGCTGGAAGGTCGTCCCCTCCGCGGTCACCGCCCCGGAGGCACCGTCCGCCTTCAGCCGCATGTCGAGCTTGTACGTACGGCCGCCTGCGACCACGTTGCCGGCCAGCCGCACGGTGTCGGCGGACTCGGCGGCGGAACGGGACCGGGCCTGGATCTGGGCGGCGGACAGCTTGCCGACCCCGTTGGTGCCCTTGTCCGGGTCCTCTCCGCCGCATCCCGTCAGGACCGTCCCCGTCGCGGCCAGGGCGCACACGGCACCCACCAGTGCGGCCCTGCGGGGCAGGCGCCGGGGAATCGCAGTCACAGGTGGGGCTGCCTTTCTGACGAGGGTCCTTCAGGGGGCCTGGCGCGATGAGCGCCCGCGCGACCCGGCCGGGCACGGTGCGAGGACCCCTCTGCGGCGTACGGCAGCGTACCGGGGTCCGGCGGCCCCGGCTGAGCCGGACCGTCCGGACCGCTCACCAGGGCGTATCCGATGCGGACGGGCTAGCCTGAAGCCCACCCGAGCGGGCAATTCGGATAACGGACCCAGCAGGCGACCCAGGACCCGACTTCTCACGAATCCCGCACGAAAAGGAAGCACAGCCATGGCAGCCGGCGCCCCCCGGATCTTCGTCTCGCACCTCGCCGGCGTCGCGGTCTTCGACCCGACCGGCGACCAGGTCGGCCGCGTGCGCGACCTGGTGGTCATGCTGCGCGTCGGACGCCGTCCGCCGCGCCTGCTCGGGCTGGTCGTCGAACTGGCCACCCGCCGCCGTATCTTCCTGCCCATCACCAGAGTCACCGGCATCCAGTCCGGCCAGGTCATCACCACCGGCGTGGTCAACGTCCGCCGCTTCGAGCAGCGGCCCACCGAGCGGCTGATGCTCGGGGAACTCCTCGACAGGCGCGTCACGCTCGTCGAGACCGGCGAGGAGGTCACCGTCCTGGACGTGTCGGTGCAGCAGCTGCCGGCCCGCCGGGACTGGGAGATCGACAAGGTGTTCGTCCGCAAGGGAGGCAAGGGCGGCGCCTTCCGGCGCAGGGGCGAGGCGCTGACCGTCGAGTGGTCCGCCGTCACCGGCTTCGCCCTGGAGGAGCACGGACAGGGCGCCGAGAGCCTCCTGGCCACCTTCGAGCAGCTGCGCCCGGCCGACCTCGCCAACGTGCTGCACCATCTCTCCGCGAAGCGGCGCGTCGAGGTCGCCGCCGCCCTCGACGACGACCGCCTAGCCGACGTCCTGGAGGAACTCCCGGAGGACGACCAGATCGAGATCCTCGGCAAGCTGAAGGAGGAGCGCGCCGCGGACGTCCTGGAGGCCATGGACCCGGACGACGCCGCCGACCTGCTCGGCGAGCTGCCGACGAACGACCAGGAACGGCTGCTGAGCCTGATGAAGCCCGCCGACGCGGCCGACATGCGACGCCTGATGTCGTACGAGGAGCACACCGCGGGCGGGCTGATGACGACCGAGCCGATCGTGCTGCGGCCCGACGCCACCGTCGCCGACGCGCTCGCCCGGGTCCGCAACGCCGACCTCTCCCCCGCCCTCGCCGCGCAGGTCTACGTCTGCCGGCCGCCGGACGAGACCCCGACCGGCAAGTACCTGGGCACGGTCCACTTCCAGCGGCTGCTGCGCGACCCCCCGTACACCCTGGTCAGCTCGATCATCGACGACGACCTGCAACCCCTCGACCCGGACGCGGCGCTGCCCCTGGTCGCCGGGTTCTTCGCGACGTACGACATGGTCGCGGCGCCCGTCGTGGACGAGGCCGGGTCGCTGCTGGGCGCGGTGACCGTGGACGATGTACTGGACCACATGCTGCCGGAGGACTGGCGGGAGACCGAGTTCCACCTCGACGAGGACGAGACCGAGGCCGCCGAGGCCGACCGCGCGGAGGACGAGGACGCGGCCGAGCCGGACGGCAAGGACGAGGAGGTGGCCCCGCATGACTCCTGAGCGCGACTCCGGCACCCGCGAGCGCACGCCGGCGGGCGCCACCGCCACCACACGGCCCCGTACGGCCCGTCTGGACCAGCCGCGGCAGTCCCGGCGCCGGATCCTGCCCGAGTGGGACCCGGAGGCCTTCGGACGGCTCTCGGAGCGCATCGCGCGTTTCCTGGGCACCGGCCGGTTCATCGTGTGGATGACGGTCGTCATCATCGCGTGGGTGCTGTGGAACGTCTTCGCGCCGCGGGACCTGCGCTTCGACAACTATCCGTTCATCTTCCTGACCCTGATGCTGTCCCTCCAGGCCTCCTACGCGGCCCCGTTGATCCTGCTCGCGCAGAACAGGCAGGACGACCGCGACCGGGTCAACCTCGAACAGGACCGCAAGCAGAACGAGCGGTCCATCGCGGACACCGAGTACCTGACCCGGGAGATCGCCGCCCTGCGGATCGGTCTGGGCGAGGTCGCGACCCGGGACTGGATCCGCTCCGAGCTGCAGGACATGGTGAAGGAGCTGGAGGGACGGCGCGACGGTCACCACGAGCACAGCGCATTCCACGCGGTTCCGGCAGAACGGCCGCGGGGACGTGACGCAGACGACCGCTGAGAGGCTTTCCGGGGCCGGTGTGCGGCGCCGTACCATCGTCCTATGGCTACGGAAGACGCGGTGCGCGAGGCACTGGCGACGGTGAACGACCCCGAGATCAACCGACCCATCACCGAGCTGGGGATGGTCAAGTCGGTGGACATCGGTGCGGACGGGGCGGTCGCGGTCACCGTGTACCTGACGGTCTCCGGCTGCCCGATGCGCGAGACGATCACACAGCGGGTGACGGACGCGGTCGCCGCGGTGGAGGGCGTCACCCGGGTCGACGTCACGCTGGACGTGATGAGCGACGAGCAGCGCAAGGAGCTGGCGACCGCGCTGCGCGGAGGCCAGACCGAGCGCGAGGTCCCGTTCGCCAAGCCGGGCTCACTCACCCGCGTGTACGCGGTCGCCTCCGGCAAGGGCGGCGTCGGCAAGTCGTCGGTCACCGTGAACCTGGCGGCGTCAATGGCCGCGGACGGTCTGAAGGTGGGCGTGGTCGACGCCGACATCTACGGCCACTCGGTGCCGCGCATGCTGGGTGCCGACGGCAGCCCCACCCAGGTCGAGAACATGATCATGCCGCCGTCCGCGAACGGCGTGAAGGTCATCTCCATCGGCATGTTCACTCCGGGCAACGCCCCGGTCGTCTGGCGCGGCCCGATGCTCCACCGCGCCCTCCAGCAGTTCCTGGCGGACGTGTACTGGGGCGACCTGGACGTCCTTCTGCTGGACCTGCCGCCGGGCACCGGCGACATCGCGATCTCCGTGGCCCAGCTGGTGCCGAACGCCGAGATCCTGGTCGTGACGACGCCTCAGCAGGCGGCGGCCGAGGTGGCCGAGCGGGCGGGCGCCATCGCCGTGCAGACCCACCAGAAGATCGTCGGTGTGGTCGAGAACATGTCCGGCCTTCCGTGCCCGCACTGCGACGAGATGGTCGACGTCTTCGGCACCGGTGGCGGCCAGTCCGTCGCCGACGGCCTGACCCGCACGACCGGGGCCACCGTCCCGGTGCTCGGGTCCATCCCCATCGACGTGCGCCTGCGCGAGGGCGGCGACGAGGGCAAGCCGGTCGTCCTGACCGACCCGGACTCCCCGGCGGGCTCCGCACTGCGGGCGATCGCCGGGAAGCTGGGGGGCCGCCAGCGCGGCCTGTCGGGACTGTCGCTGGGGATCACTCCGCGGAACAAGTTCTAGAGCCCCACCCCGGAGGGGCGCGGGGAACTGCCCGACAAGCCACCAAACACCCGCAGCCGCCGGACAACGAGACGGCCTACGGCGAAGGGGCGCCGCACACAACGGCGCCCCTCAGTCATGCGCAGGCTGGGTCATGCGCAGGCCCGGTCATGCGTACGCGGAAATGTCCTTGATCAGGGCGAAGCCCAACCCGTACGCGCTCATGCCTCTCCCGTACGCGCCCACGTGCACGCCCTCCTGGGTCGGCCCGGCCAGAACCCAGCCGAACTCGGACTCCCGGTAGTGGAAGGGCGTGGGCACCCCGTCCACCGGCAGGGACAGGGTGGACCATTCCGAGCCGTCCAGGTCGTCGGCCAGCGCCCACGCCGTCTCGGTCTGCTGTTCCAGCCAGTCGTCGCGCAGCGTGTGGTCCATGTGTCCGGGCCAGGTGAAGGACAGCAGACCCACGCCCGCGAGCCAGGCCGCCGAGGACACCGACGTGGCCTCCAGGAACCCGGTGCCGTCGGGGCTCCTGCGGGAGGGATTCGCCGCGACGGTCACCACCACCGCGAACTTGTCCTTGTCCTCCGACGCCTCGTTCCGTACGGAGGGCTCGTCGCCGTGTCCGATCGAACCGTGTTCGACGGCCCCGTCGGCCGCCGTCCCCACCTGCATCAGCCAGCGTTGTCCCGTGAAGGCCTCGTCGAGGCCGTACCACGGGAAGGGCGCCAGCAGGTAGCCGTCGACCGTGTGCCGGGCGGAGGGGACGGGTTGTCCGCCCTCCGCGGCCGGCGTCTGCGCGCCTGCCCGACTCGTCGTCTCCATGTGCCCGGACGCCTCCTCGTTCTCGTCGGACCGAACGGCCCGCCCCCCTTCGGGCGGCGTTGCTGATTCGCGTACGGCCCGCACAACAACTCGGCAGCATATCCACACCGCTCCGAGCAGCCGGGAAAGCGCTCGCCGCGTGGGTCGTTCTCAGGGCCCGTTCGGGCCGTACAGCGGCTGGACGGAGTATGAAACGCGTCACGTGCTGTCGCGCACGAGGTGGCTGGGGCTCAGGTGGCGTCCGCGTCGAAGGGCGGGCGGTCGTCCGGCTTCTCGGGCTTCTTCGTCATGTCGACGGTGCCGCCGGAGGTGTCGGAGGACGACCCGGACGAGGTGGAGGAGTCCGACTCACGGCTGTGCACGGCGTCCGTGACCTCGGCCATCTCCTTCTTCAGGTCGAAGCCGTTGCGGATCTCCTTGAGTCCCAGGTCGTCGTTGTCCAACTGCTTGCGGATGAACGTCTTGGGATTGAGGTCCTCGAACTCGAAGTCCTTGAACTCCGGGCCCAGTTCGCTGCGGATGTCCTCCTTGGCGCTCTCCGAGAACTCCCGGATCTTGCGCACGGTCCGCATCACGTCCTGGATGACCTTCGGGAGCTTGTCCGGACCGAAGACGAGCACGGCGAGGACGACGAGCGTCACCACCTCGAGCGGTCCTATGTCATTGAACACCTGAGCTCCTTGCGATGTCCTCGGTCCTCGGCCCTCGGTGGTCAGTGCGGGTCTTCCGTGGTCCGGGCCGGGTCCACGGTACCCGGCGATCCCGTACGACCGGTACTGTCCCGAGGGTTCCGGCTGGGACCGGATGGGCGGTTTTCCGGGTTGTTTGCCTTGCGGGTCGGGGCCCGGGCCCGTCACCTGTGAGGTTTTGTCAGTCGGCGGACGATCCGAGAACCAGCGACAGGGTCTTCTTCTCGCCTTCGCGCTGCACGGTGAGTTCCAGCCGGTCGCCCGGACGGTGGGCGCGGGTCTTGACGATGAGCTCCTCGCCGGAGTGGACGCGCCGACCGTCGACCTCGGTGATGACGTCGCCGGCCTTGATCCCGGCCCGGGCACCGGGGCCGCCGACGGTGACCGCGGGGCCGCCGCCGGCGCCCCTGGAGTCGACGCGGGCGCCGTCGCCGGTGTAGTCCATGTCGAGGGTGACTCCGATGACCGGATGGGTTGCCCGACCGGTGTTGATCAGCTCCTCGGCGACGCGCTTGCCCTGGTTGATCGGTATGGCGAAACCCAGGCCGATGGAGCCTGCCTGGCCGCCGTCGAGGTCGGAGCCGCTGTCCGCGGAGCGGATCGCGGAGTTGATGCCGATGACACGGGCCCGGGCGTCGAGGAGGGGGCCGCCGGAGTTGCCGGGGTTTATCGGCGCGTCGGTCTGCAGGGCGTCCACATAGGACACGTCACTCCCGCCGCTCCCCTTGCCGCCGTCACCGCCTTCACCGCCGGCGGTGATGGGACGTTCCTTCGCGCTGATGATGCCGGAGGTGACGGTGCCGGCCAGGTCGAAGGGGGCACCGATGGCGACGACCGGGTCGCCGACCTGGACGTTGTCCGAGTTGCCCAGGGGCACCGGCTTGAGACCGCTGACGCCTCGGACCCGGACGACCGCGAGGTCGTAGCCGCTGTCCCGGCCGATGACGGTGGCCTCGGCGGTGTCACCGCTGTTGAAGGTCACGGTTATCTCCCCGTCGGCACCGGCGGGCTCCACGACGTGGTTGTTGGTGAGGATGTGGCCGCGGGCGTCGAGCACGAACCCGGTACCGGTGCCCTCTTCCGCGGCGCCGTTCACATGCAGCGTCACCACGCCGGGCAGGGCCCGGGCGGCGATCCCGGCCACGCTGTCCGGAGCCCGCCCGGCGGGCTCGGCGGCGGCCTGCGGCAGCTCCACCGCCCCCAGCCCACCGTTGCGTTCCAGATACGCCCCTACGACGCCGCCCACGCCCCCGGACACGACAGCGAGCAGCACCGCGGCCCCGACCAGCGCTTTCCTGACCCGCTTCCGCCGCTGGTCCCTGTCGGCGACAGCGGCACCGGTCTGCTGGAGCGGGCCGGTCACGGGCGCCCAGGGGTCGTAGTTCTGCCAGGGGGTGGACGGGGGCGGTGCCTCTGCGGCGGGGGCGGGCGCGGGAGCCGCCACGTCCGGGGCTACGGCTGCCGCGGCCGACGCGGGCTCGGGGACCGGGGCTGTCGGGTGCTGTACGGGCGGAGCGGGTGCCCAGGGGCCGGGGCGGCCGTACGGAGGGGTGCTGTAGGGGTCGGGATCGTGCAGGGGCCCGGGTCTCTCGGCCGGGCTGACCGGGGCATCCGGCACGACGGGTTCCGCGGCCCTGAGTTCATAGTCCCCGTCCGGCTCCGCCGACGGCACGTGCGGCGGCCTCAGCGCGAAGTCACCACTACCGGAGACATCGGCAGGATCGGGATGCGTGGCGCGGGCACTCGGCCCGGCGCCGGTCGGTGTCGCCGTCGACATCGGCGAAGGTTCCGCCGCGGCCGCCCCGCCTGTCGCTGCCCCGCTCACGTCGGTCGCCTCGCCCGGCGTCGGCGCCGGACGGTCCGCCTTCGTGGGCTTCCCCTCGTTCATGCTCTCCCCCACAGTCACGGCCACCGGGACCGGCCGTGACCCGGTCCGCCGGTCCGGCCCACGCCCCGTGCGGGTCGTCGGCGGTGGCCGATGTTCGTCGACTCCCCTGGATTCAACCAGGTTCGCGGGCGGCCACGCGGAGACCGGTCAGCGGGGGGTGCCGGAGTCGGAGGGGGAGGGAGCGGAGGGCAGGTCGGGGATGGTCGCGGCGAGCAACCCGAGCGAGGCGAGGTCCGGGGTGCTGGACCACGCGGACAGGGCGACCGGCGGCGTGGCGGTGAGCGGACGTATCAGCGGCGACATGGCGGCCGCGCCGGCCACCACGGGCGCCGCCAGAGCGTGCACGGCCTCCTGGTACCCGCTCGCGGTGGGCTTCGGTACACCGGGCAGAAGCGGTGCGGACACCTCGGTCGGGGCGGCCGGGGTGCTGCCGAGCGGCCCCTGGCTCTGCGTGAGCAGCGGACCCACCCCACGGCGGCGCTGGCTCTCGGCCGACGTGGCGGTTCCGGTGCCCGGTGTGCGCGCCGGAGTGACGTTGCTGCCGGTGCCGGTGGAGCCGCGCGCGTCCGCGGTGAGGTCGCCCGGTGTCACCGTGGAGACGCCGCCCAGCGCGATCGCGGCCAGGGACACCGCCCCGGCTGCGGCGAAAGCGAACCGCCGTCCGCGTGATCCTGACCGGTCGCCCTCGTGACGGCTGACGTCGTGAATACGGAAACCGCGATCCACGGAGGAGGGCGGCAGCAGAGAGGCGTGCGAACCAGCCGGAACGTAGCCGAACTCGAACCGCTCACCGCGCTTCAGGCCGAAGACCCCGGTGGGCCCGGGGCGTCCGCCCAGTCCGCCGGTGATACCCGACCCGCCGAACGGCATGTCGTCGTCCGCCGGGTCACCGACGGCCGGAAGCCCCTGGAGGCGTGCCAGGAAACTCTCCGAGGGCGGCGGCGGGGCGGCCTGAGCGAAGACGTTCTTCAGTCGGCGCTGTGCGTCGGCCTCGGCCTTGCACTTGGCGCAGGTGGCCAGATGCGCGAGCACTCGGTCGCGCGACTCATGACCGAGCTCTCCATCCACCAGGGCGGCGAGCCGGTCTCCCAGATGCTGTTCCGCGAGGCGCCCCTCGCCGGGTTTGGGCCGTGATCCACTCACGCGGTCGCGCCCCCTCCCCCCAGCGCGGGAACACGGGCCATGAAGGACCGGCGCTCGGCCCGGGCCTCCGGCGAGCGGTGCGCGAGGGCCTTGCGCAGCTGCGAGCGGCCACGATGGATCCGGGACCGGACCGTACCGAGCTTGACGCCCAGGGTCGCGGCGATCTCCTCGTACGACAGTCCTTCGATGTCGCACAGGACGACGGCGGCGCGGAACTCCGGGGCGAGGGTGTCCAGTGCCTGCTGGACGTCCGCGTCGAAGTGCGCGTCGTTGAAGACCTGCTGCGGCGACGGCTCGCGGCTGGGCAGGCGCTCGGCCGCCTCCTCACCGAGGGCGTCGAAACGGATGCGCTGCTTGCGGCGGACCATGTCCAGGAAGAGGTTGGTGGTGATGCGGTGCAGCCAGCCCTCGAAGGTCCCGGGCGTGTAGGTCGAAAGGGAGCGGAAGACGCGGACGAAGACCTCTTGGGTGAGGTCCTCGGCGTCATGCTGGTTGCCCGTCAGCCGGTACGCGAGCCGGTAGACCCGGCCGCTGTGCGTGCTGACGATCTCCTCCCAGGTGGGCGGAGTCCACGCCTGCCCGTCCGCGTCGGTGGAGAAGGTCGCGGTCTGGGCGTACTCAGCGGCGTGGCTGTGGTCAGCAGCGGTGTCGTTCACGGATTTCGGCCTGCCCGCCGACCCGAGAAAGCGCCGCAGCACTCCTCCCCGATCCACAGGTACGGCCGCACCTCCCCTGTCGGCTCTGGTGGTGTCCAGTGGAGCCCCTACCATAGCCACCTCGCCCGTTAGCTCCGGATAAGCGGTTTTACGAGAATTTGATCTGGGCTGACACAGCTCAGGCGGCTGCGTCAGCACTTGCTCGAGCTCTCGCTCGTCACCGTGATCCAACCGTGTCCCCCCGCTCTGTCTCCCACTCCTCTAAACGCCCGGTCCCATCTGCGGGTTCCCGGCGCCAACGGATACAGTCACGCCCAGGCAACCACGGGGACAGGAGAGGGTCATTACCGGCAACCGGCAGACGAGCTGGGCGTTCGCCGACGCCTATGTCGCCGAGGACGAAACCCTGCGCTGGGCCCGTGACCGGGCCCGCGAGGCCGGGTTGCGCTCGGTGTCGCCCGGCACGGGTGCGGCGTTGCGGTTGCTCGCTGCCACCGTGGACGCCAAGGCGGTCGCCGAGATCGGCACCGGGACCGGCGTGTCCGGGATCCATCTGCTGCACGGCATGCGCCCGGACGGTGTCCTCACCACGGTGGACCCCGAGCCGGAACACCAGCAGTTCGCCCGCCAGGCCTTCCGCGCCGGCGGCTTCGCCAGCAACCGGGCCCGCTTCATCCCGGGCCGCGCCCTGGACGTGTTGCCCCGGCTCGCGGACGCGGGCTATGACCTGGTCTTCTGTGACGGCGACCGGCAGGAGTTCATCGACTATCTCGCTGAATCGTTGCGTCTGCTGCGTCCCGGCGGCCTCGTCGTTTTCGAAGGAGTCTTCGCGAACGGCCGGACGGTGGACTCGGGCCCGCAGCCCACGGAGGTCCTGCGGCTGCGGGAGCTGCTGCGGGCCGTGCGCGAGAGCCAGGACCTGATGCCGTCGCTGCTCCCCGTCGGCGACGGACTGCTGTGCGCCGTCAAACGGTGACCCGCCCGACCGGGCGAAAAAACCGTCCAGGCAAGCCCTCCAAGTGATCGCGCTGTGAAAAAGCTGCCCCCGGTATCGCATGCGATACCGGGGGCAGCCGAAAGGGTATGGTCGCTTCCGCTCAGCCGACGACCTTCTTGAGGGCGTCACCGAGCGCGTCGGCCTCATCAGGGGTCAGCTCGACGACGAGCCGACCGCCGCCTTCGAGCGGAACGCGCATGACAATGCCCCGCCCCTCCTTGGTCACCTCGAGCGGGCCATCGCCCGTCCGCGGCTTCATGGCCGCCATGCTCGTTCCCCTTCCTGAAACCAGCTCATAGTCAAAGCCGACAGCCCTGGAGGGCACGCGGGTTCCTGGAGTGGGACACGCGACACCGGCATCGAACACATTGCTTCCCAGCCATTATCCCGCATCTCAGGACCCGATGACCAACATCAGTCGGCATCGCTTGGGCAACGCGCGCGAGCAAAACCACTCAATTCGGCGATGTGACTGCGATACTGCGCCCTCGCGCGGCACCTGGGCCGCCCCGAAGGCGGCCCAGAATTCTTTGACGCAGGTCACACGTCCGCTCCGGTTCCCTGGCGGCGATCTCCGCCATGCTGTCCTTCGGACACCGGGACGTACTGACCAGTACGTCCGAACCCGACACCGGAGGGGACACCACCATGGCCGACACCGTGCTGTACGAGGTGCGCGACGGACTCGCGACGATCACGCTGAACCGCCCCGAGGCGATGAACGCGCTGAACATCGAGGCCAAGGTCGCCCTCCGGGACGCGGTGCGGTCCGCGGCGGACGACGACGCCGTACGCGCGGTACTGCTGACCGCCGCCGGGGACCGGGCGTTCTGCGTGGGGCAGGACCTCAAGGAGCACATCGGGCTGCTGGCCGCCGACCGGGAGGCGGGCACCGGACAGACCATGAGCACGGTCCGGGAGCACTACAACCCGATCGTGCGGGCGCTGACGGAGATGCCCAAGCCGGTGGTGGCGGGGGTGAACGGGGTCGCGGCCGGTGCCGGGTTCGGTTTCGCGCTCGCCGCGGACTACCGGGTCGTGGCGGACACGGCGGCCTTCAACACCTCCTTCGCCGGCGTGGCGCTGACCGCCGACTCGGGTGTCTCCTGGACGCTGCCGCGGGTCGTCGGCCCCGGCCGCGCCGCTGACCTGCTGCTCTTCCCGCGGAGCATCAAGGCGCAGGAGGCGTACGAGCTGGGTGTCGCCAACCGGATCGTGCCGACGGGGTCGCTGCGCGGCGAGGCGGAGCAGGTGGCGCGGGCGCTGGCCGAGGGGCCGACGGTGGCGTACGGCGCGATCAAGGAGGCCGTCGCGTACGGGCTGTCCCATTCCCTGGCCGAGACGCTGGAGAAGGAGGACGAGCTGCAGACGCGGGCAGGTTCGTCCCAGGACCACGCGATCGCTGTGCAGGCCTTCGTCAACAAGGAGAAGCCGAAGTACCTGGGCCGGTGAGTTCGTTAGTTCAGCGCCGTCAGGGGCCGCGGGTTCTACGTGGTTGATCGCGCAGTTCCCCGCGCCCCAGAAGGGGCGCTACCTCGCGACGCAGTCCTCCAAGTGGTCGTTGACCAGGCCGCACGCCTGCATCAGCGCGTACGCGGTGGTCGGGCCGATGAAACGCAGGCCCCGCTTCTTCAGGGCCTTCGACAGGGCCGTCGATTCCGGGGTGACCGCCGGTACGTCTCCCAGGGCCCTGGGGGCGGGCCGGCCGGCCGGGTCCGGGGCGTGCGACCAGATGAGGTCGTCGAGCTCGCCCGGCGCCCACTCGGCCAGGACCCGCGCGTTGGCGAGTGTCGCGTCGATCTTGGCGCGGTTGCGGATGATGCCCTCGTCGACGAGGAGGCGCTCGCGGTCCTCGTCGGTGAAGCCGGCCACCTTGGCGATGTCGAAGCCGGCGAAGGCGGCGCGGAAGCCCTCGCGGCGGCGCAGGATCGTGATCCAGGACAGCCCGGACTGGAAGGCCTCCAGGCTGAGGCGTTCGTACAGGGCGTCGTCGCCGTGGACCGGGCGGCCCCATTCCTCGTCGTGATACGTCACGTAGTCCGGGGTGGACAGGGCCCAGGGGCAGCGCGGCGCGCCGTCCGGACCCGCGAGGGCCGCTGAGTCGCTCACGGCTGGTCCTCCCGCCGGGCGGACTTGTCGAGGGACAGGTGCGCCGCGGCGGCCTGCGCGCCGGCCAGCGCGGACTCCAGGTCGGAGATGCGGGCGTCCCGCTCGGCGAGTTCGGCGCCGAGGCGGCCGAGCGCGTCGTCGACGTCCGCCATGCGGTAGCCGCGGGCGGCGAGCGGGAAGCGGAGCGACTCGACGTCCGTCCGGTTCACCGGGCGGTCCGGGGGCAGCGGGTCCTGCAGCCGCTCGGGGGCGGCCTCCGGCAGCGGGCCGCCGCCCTCGCCGCCCCCCACGACGGCGAGCGTCACCGCGGCGACCACCACGGCAAGCGCGATGACCAGGAACAAGAACATAACCATCGCGGACGTCCCCACGGTCTGAGCTCGGTGTCGAATGTGTCAGGGTCCGATCGTGCCATGCGAGTCTGACAGTTAGGGTCGCAGGCGGTCGGTTGCCCGTACGAACTAGGAGAGGTCACAGGGGATGCTCAGGCTGGGCAGGCGGGAATTCGAGCCGCACGAACCGGTGATCATGGCGATCGTGAACCGGACCCCGGACTCCTTCTACGACCAGGGGGCCACCTTCCGCGACGAACCCGCCCTCGCGCGCGTGGAGCAGGCGGTGGCTCAGGGCGCTGCCGTCGTCGACATCGGCGGAGTGAAGGCCGGGCCGGGCGAGGAGGTGACCGCCGAGGAGGAGGCGCGGCGGACCGTCGGTTTCGTGGCCGAGGTGCGCAGGCGCTTCCCGGACGTCGTGATCAGCGTGGACACCTGGCGGGCCGAGGTCGGCGAGGCGGTCTGCGAGGCCGGGGCGGATCTGCTGAACGACGCGTGGGGCGGCGTGGACCCCGGGCTGGCTGAGGTCGCGGCCCGGTACGGCGTGGGGCTGGTGTGCACCCACGCGGGCGGTGCTCAGCCTCGGACGCGACCGCACCGGGTGGCGTACGACGACGTCATGGCCGACATCCTGGGGGTGACCCTGGGGCTCGCCGAACGGGCCGTGTCCCTGGGGGTGCCCCGGGAGTCCGTGCTGATCGATCCCGGGCACGACTTCGGGAAGAACACGCGGCACAGCCTGGAGGCTACGCGGCGGCTCGGCGAGATGGTCGCCACCGGGTGGCCGGTGCTGGTGTCGTTGTCCAACAAGGACTTCGTGGGCGAGACCCTGGACCGGCCGGTGAAGGAGCGCGTGGTCGGGACGCTGGCCACGACGGCGGTCTCGGCGTGGCTCGGGGCGCAGGTGTACCGGGTGCACGAGGTGGCCGAGACACGGCAGGTGCTGGACATGGTGGCGTCGATCGCGGGCCACCGCGATCCGGCGGTGGCCCGGCGGGGACTGGCGTAGGGCAGCGGTCGGGCCCCTTCGCCGCGGTGGGTCGAGAATCCCCTCCCGACCCACCGGACGATCACAGGGTTAGCGGCCCGCCTCCTTGGACACCAGCGCCACCGCCTCGTCCACGTCGTCCGTCAGGTGGAACAGCATCAGGTCCTTCTCGGACGCCTTGCCCTGGGCGATCAGGGTGTTGGTCAGCCAGTCCACCAGGCCGCCCCAGTACTCCGTGCCGAACAGGACGATCGGGAAGCGGGTGACCTTCTGGGTCTGGACCAGGGTCAGGGCCTCGAAGAGTTCGTCCAGCGTGCCGAGGCCGCCCGGCAGGACCACGAAGCCCTGCGCGTACTTCACGAACATCATCTTGCGCACGAAGAAGTAGCGGAAGTTGAGACCGATGTCGACGTAGGGGTTCAGTCCCTGCTCGAAGGGCAGCTCGATGCCCAGCCCGACGGAGATGCCCTTCGCCTCCAGGGCGCCCTTGTTGGCGGCCTCCATGGCGCCGGGTCCGCCGCCCGTGATGACCGCGAACCCGGCCTCCACCAGGCCCCGGCCGAGCCGCACGCCCGCGTCGTACTCCGGCGAGTCCACGGGCGTCCGGGCCGAGCCGAACACGCTGATCGCGGGCGGGAGTTCGGCGAGTGTGCCGAAGCCCTCGATGAACTCCGACTGGATGCGCAGTACCCGCCAAGGGTCGGTGTGGACCCAGTCCGAGGGGCCGCCCGCGTCCAGCAGCCGCTGGTCGGTGGTGCTCGCCTGGACCTGTTCGCGCCTGCGGAGGACCGGTCCGAGGCGCTGCTCCTCCGGTGGCCGCTTCTTGCCCTCGGGGTTGCCAGTAGCCATGTGCGCTCCCTCCGCTTGCAGGTTTTTCCACCTCAGCGTAGATCCACGCGGGTTACGGAGGGGGGACCTGCGCATGTCCGCCACGAAGCGCCACCCGGCACAGCGTGCCGTCAGGACGTCAGCCAGGACCTCAGACGCTCCTCGGTCTGTGGGATCAGCGACACCTTCACCCGCTCGTCGACCTTGTGGGCGAGGAGCGGGTCACCCGGGCTGTAGTTCACCGCGGGGACCCCGAGCGAGCTGAAGCGGGCCACGTCCGTCCAGCCGAACTTGGGGCGGGCCACGCCGCCGACCGCCTCCATGAAGGCCTGCGCGGCCGGATGGGTCAGGCCGGGGCGGGCGCCGCCGGCGTGGTCGTCGATGACGAACTCGTCCACACCGCAGTCCGCGAAGTACTCGCGTACGAAGGCCTCCGCCTCCTGCTCGCTGCGGTCGGGCGCGTAGCGGAAGTTGACGACGATCGTGCAGGCGTCGGGGATGACGTTGGTGGCGACGCCGCCCTCGATCCGTACGGCGTTGAGGCCCTCGTGGAACTGCAGGCCGTCCACGACCGGCTTGCGCGGCTCGTAGGCGGCGAGCTTGGCGAGGGCCGGGGCGGCCGCGTGGATCGCGTTGGATCCCATCCAGGCGCGCGCGGAGTGCGCCCGCTCTCCGGTGAACTTCAGAAACACCCTGAGAGTTCCCTGGCAGCCGCCCTCCACCTGGCCGTCCGTCGGCTCCAGCAGGACCGCGAAGTCGCCCTCCAGCCACTGCGGGTGTGCCTCGGCCACATGCCCGAGGCCGTTCAGATGGGCTGCGACCTCCTCGTTGTCGTAGAACACGAAGGTCAGGTCCCGGTTGGGCTCCGGGACCGTCGCCGCGATGCGCAATTGCACCGCCACCCCCGACTTCATGTCGCTGGTGCCGCAGCCCCACAGGTACCCCTCGTCGTCCAGCCGGGAGGGGACATTGGCCGCGATGGGGACCGTGTCGATGTGGCCGGCGAGGATGACGCGTTCCGATCGGCCCAGGTCGGTGCGGGCGACGACGTTGTTGCCGTACCGGTCGACGGTCAGATGCGGCAGAGCGCGCAGAGCGGTCTCGATCGCGTCCGCGAGCGGCTTCTCGGTGCCGCTCTCGGAGGGGAAGTCGACGAGCTGCGCGGTGAGCCGCGCGGCGTCCAGCGTGAGGTCAAGTGGGGTGTCGGCCATGTTGTCGACCCTAACGCCCGGGGCCTTCGAGCAAGTGTCCACATCCGGCACTCCCGCCACACTACGCTCCAGTATCTTGTGCGGATGCCAGAGCTGTCCCCTACTCCCAAGCGTCGCGGCCGCCTGCCCCGTTTCCTGGCGGCCTTCGTCGTCCTGTGCGCCGTCGCCGGTTACCTCGTGGTGCAGTACGTCACCGGGGGCGGGGGCGCGCCCGGGTGCAAGGTCGTCTCGGGCGACGGCGACGGGGCGACGTACGAGTTCACCCCTGAGCAGGCGGTCAACGCGGCGACGATCACCGCCGTCGGTACCGGGCGCGGGATGCCCGAGCGGGCGGTGACGATCGCGCTGGCGACCGCGCTGCAGGAGTCCGGGCTGCGCAACATCCAACACGGCGACCGGGATTCGCTCGGCCTGTTCCAGCAGCGTCCCTCACAGGGCTGGGGGAAGCCGGAGGAGATCATGGACCCGACGTACTCGGCGGACGTCTTCTACGCCCACCTGGCCAAGGTGCCCAAGTACCTGGACCTCCCGTTGACCGTCGCCGCGCAGCGTGTGCAGCGCAGCGGTTTCCCGTCGGCGTACGCGAAGCACGAGCAGGACGCCAAGATCCTCGCCGCCGCCCTGACCGGACAGTCGGCGGCCACGCTCACCTGCGAGGGGCGTCAGGCCGTCACCTCGGCCGCGGGCCCGGACGCGGTGCGCTCCGCGCTCGCCCGGGACTTCGGGCGCGAAGCGCTGGAGCCGGCCGGTGCCGTGGTGAGCGGGGCGGCCGGGCCCACGCCCTCGGCGAGCGCCGGGAGCGGCGGCGACGGGCGGACGGTGACGCTGTCGGTGCCCGAGGAGACGACCGCGGGGGCCGGCCGGAGCCTGCGGGAGCGGGGCTGGCAGCTGGCCCACTGGGCGGTCGCCAACGCCTCCGCGCTGCACATCGAGCGCGTGTCGTACGGCGGACGGCAGTGGGTCGCCGGGAACACGAACAGCCAGTGGCGTGCGGGCGGCGCCGGGACGGCGCAGGACACCCGCACGGTGCGGATCGTGACTGCGCAGTAGTACGGGGGCTCACTCGGACGGGTCACGTCGGCCCGGTTCGGGGTTCGGTGTGCGCAGGTTTTCGGCTGGTCACTCCCCGGTCGGTCGAAGCCCTTGGGGGCAAAGGGCCGTAAGGATTCAGCAGACTGTCAGATCGGGTGCCATTTGCCCGTTTTTATCCGCAGATGATAATGCGACGTATTACCAACTCTTTACGTTGGGTCGCCGCAACCTTCGCGGGCTTCGAGCGGTAGTCACTGCGTCCGAGATCGTTTCCTCGTCGAAGGAGCAACATGTCCCTCCCCCTGACCCGACGGATCGCCCGTGCCGCGCTGCTCGTCGCTGCGGGAGCCGCGGCCGGGGTCGGTGCGGCCGGCTCCGCCAGCGCGGCCCCCGAGCTGCCTGCCGCCCCGAACCTCGGCGGGCTGACCGCCCTGGACGGGGCCAACGTCGGCAACAGCGTCGACGGCGCGGCGCACAACCTGACCGGTACCGCTGGTGACACCGGCAGCAAGGCGGTCAAGAAGGCGGTGCCGGCGGTCGGCAAGACCGGTGGCAAGGCCGTGAAGAAGGTGGCGCCCGCGGCCCAGAAGGTGGCCGCCGACGCGGCGGGCTCCGCCAAGGACGTCGCCGGTGACACGACGAAGACCGCGACCAAGGGCGGCCTGCCGACGGACTCGCTGACCAAGGGCGGGCTCCCGGCGGCCGACCAGCTGCCGGCGAAGGGTCTTCCCCTTGGCTGATGTCAGCTGACATCAGCTGACACCGGCTTGCATCGGCTGACACCAGCGCACATCGGCTGGACGTCCGGCGCTACGGCGGCGGGGCCCGGGTTTCTCTCCCTGGGCCCCGCCGTTTCCGTCTGCCGGAGTCGACCCGCGTGTGCCTGCGCCGCCTCCGCGCGCGCCGGTGCCGACTGCGTCGCCGTGCCTACGTCAGCCGCTCCACGGCCGCCCGCACCCGCTCGTCGGTCGCCGTCAGGGCCACCCGGACGAACTGCTCGCCCGCCTCGCCGTAGAAGTCGCCCGGGGCCACCAGGATGCCCAGCTCGGCCAGGTGGCCGACGGTGGCCCAGCAGGACTCGTCCCTCGTCGCCCACAGGTAGAGGCTGGCCTCGCTGTGCTCGATGCGGAAGCCGTGGGCCAGCAGGGCCTCGCGCAGGGCGCCGCGGCGAGCCTCGTAGCGTTCACGCTGCTCTCGGACGTGGGCGTCGTCGCCGAGGGCCGCCACCACGGCCGCCTGGGTCGGGGCCGACGTCATCAGGCCGCCGTGCTTGCGGATCTGCAGCAGCGGGGCGAGGACGGCGGGGTCACCGGCCAGGAAGGCCGCGCGGTAGCCCGCCAGGTTCGAGCGCTTGGAGAGCGAGTGGACCGCGACGATGCCCTCGTACGAGCCGCCGTTCACGTCCGGGTGGAGCACCGAGACCGGGTCGGCCTCCCAGCCGAGCTCCAGGTAGCACTCGTCGGAGAACAGCAGGACGCCGTGCTCGCGGGCCCAGGCGACGATCCGGGTCAGCTCGTCCTTCGACAGCACCCTGCCCGTCGGGTTGGACGGCGAGTTGAGCCACAGGAGCCTGAGGTTCGCCGGGTCCAGCTCGGTCGGGTCGTCGTAGACCTCGTGGTCGGCGCGGGCGAGGCGGGCGCCGACCTCGTAGGTCGGGTAGGCCAGGCGCGGGTAGGCCACCCTGTCGCCGGGGCCGAGGCCCAGCTGGGTGGGGAGCCAGGCCACGAGTTCCTTGGAGCCGACGATCGGCAGGACGTGCTGGTGGGTGACCTCACGGGCGCCCAGTCGGCGCTCCAGCCAGCCGGTGATCGCGTCACGCAGCGCGGGGGTGCCCCACACCGTCGGATAGCCCGGGGAGTCCGCCGCGTCGATGAGCGCCTTCTGGATCAGCTCGGGGACCGGGTCGACCGGGGTGCCGACAGACAGGTCGACGATGCCGTCCGGGTGCGCGGCGGCGGTCTTCTTGTACGGCTCCAGCTTGTCCCAGGGGAAGGTGGGAAGAAGGTCGGAGACTGCGGACACGGGTCTGGCTCACTTTCTTCTACGGCAAACGCCTCGGCCCCGTACGGCGATCAAGGGTGATCTGGCCGTACGGGACCGAGGCGGCACGCTTTGCGGGCCGCTCTTACTGGTTCTGCGGCGGGAGCGCGGCGACGAAGGGGTGGTCGCGCTCGATCAGCCCCAGCTTGCTGGCACCGCCCGGGGAGCCGAGCTCGTCGAAGAACTCGACGTTCGCCTTGTAGTAGTCCTTCCACTCCTCGGGAGTGTCGTCTTCGTAGAAGATCGCCTCGACCGGGCAGACCGGCTCACAGGCACCACAGTCGACGCATTCGTCCGGGTGGATGTACAAGGACCGCTGGCCCTCGTAGATGCAGTCGACCGGGCACTCCTCAATGCACGCCTTGTCCTTGACGTCGACACAAGGCTGCGCGATGACGTAGGTCACGCTGTCGTTCCTCCTCGATAGGGCGCTGGCGAGCCGTCTTCAGGCTCCGCCACCTGGCGCGCGGGAGCGCGGCGTCGTCGATGCCCGCCCCTAGTATCTCCGTTCTTGGGCATGATCCGAACAGGAGGGGTGAACTGACCTGTGGAAATCTCTGCGACAGGACGCCTCGTGGTCCGTATCTCCGCAGCTGACGTGGGCAAACGGGTGTCCGTCCGGCGGCTCGGCGATCCCGGAGCCGGGGATGAGAAGTTCACCGACACGGTGGGCGTTCTCACATCATGGGACGAGGGTGTGCTACGGATCACGCGCCGGGACGGCCAAAGTGTCCGTATTCCGGAATCCGCGCTGGTGGCAGGCAAGGTCGTACCGCCCGCCCCGGCCCGGCGGCGCGGTCCCGCCGCGTCCTACGAGGAGCTGGCGCGCGTCGCCGCGCGGGCCTGGCGGCCGGTGGAGAGCGAGCGGCTGGGCGACTGGGAGCTACGGGCTGCCTCCGGGTTCACCCGCAGGGCGAACTCGGTGCTGCCGCTCGGCGACCCCGGTCTCCCTCTCGACATGGCCCTGACCGCCGTACGACGCTGGTACGGGGACCGTGGGCTGCCCGCCTACGTGCAGACCGCGACCGGGGCCGAGGGCACGCAGGAGACGCTGTGCGCGGAGCTGGAGCGGCGTGGCTGGACGCGGGAGGTGACCGCCGAGCTGTGGACCGGGGCGCTGGCGCCGGTCGCCGACCGGGCGGATGCCTCGACGGTGGCGCTGTCCCGGGAGGTGGACGAGGCGTGGCTGGCGCGCTATCAGCGCAAGGGGGTGAGCGAGGTGGCCTTGAAGGTGCTGGGGTTGGGGTCCCCCCGGTCGGGCGAAGCCGAGAGCGGAGGGGGACCGTCGGTGTGGTTCGCCACGGTCCCCGGCTCGTCGCCGGGTGAGGCTCCCGCGGCCGTCGGGCGGTGTGTGGTCGACGGGCGGTGGGCCGGTTTCGCCGCCGTGGAGGTGGCTCCGGAGCAGCGGCGGCGGGGGCTGGCGACCGTCGTGATGGCCGCGCTCGCCCGGCGGGCGCTCGACGAGGGCGCCTCGGCCGCGTGGCTCCAGGTCGAGGCCGACAACGCGGGGGCGCGGGCGCTGTACGCCGGGATGGGGTTCTCGGCGCATCACGCCTACCACCACTACCGGGCTCCCGGAAGTGTCGAGAACGGGCGGTACTGACCGCCGTGAAAGGGCACGAGCCTGCTATGCCTCCACCCATTCCGCCACCGCCCGAACGCTCCGCTCAGCTGCGGCGGCGGTTCGCCGAAGAGGCCCGCTCCGAGCGGCCTGATCTGTCCCTGCTGTGCCTGCTGGTCGGCGCGGAGGCGGACGGGACGCTGGACGAGGCCGGAATGGACGCCGCGCAGATCGAGCTGGACCGGCTGGCCGGGCAGCTGCCGTTCCGGCCCGGCGGGCCGCGGTCCTGGGCGGTCGCGCTGTGCGAGCTGCTCGGCGAGCGGTACGGGTTTCGCGGGGCCGCCGCGGACTACCGGCGCCTGGAGTCGTCGTTGCTGCACCGGGTGCTGCTGCGGCGGCGCGGGCTGCCGATCCTGCTGTCGGTGGTGTGGATGGAGGTGGCGCGGCGGGCCGGGGCGCCGGTGTACGGGGTGGCGTTGCCGGGGCACTTCGTGGTCGGGTTCGGTCCGCCCGAGGAGCAGGTGCTGGCCGATCCCTTCGACGGCGGCCGGGTACTGACCGGGTCCGACGCGGAGGTGCTGGTCGTGGGGGCGACAGGGGTCTCCTTGGACCCGTCGATGCTGAGCCCCGCGGAGCCGTTGGACGTGGTCCAGCGGATCCTGAACAACGTGCGGGCATGGGCCGCGACCCGGCCGGAGCGGTCGGACGTCTCACTGTGGGCCGTCGAGCTGTCCCTGCTGCTGCCTTCGCACCCGGCGCGGTTGCGGTACGAGCGTGCGCAGCTGTTGGTCCAGCGGGGCGATTTCCTCGCCGGAGCCGCGGAGTTGGAGGCATACGCCGAGGTCGTGGGCCCGGTGGACGAGCCGGCCGCCGCGGGAGTGCGGAAACAGGCGCATGCGGCGCGGGCGATGTTGAACTGACTGGGGTGGTGCGGGGGGCTGCCGGCGCGAGGTGTGGGCGGGTGCCGGCGTGAGGGTGGGCGGCTGCGGGCGTCGTGAGGTGTGGGTGGCTGCCGTCGTGAGGTGCGGTTCAGCTGCCGCCGTGCGAGTCCGGTGACCGCCGCCGCGCGGGCCCCGGTGACGGCGTTCACGCGGGTGCGGGCGGCTGCCGCCGTGCGGGCCCCGGTGACCACCGCCGTGGCGGATGCCGGTGACCGCCGCCTGCGGGCCCCGGCTACCGCCACCGTGCGGGTGCGGGCGGCTGCCGCCCTGCGGGCCCCGATTGCCACTTCACGCGGGTGCGGGCCACTGCCGCTTTGCGGACGTCCGGTGGCCGCCGCCCCGCGGGCCTCGGTGACCGCCGCCGTCCGAACCCCTGCGTCTGCCGCCGTGCGGGCCCCTGACGACCGCCTTCACGCGGGCGCGGGCGGCTGCCGCCACGCGGACGTCCGGTGACCACCGCCGCGCGGGCCCCCGCGATTGCCGCCGTGCGGGCCCTTGATGACCGCCTTCACGCGGGTGCGGGCTGCTGCTGCCACACGGACGCCCAGTGACCACCGCAGCGGGGCGCCCCGCGACCGCCGCCCTGCGGGGCCCTGACGACCGCCTTCACGCGGGCGCGGGCAGTGCCGCCACGCGGACGCCCGGTGACCGCCGCCGCGCGGCCCCCCGCGACCGCCACCCTGCTAGCCCCGGTGACCGCCCTCGCGCGGATACCGGCGACCGCCCCCGTATGGGAGCCGGTTCGGGGTCGCGGCTGGGTCTACAGCCAGCCCTTCTCTCTGGCGATCCGTACCGCCTCCGCCCGGTTGCGTACCGCCAGTTTCTGGATCGCTGTGGAGAGGTAGTTGCGGACCGTGCCCTGGGACAGGTGCAGGGTCGTGGCCAGTTCGGCGTTGGTGGAGCCGTCGGCCGCCGCGCGCAGCACCTCCCGCTCCCGGTCGGTCAGCGGGTTGGCGCCCTCCGCCAGGGCCGCCGCCGCCAGCGTGGGGTCGATCACCCGCTCCCCCGCCAGCACCTTGCGGACCGCTTCGGCCAGTTGCGCGGCCGGGGCGTCCTTGACGAGGAAGGCGTCGGCGCCGGCCTCCATGGCGCTGCGGAGGTAGCCGGGGCGGCCGAAGGTGGTGAGGACGACCAGCTTCAACTCCGGTATCTCCCGGTGGAGTTGGGCGGCGGCCTCGATGCCCGTGGCGCCCGGCATCTCGATGTCCAGGAGGGCCACGTCCACGGCGTGCTCCCGGGCGGCGGCCAGGACCTCGTCGCCGCGGGCCACCTGGGCGACGACCTCGATGTCGTCCTCCAGGCCGAGCAGGGCGGCCAGCGCCTCGCGGACCATCGACTGGTCCTCGGCGAGCAGGACCTTGATCGTGCGGGTCACGCGCCGGATCCTACGTCGCCCGATGAGTCGGCCGGCACGCGGGCGACCAGGCGGAAGCCGTGCCGGGTCCCGCCCGCATCGAGGGAGCCGCCCGCTTTCTCCAGACGCTCGGTGAGGCCGGTCAGGCCGTTGCCGGCGGCGGCGCCCGGGCCGCCGGAGCCGTTGTCCTCGACGGAGAGTTCGAGGACCGGTCCGTCGAGGGTCTGGCGGCGCACCAAATCCACCGTGCAGCGACCGGCCCCGCTGTGCCGTACGACGTTGGTCACCGCCTCGCGCAGGGCCCAGGCGAGGGCCGACTCGCTGTCCTCGCCGACGCCCTCCAGGCCTGGTTCGGCGGGGACCTCGACGGTGATGCCGGCCGCCGTCAACGCGACCCGGGCACCCGCGAGTTCGTCGGCCAGGCGCGGGCGCCGGTAGCCGGAAACGGCCTCGCGGACGTCGACCAGGGCCTGGCGGCTGACCTGTTCGATGTCGGCGACCTGCTGGGCGGCCTTGTCGGGATGCGCGGGCAGCATCCGGCCCGCGAGCTCGCTCTTGAGGGTGATCAGGGACAGCGAGTGGCCGAGCAGGTCGTGCAGGTCCCGGGCCAGACGCAACCGCTCCTCGTTCGCGGCCAGTTGGGCAACCGTGGCGCGGGCCTGACGCAACTCGACGGTGGTCCGCACGAGTTGGCGTACGCCGGTCATCGCGAACCCGATGAGCAGGAGCGTGATGACCAGGTTGAGCGCGTCGTCCTCTCCGACGTACAGGCCGACGAGGGTCATCGCGCCGGCGGTCAGCGGGATCGTCCAGTACGCCGCCCGCAGCGGGAGCGTGGCGCCGCAGGCGACGGAGACGTACACGAACAGGCCGAGCCAGTGCGGGCCGAGGGTGACGCTCAGCAGGATCGCGAGCGCGCCGAGGAGGGCGATCAGGGCCCCGACGAGCCGGGCGGGCAACGCCGACCTGCTCATGTTCCGGAACACCAGGGTCAGATAGATCCCGACGAAGACCACCAGGCCCAGCGAGCCGGCCAGCGTGCCGCCGGCGGTGTGGTGGCCGGAGGCCAGGTCGTGCACGATGGGGCTGAGGAAGACCAGCCAGACACCGATCCACAGCACCTTCGGCCGCAGTTCACGCCGGTTGCGGGGGGACTGCCCCAGCGGCATCAGCGGCAACTCGTCGGCCGCGCGGCCCTGCCTCATGACGCTCACGCCTTCAACGTGTCCTTCCGGTACAGCCAGGCCGCGCCGCCCGCGAACAGGACGAAGGAGACGACGAGGATGGCGATGTCCTGGACGTGCGGGGCGCGACTCTGTTCGATTGCCTGCCCCAGAGCAGCGTACGCGTGGGTGGGCAGCCACTTGGCGATGTCCTGCAGCCAGTCCGGGAAGGTCGTCGTCGGCATCCACAGCCCGCCCAGCATCGACAGGCCGAAGTACGTCAGCATGGTGATCGGGCGGACCGCGTCCCCGCTGGCGAGGTAGCCGATGGCGACGCCGAGCGCGGCGAAGACCAGGCTGCCGGCCCAGATGGCGCCGGTCAGCGCGAGCCACTGCCAGGCGTCCAGCCGTACGTCCTTCGCGAGTGCGGCGACAGCGAAGACGATCACGATGGACGGGAGGCTGACGACCGCGGCGCTCGCGGTCTTCGCGAGGACGTAGCCCCGGCCCGGCAGCGTGGTCAGCCGCAGCTGCCGTACCCAGCCGGCCTCCCGTTCCTTGGCGATGCGTTCGCTGTTGCCCATCAGGACGGCGGTCAGGGCGCCGAAGGAGGCCATCGAGACCATCATGTACGTCGGGACGGTCAGGCCGGTGCCGTCGACCTTCGTGGTGCCGTCCGCGTTGCCCGCGATGATCAGGAACAGGACCGACGGGTAGATCACGGAGAAGAACAGGAACTTGCGGTTGCGCAGGGCGCGGGTGAGTTCCAGCTTGATGAGGCTGTTCACTTCGACTTCGCCTCCTCGGCGGCGGTGATGGCGACGAAGGCCTGCTCCAGGCCGAGGCCGGCGACTTCGAGGTTGCGGGGGTAGAGGCCGAGGCCGTAGAGGGCGTGGACGGTCGCGTCGGCGTCGGAGGACTGGATGCGGACGGTGCGCCCGCTCGTGTCGAGGGCGGTGAGGAAGGGCAGCTCCCGCAGCGAGGCCACGTCAAGGTCGCCGTCCAGGTCGCCGTCCAGGTCGAAGGAGATCCGGCGGGCGCCCGCCTTCGCCTTGATCTCGGCGGCCGTGCCGTCGGCCAGCAGGCGGCCCCGGTGCAGGACGAGCACCCGGTCGGCGATGGCGTCGGCCTCTTCGAGGTAGTGGGTGGCGAACAGGACCGTACGCCCCTGGTCGGCCTGTTCGCGCATGGTCGCCCAGAAGGCCTGGCGGGTGGTGACGTCCATGCCGGTGGTCGGCTCGTCCAGGACGATCAGGTCGCTGTCGCCCGCGGTCGCGAGGGCGAAGCGGACGCGCTGGGCCTGGCCGCCGGAGAGCTTGTCGACCTTGCGGTCGGCGATCTGCGCGACGCCCGCGCGTGCGAGCACATCACCGACCGGGTACGGCCTGGGGTGCAGGGCGCAGGCCAGCCGCACCAGTTCCGCGACCGTGACCTCGTCCATCAGCCCGCCGCTCTGCAGCATGGCGCCCACGTGTCCGGCGACGATCGCCTCCCGCGGGGTGCTGCCGAAGAGCCGGACGCTGCCGCTGTCGGCGTGCTTGAGGCCGAGCAGCAGGTCGAGGGTGGTCGACTTGCCGGCGCCGTTGGGGCCCAGCAGCGCGACGGTCTCCCCCGGGCTCAGGGTCAGGGTCAGGCCGTCCACTGCCCGGACGGCGCCGTATGCCTTGCTCACCTGGTCGAACGCGACCACCGAGGCTGTCGTTGTCATACGGCCATGGTGGCTTCGGGGGTACGGGCGCGGGCAGTGTCGGGCGTCCGGAGTGCCGCATGACAGATGTCATGTGTCATGCCGTACGGCACCTCGGGCCCGTGGGACGCGTGAGGCCCGCCCCCGCAGGGTCGGGCCTTCACATGTGCACTAAGCGGCGGTGCCGGGTCAGTTCGGGCTGGTGTCGATGACTCCGGTGCGCTCCGCCGTCGTCTTGCCGCGCAGCGCCTTGCCCAGCGCTGAGGCGACGTCCTGCGGCAGGACGTCACGCTTTCCGCTCGCGCCGTCGATCTTCACGCCGACGAAGGTGGTGCCGTACGCCTCCTTGAGCGCCTTGAGGTCGTACGTCTCCACGAGCTTGCCGTCGACGGCCTTGAAGCCGAGGATCTTCGGCAGTGACACGGGGCCGAACTGGATGCTGTGCGCCGCGTCGGTCTGGACGGTGGCGAGGGCGGACATCGCCGGTTCGGCGAACTCCTTCATCATCCGGTCGACCTCGGCGTTCGAGACCGTCGGCTTCCTGGTGGTCGTCGGGAGCGCCACCGCGGGGGCCGTGCCGGTCTCCACCTGGGTGCGGTACGCCTCCTCGACCGCCGCGGTCGACCGGTTGACGTCGATGCCCTGGCCCGTCTTGCCGTACACGGCGACGGCCTTGCCGTTCTTGAACTCGATGGTGCCGTCGTTCGCCGAGCCGGAATCGCCCGCGGCGTCCTGGAGTTCGGCGTGCAGCTTCTCCTCGTCGACCGGCATGACCGGCTCGACGACCCGGTGGTTGCCGAACAGCGAACCGATCACCGAGACGGGGTTGTAGTCGCTCGTCGCGGCGTTGCTCGCCGTGGCCTGCATGTCGAACTGGAGCCCGGCCTGGTCCGGCTTCAGCGTGACGGTCTTACCGCCCACCGAGAGCTTCAGGTCCTTCTTCACCTGCGAGGCGAAGGCGCCGTTCAGTTTCTCGACGGCGTCGTCACGCGTGCCGCCGCCGATGTCGACGCCGAGCACGGTGGTGCCCTTGGGCACGTCGGAGTGGTTCATGAGCAGCCCGGCGCCGTAGGCGACACCGCCGAGCACGATCACACCGCCGACCAGGAGCCCCAGCTTGCTGCGACCCTTCTTCTTGGGCGCGGCGGCGGGCTTGTTCTGCGTGCCCGTGTCGGACGGCTTCGGGGCCGTCTGCGCGGCCGGACCGTTGGCGTGCGCCCCGGGCGGGAAGGTCGCCTTGCGGTCGGACGGCACCACGGGGATGCCGCTGCTGACGGTGTGCCCGGAGACGTTGTCCGAGGCGCCGCCGAAGTGGGGGCCGCCCGGTTCGGGGGCCGGCTTCTGCGGGGTGAGGATCGCGGTGTCGTCACTCAGGCCGCCGGATCCCTGGGCAGGGCCCGCGCCGGGTCCACGACCGGCGAGGGGTCCGGCACCGAGGGGCGTGCCCGGGCCGCCGGGACCACCGGGGCCGGTCGGACCGCCGAGACCTGCGGGGGCGCCTGGGCCGCCGGGGCCGGAGGGGGCACCGGGACGGCCCGGGCCTCCGGGACGGCCTGGGGCGCGGACCCCACCGGGGGCGCCAGGTCCGCCGGGACCGCCGGGACCACGGAGCCCGTCAGAACCGGCGGGACCGGACGGGCTTCCCGGGCCACCCGGTCCACCGGGCCCGGGGAAGCCGTTGCCCCCGCCAAGGGTGTCGCCCGCCTTGAAGCCGTCCGGGGCGTTGAAGTCACGGGACGCTCCGAAGCTGTCCGTTCCCGGGCCTGCGGGCGGCACCATCGGTCCGTCACCGGTGACCGGGCCGCCGGTCGGACCCGCGGGGCCCCGGCCCTGCGGACCGCCCGGCCCGCCGTGACCGTTCGGTCCGTTGAAGCCGCCGGGACCGCCGGGACCGCCGGGACCGCCGTAGGCACCCTGGCCGTTCTGGCTGTCCGGGCCGCCCGGGCCGTCTTGACCGCCGAAGCCGCTCAGGTCCTGGTCGTAGGCGCTGAGGGCGCTCTGACCGTGCTGGCCCTCCTGGGGGCCCGCCTGGGCACCCCGGCCGCTCTGACCGCCGTTCGGGTTCCCGTTCTGATTGCCGTTCTGCCCGCCGTTGTCCGAGAAGAACGGCAGC
Source organism: Streptomyces sp. NPDC006332 (assembly GCF_040612855.1). Classification (NCBI taxonomy): domain Bacteria; kingdom Bacillati; phylum Actinomycetota; class Actinomycetes; order Kitasatosporales; family Streptomycetaceae; genus Streptomyces; species Streptomyces sp. NPDC006332. The sequence goes on from NZ_JBEXRA010000016.1 coordinate 36,733, forward strand.
TCGTCGCGGCGTGACTCGTCGGGGCGGGAGCCGTTGCCCAGCGGGCCCGCGGCGAGCGCCTCGGTGACGTCGAAGGAACCGGTGCCGCCGCCGTGGCCGGGAGCCACCAGGCCGCCGGTCGCACCGCTCAGCCCGGCACCGTTCGTACCGCCGGGACGGGGGGCGCCCGGCACGCTCATGGAACCGACCACGCCTCCGGGCCGGGCCCCACCGGACCGCGTGCCACCGGACGGACCGGCGCCACCGGACGCGCCCGGACCCGCGGACCCGGCCGCCGGACCGCCGGACGCGTTCGGGCCGCCCGAACCGACGGGCAGACCGGCCCCGTTGGAGGAGCCACCGCCCTGACCGCCCTTGGCGGGCCCGGACTTGCGGATGGGCGCGAACCAGTCGCTGGTCTTCTCCTCGCCGGCCGGCGCGGGCTCGGCGGACGGCTCGGCGATGCCGGTGGACATGGTGGCCCCGGGCGCCGACGGCGTCTCGGTGTCCCTCCGGTCGTCGGAGACCTCGGCCCCGGCGACGGGCTTGCGCATGACGACCGGCGGAATGGGCCGCGATCCGGGGATGTTGATCCGGATCCGGGTCGTCAGCGTGGTCTCGGTCTTGCGTTCCTCCGGCCGCGCGGCCGAACGACCTGCGTCCGGACCGCCGTCGGAAGCCACGGGCGTGCCGTACGGCGGGGTTCCCGAAGGGTATGCGGCTCCGCCGCGCCCGTTGGGCCCGGAGGACGGACTGTCAGTTTCACGACTCAAGGCAGGTTCTCCCGGTTGGCTCCGCCGCCCGCGTTACGACCTCTCTCGGGCGACTCGGCGGCGCGCACCACCATACTGGCCACGTCTGGCGCGTATCCCACGACCGCTGGGGAAACCATCACGGGACTCCCACGGACTCCCGCGGACTTCGTACGGCGAAGTGGTACGTCACTTGCCAAGTCGGACGGCGTCGCCGTCCGGTTGCCGCCCCGGAGCAAGGGTGGCGCAGATCACAGCCACCGCCATACCGCCGAGCAGGAAGAGATAGGAGCCGCTTCCCGCGGCGAAGACGAAGTCGCCTTCCGGGCGGCTGGCGGTGAGCAGGATGACCGCGATCATCCAGCCACCGGCCGGCGCGACGGCCCCGCCCCGGCTCCCGGCGGCGCGCGCCCCGCCGACACAGAGGCCCGCCTCACCGGCGAGCGCGAGCAGCAGACCGCCCGGGAACAGACCGGACTGCACCAGCGCCCCGGCCACCCCGACGATCGCACCGAGCACGAAGAGCCCCAGGTAGGCGGCGGCTCGTCCGAGAGACGGCCGGTGCAGCGGCTGGGCCAGCATGGACGTCGTACGGTCGCTCATGACGCCTCCTCGACGTCGTCCGGCCCGATCCCCGCGAACAGGTCCGTCTCTTTCGCGCCCGCCCGTTTCCCGCGCACCAACTCGTAGTACTCGGTGCTGAAGACGGGCTGGGCGAGTTCGTTGGAGAGGACGAAGTACGGTTCCGCCACGGTGACCTGCGTGGCGTGCGCGCGCATCGCGGCGGTCTTCGCGGCGACGTATCCGGCGCCCTCGATCTCGGTGGTGATCCGCTCGTCGTCCACCACACCCGGTACGTCGTCGATGACGGCCGACTTGGCGAAGGGGAGGCCGAGCAGCTCCCGCTCCAGCCGTGCGAACGCGTCCTCGGCGACGGAGCGGGGCACCCGGTTCCAGTAGACCTTGGCGATCTCGTGTCCCGACTCCGCGGCCAGCTCGACGGCCCGCATGGCCACCCGGTGCGCCTGGATGTGGTCGGGGTGGCCGTAGCCGCCGTTGTCGTCGTACGTGACGAGGACCTGCGGACGGACCTCGCGGATCACCTCCACGAGATGCCCGGCCGCCTCGTCGACGTCGGCCTGCCAGAAGCAGGCGGGGTCGTCGTTGTCGGCGATGCCCATCATCCCGGAGTCCTGGTAGCGCCCGTCACCGCCGAGCCGGCGGAAGTCGTCGACGCCGAGTTCACGCATCGCCGCCGTGAGCTCACCCGCCCGGTGCTCGCCCAGAGCGGCGCCGGTCAGGTGCGCGAGGCCGGGCGGGATGACCTCGCCCCGCTCGCCGAGCGTGCAGGTGACCAGGGTCACCCGGGCACCCTCGGCCGCGTAGCGGGCCATGGTCGCGCCGTTGTTGATCGACTCGTCGTCCGGGTGCGCGTGCACCAGCAGCAGACGCCGGGCGGGCAGTTCCGTCATGGGGCCACCCTACGAGCCCCTCCCCCTTCGCCGGCCACCTGCCCGGGCGCCTGTCCCCCACCGCTGAGCGCTCGCCAGATAGAAGCTGCGGCGGACTCGGATGTCATGCGGCCATGCCTGCGCCATCCACCAGGCAAGGGAGGCCCTCGCAGTACCTGTATCACCAGGCTCTCCCAGACGTCCAAAACGCCTGTCAACATGAACACGCACTGCAGCTTTCCCTCCATCAGTTCAATTCAGCTGCCCCGAATGCGCGGCCATGTCGGCGCATTCTTCTACGACGGAATGAACGGAGACCAATGGTGGACAATCAATTCACCACTCACACAGAACTTTTCGATCTGAGTGGGAAGTACGCCCTTGTCACTGGCGGCACCAAGGGCATTGGGATGATGATAGCGCGCGGTCTTCTCCAGGCGGGCGCCCGCGTCGTCATCAGCTCACGCAAGGCCGACACGTGCGCGGAGGCACAGCGCTTACTCTCCGAATTCGGCGACGTTCAAGCAATCCCCGCCGACCTGTCCAGGCACGACGAGTGTCAGCGCCTCGCTGATCTTGTCAAGGGCGATTCGGAACGCCTGGACATCCTTGTCAACAACGCGGGAGCGATGTGGCGCGAGCCGCTGGCGACGTTCCCGGACGAGGCCTGGGACGCAGTGATCGACCTCAACCTCAAGTCGCCGTTCTGGCTGGTGCAGGCGCTGCTCCCCGCACTTCGCAGGGCGGGCACCGTCGATGATCCCGCGCGGATCATCAACATCGGCAGTATCGCCGCCATCCACGTCGCCCAGTCGCCCAACTACTCGTACGCGAGCAGCAAAGCGGCACTCCATCAACTCACCAGAGTGCTTGCAAGGGAGCTGGGCCCACAGCACGTCACGGTGAACGCGGTAGCACCGGGAGTGTTCCCGTCGCAGATGATGGCGTCCACGCTCGATGCCATCGGCGACACGATCGCGGCGGCGGCCCCTCTGCGCCGGCTCGGCCGCGACGACGACATGGCGGGTGTCGCCGTGTTTCTCGCCAGCCGGGCTGGGGCCTATTTCACGGGCACCGTCATCCCGGTAGACGGCGGCATCGCGACGACCGCATCGGGTACCCCTTAGAGTTCGGGACGGGCTTACGGTGAGGAGATGGCCACGATGGATCTACGCACCGAGATCCGGGAGTTTCTCAACTCGCGTCGCGCCCGCATCGCACCCGAGCAGGCGGGCCTGCCCGCTTACGGCGGCAACCGTCGGGTCAAAGGTCTGCGCCGCGAGGAGGTGGCGCTACTGGCGGGGGTATCGGTCGACTACTACGTGCGCATGGAGCGCGGCAGCCTCGCCGGTGCCTCCGACGGCGTGCTCGACGCGTTGGCCTCTGCCTTGCAACTCGACGAGGCCGAGCGCGACCACCTGTTCCACCTCGCGCGCCAATCCAGGGCGCCCAGCGGCCCACGTCGGCGTAGGCCTGCCGTGACGGTGCGCTCGACGCTGCAGCAGGTGCTCGACGCGATCTCCGATGCGCCGGCCTGGATCAGTAACGGCCGTTATGACGTGCTCGCCATGAATCAACTCGCTCGCGCGCTGTTTTCACCGGTGCTGGCCGACCCACGACGGCCCGCGAACACAGCGCGGTTCGTCTATCTGAACCCCGAGGCGGCCAGAGACTTCTTTGTCGACTACGACCAGGTTGCCGGTGACGCGGCCGCGAAGCTACGCATGGAAGCCGGCCGCAACCCGCACGACGAGGAGCTGATCACCCTGGTCGGCGAACTGTCAACGCGCAGTGAGCTGTTTCGGCAGCGGTGGGCGTCTCAGGACGTGCGGCTGCACCGGTCCGGCCGCAAGCGTGTGCGCCATCCGATCGTGGGCCGACTCGACTTGGACGTCGAGTCCCTGGCACTGCCCGCCGAACCCGGCCTGCACCTCAACGTCTACACCGCACCCGCGGGCACACCGACCGCTGACAATGTGACGCTCCTGGCGTCGTGGGCGGCCACCCAACAGACGCTGGCGACCGAGCTCGAAGCACGCAACGGATAGTCCAACCCCGTCAGCCGCATGGTTCAAGAGCAGCTACAGCGGCGGTACCAACGGCGAGTCCGGCCGGTTGCCGGGTCGGGCCGGTGGGCTCTCGTGGCGTGCAGCCCGGAGCCCACATGCCCTCCTGACGGCGCGGGTCAGAACTTGATGCTGCCGATCATGCCCGCGATGTTCGTCGTCAGCTCGCTGATCGTCGGGGCCATCGTCGACGAGGCCAGGTAGAAGCCGAGCAGGACGCACACGACCGCATGCCCTCCCTTCAACCCTGACTTCTTGATCAGAAGGAAGACGACGATCGCCAGCAGCACTACCGCCGAAATCGAGAGTGCCAAGGCGGCTCACCTCCAAAGAACCCAGGGACATGGGGATCGGACGGGACGGAACATGAAGGATAGATAAATCCGTACAGCAGGCAGCAGGTTGATACCCACTATGCGCTAGTGATCATAACTATCCGTACGTGCGCATCGATCGGCGCACGGCCGCACAAGGGGGCGCATGGCCAATATGGTCAGGGGATGACGACCGAGCCTGACTCCTTCCCCCGCCGGCACGCCCGTACCCAGCGCTTCACGCTCGGCGCGCCGCGCGCGTTCACCGTGTCGCCCGACGAGTCGCGTGTCGTGTTCCTCCGCTCGAGCTCGGGCACCGACCGGGCCAACTCGCTGTGGGTGCTGGACCTGGCGGACGGCGGGGAGCGCGTGGCGGCCGACCCGCGCGCCCTTCTCGGAGGTGCGACGGAGCACCTCTCGCCCGAGGAGCGGGCGCGGCGCGAGCGCAGTCGGGAGGGCGGTGGCGGCATCGTCGGATACGCCACCGACACGGCCGTGGAGTTGGCGTGTTTCGCCTTGTCAGGACGGCTTTTCGCGGCGGAGTTGCGCGTGGGCACGGCACGTGAACTCCCTGCCCCCGGCCCGGTGATCGACCCGCGCCCCTCCCCCGACGGGCGGCACGTCGCGTACGTCTCTCAGGGCGCCCTGCGGGTGACGGGCGCCGACGGCGAGGGCGACCGGCCGCTGGCCGAACCGGAGCTCTCGGCGGAGGCGACCCAGGTCACCTACGGTCTGGCGGAGTTCATCGCGGCGGAGGAAATGGGACGTTCGCGGGGCTTCTGGTGGTCGCCGGAGTCGGACCGGCTGCTGGTCGCGCGGGTGGACGACACGCCGGTGCGGCGGTGGTGGATCTCCGACCCGGCCCACCCGGAGCGTGATCCACAACGCGTGCCGTACCCGGCGGCGGGCACCGACAACGCGGACGTACGGCTGTTCGTGATCGGCCTGGACGGAGTGCGTACCGAGGTCGTCTGGGACTGGGCGCGCTACCCGTATCTGGCGCATGTGCACTGGTCAGCGGCGGGTGCTCCGCTGCTGCTCGTACAAGCGCGCGACCAGCGCAGTCAGCTGTTCCTGGCGGTGGATCCGGATACCGGGCGGACCCGGATGGTGCACGCGGACGAAGATCCAATTTGGCTTGATCTTTTCCCCGGGGTGCCGTGCTGGAGCCCGTCCGGGCAGCTGGTCCGTATCGCGGACGAGGGCGGCGCGCGGGTCCTCGCGGTCGGTGAACGTCCGTTGACCGGCACCCAGTTGCAGGTCCGTGCGGTGCTGGACGTCTCCGCGCACGACGTGCTGGTGTCGGCGTCGGCGGGCGAGGAGGCCGAGTCCCCGGAGATCGGGGAGGTGCACGTGTACCGGGTGAACGAGCTCGGGGTGGAGCGGGTGTCGCAGGAGCCCGGCGTGCATTCGGCGGTGCGCGCCGGGGGCGTGACCGTGCTGGTGTCCGCCGTCCTCGACCGGCCGGGTGCCCGGGCGCGGGTTCTGCGCGACGGAAAAGAGACGGCGGCTGTCACCTCGTACGCCGAAGATCCCGGTATGTCCCCGATCGTGACACTCACTGAGGGGGGCGCACGCCGAATCCCGTGCGCCCTGCTTATGCCTACGGACTACACCGACGACAATCCCCTCCCGGTCCTCCTCGACCCCTACGGCGGTCCGCACGGCCCCCGCGTGGTCGCCGCGCACAACGCGCACCTCACCTCGCAGTGGTTCGCCGACCAGGGTTTCGCCGTGGTCGTCGCCGACGGCCGGGGCACCCCGGGACGTTCCCCCGCCTGGGAGAAGGCGATCCACCACGACCTCACCGTCTCCCTGGACGACCAGGTGGAGGCGCTCCAGTCCCTCGCGAAGAGGTACCCCCTGGACCTCTCCCGGGTGGCGATCCGCGGCTGGTCCTACGGCGGCTGGCTGGCGGGGCTGGCGGTCCTGCGCCGCCCGGACGTCTTCCACGCGGGCATCGCGGGCGCCCCGGTCACGGACTGGCGGCTGTACGACACCCACTACACGGAGCGGTACCTGGGCGACCCGGCCACGCACCCGGAGTCGTACGCGCAAAGTTCGCTGGTCACCGACGAGGGCCTGTCCTCGCCCGCCGATCCGCACCGCCCGCTGATGATCGTGCACGGCACGGCGGACGACAACGTGGTCTTCGCCCACGCCCTGCGCCTGTCCTCGGCGCTACTGGCAGCCGGCCGCCCGCACGAGGTGCTGCCCCTGTCGGGCGTCACCCACATGACCCCACAGGAACAGGTCGCGGAGAACCTGCTGCTGCTTCAGGTGGACTTCCTCAGGCGGGCTCTCGGGCCGGCCGCCGGTCAGAAGTAGAGGCCGCCTTCGAGGTTGTCGAACAGTTCGACCCACTCGCTGTACTCATGGGCGAAGGGCAGCGGGTCGACCAGTCGGATGCCGGCCGTCAGTTCATCGACTTCGCGCTTGCGGCGTATGTACTCCGCGTCGTCGTCCTCGTCGTCGTCAGGGCTGTAGGACTCCACACAGCCGAGGAAGGAGATCACCGTCTTCGCGAGCGACGAAAGATCGCCGTGTACCGGAATCGCCTCCTTCGACGCGTCGGTGTACTGGTACACCACCCCCGTCTCCGGGTCGACGACGACCGCGTTGACAGGAAAGTTGCCGATCTTGACAAGCTTCTTGACACCTGCGGGGAAGGTCCAGCCGCGTTCGGCCTCCTCCGCACAGTCCCAGATGAATCCGGGATCGAATTCCGGGGGGAGGCCGAACGAGAGCTCGTACTCTGCAGAGTTGGGGAGCCCCACACGAACCAGAAAGTCCAACCGTTCTCCCCGGAAGCCGTACTGCCGCGCCGTCTCCCCCGGCATACGGACGGCGTCCTCCACCAGGCCGACATTCATCAAGGCGTCGCGATCAACGTCGAAGAGCATGCTCGGACCTCGCCCTACCCCGACAGGCCGTCAAGGATCTCCTCAAGCATGGTGTTCCACTCCGAATCCTCGTCCTCAAGCGGCAAGGAGTCGAAGCCGGTTACCGCTTCACGGAACTGGTGCACCGCCGCCTCCGCATCGCTGCCCTGAGCGCGCGCGTCGAGCAACTTACGGAACTCGGTGAGGCAGTACGCGAGTGACTCGACATCGCGGTGCAGTACCAGGCTTTCCTCCTCCCCCTCCGGATACGCATGCACGTTCCCGGAGTCCGGGTCGATGACCACGAGCGTCGTGCGCAGGTAACCAAGAGCCGGCCAGTGCCGACGCGCGGGAGGACACTCGAACTCGCCGTCTTCGAGGCCCACCAAAGCACCCAGCTCGATCGGGTCCGGGTCGTCGATTCCGACGTCGGCACGCACCAGGAAGTGCCGGGTGGCCGGGTGGCCGGGAGGCCGACTGGGCCAAGAAACGCGGCGGTCGCGGGTTCGAGGGCCACGCATCGTTCTTGTGCTTCTGGTCGCTCTGATCGTAGTCAGCCACATGGGTTACCGGGACATCCGACCGCCGTTCGGGCGCGAAAAAACGGGCCGGGAGACATGGCGCTCCCGGCCCGTTCACGGCACCCGCACGGCCGTACGCTGTTCAGCCTGACGCGTCCGTATATCGGGATCGGGTCGGTTAAGTTGCTTGCGTGTTAACGCGGTTGGTGGTCATTTGTGCGGTTATTCCCGCCCTCGGTGAGATCATCCGCCGCCTCGCAACTCCCCGTCGTCCCCACCTCCCTCCCCCGGCACCACCCGCTTCTCCTCCGCGAAGTGGCACGCCGAGTCGTGGGCGGCGGGGCCGGGCAGGTAGCGGAACTCGGCGGGCACCGCGAGTGCGGGCACCTCCAGGGCGCACCGCTCCCGCGCCTTCCAGCAGCGGGTGCGGAAGCGGCAGCCGGAGGGGATGCTCGTCGGGGACGGCACGTCGCCCGCCAGGATGATCCGCTCACGGTGTTCACGTGCCGTCGGGTCCGGGACGGGTACGGCGGACAGCAGCGCCTGGGTGTAGGGGTGGGTGGGGTGGTCGTAGATCTCGGCGTCCCTGCCGGTCTCCACGATCCGCCCGAGGTACATCACGCCGACCCGGTCGGAGATGTGCCGGACGATCGACAGGTCGTGCGCGATGAAGACGTAGGACAGCTCGAACTCGTCCTGCAGGCCGGCCATCAGGTTGATGACCTGCGCCTGCACCGACACGTCGAGCGCCGACACCGGCTCGTCGGCGACGATGACCTCCGGGCGCAGCGCGAGCCCCCTGGCGATGCCGATGCGCTGGCGCTGGCCGCCGGAGAACTGGTGCGGGTACCGGTTGATGTACTCCGGGTTGAGACCCACGACGTCCAGGAGTTCCTGCACCTTGCGGCGCCGGTCGCCCTTCGGGGCCACCTCGGGGTGGATGTCGTACGGCTCCCCGATGATGTCGCCCACGGTCATCCGGGGGTTGAGCGAGGTGTACGGGTCCTGGAACACCATCTGGATGTTGCGCCGCACCGCCTTCAGCGCCCGCCCGGACAGCCGGGTGATGTCCTCGCCCTTGTAGCGGATCTCACCCGCCGTCGGCCGTTCCAGGCTCACCAGCATCTTGGCGACCGTCGACTTGCCGCAGCCGGACTCGCCCACGATGCCCAGGGTCTCGCCCCGGTTCAGGGTGAAGTCGACGCCGTCGACGGCCTTGACCGCGCCGATCTGCTTCTTGAACAGGATGCCCCGGGTGAGCGGGTAGTGCTTGACCAGTCCGCTGACCTCCAGGATCGGCTCAGTCGAGGTCGGGGTCGGGGCCGGGGTCGAGGCCATGCAGACACTCCCTCCAGAAATGGCAGGCGCTGCCCCGGCCCGCGTCCGAGTCGGTCACCTCGTACAGCGGGGGCACGTCGGTGCGGCACACGTCCTGGGCCATCGGGCAGCGTGGGTGGAAGGGGCAGCCGGACGGGATGTTCATGAGGTTGGGCGGCAAACCCTTGATGGCGTAGAGCTCCTGGCCCTTCTGGTCCAGGCGCGGGATGGAGTCCAGCAGGCCCCGGGTGTACGGGTGGGCGGGCGCCTTGTAGATGTCGTGGACCGGGGCCGACTCGACGATCCGACCGGCGTACATGACGGCGATCCGGTCGGCGACGTCGGCGACCACACCGAGGTCGTGGGTGATCAGGATGAGACCCATGTCGTACTCGCGCTGCAACTCCGCGAGCAGGTCCATGACCTGCGCCTGGACCGTCACGTCGAGGGCGGTGGTGGGTTCGTCGGCGATGATCAGCGCGGGCTGGAGCGCGAGCGCCATGGCGATCATGATGCGCTGGCGCATACCGCCGGAGAACTGGTGCGGGTACTGCTTCACCCGCTCCTTCGCGCCGGGGATGCGGACGTGGTCCATCAGCTCGACCGCCCGGGCCCGCGCGTCCTTGCGGGACATGCCCCGGTGCACCACGAACATCTCGCCGAGCTGGTCGCCGACGGAGAGCACGGGATTCAGCGAGGACAGCGCGTCCTGGAAGATCATCGCCATCTCGGATCCGCGGATCCTGCGTCGTTCCTCCTCCTTCAGTTTCAGCAGGTCCCGGCCCTGGAAGAGGATCTCGCCGCCGGTGATCCGGCCCGGCGGGGTGTCGAGGATGCCCATGACGGTCTGCGCGGTCACCGACTTGCCGGAGCCGGACTCCCCGAGCACCGCGAGCGTCTCGCCCGCGTCCACGCCGTAGTCGACGCCGTTGACGGCCTTGGCGACGCCGTCTCTGGTCCGGAACTCCACGTGCAGGTCACGCACTTCGAGCAGCATCGCGGCGGCTCACCTCAGCTTCGGGTCGAGGGCGTCGCGCACCGCGTCGCCGAGCATGATGAACGCGAGCACGGTGAGGGCGAGCGCCCCGGCCGGCCAGAGCAGCATGTGCGGGGCCTGGCGGATGTAGGGGGACGCCGCGGAGATGTCGATCCCCCAGCTGACCGTCGGCGGCTTCAGCCCCACCCCGAGGTACGACAGGGTCGCCTCCAGCGCGATGTAGGTGCCGAGCGCGATGGTCGCCACGACGATCACCGGTGCGACGGCGTTCGGCGCGATGTGCCGCAGCAGCAGCCGGGAGTTGGAGGCGCCCAGTGCCCGTGCCGCCTGGACGTAGTCGTGCTGTCTGGCGGTGATGACGGAGCCGCGGGCGATGCGGGAGACCTGCGGCCAGCCCAGCAGCACCATGAACCCGATGACCGGCCAGACGGTGTTGCTGGTCACCACGGAGAGCAGTACCAGGCCGCCGAGGACCACGGGGATCGCGAAGAAGACGTCGGTGATCCGGGACAGGATCGAGTCCGGGAGCCCGCCGAAGAACCCGGCGAGCCCGCCGAGGACCGATCCGAGGATCCCCACGCCGAGGGACGCGCAGACGCCGACCGTGACGGAGGTCCGGGCGCCGTAGACGGTGCGGGTGTAGACGTTGCAGCCCTGGCCGTCGTAGCCGAACGGGGCGCCCGGCTGGGAGCCCTCCTGGGCCTTGGCGAGGTCGCACTTGAGGGGGCTGCCGGAGGCGATCAGCGACGGCCAGAGGGAGATGACGACGAGGAAGACGATCACCAGGCCGGAGATGATGAAGACCGGGTTGCGGCGCAGGTCGCGCCAGGCGTCGGACCAGAGGCTGCGGGGCTTGCCGGACGGGCCCGCGCCTCCCGGTGCGTCCGGGTCCCGTCCGTCGGTGTCGTCCGACGACCGCTGCTCCAGCGCCTCGCCCTCGCTGGTGGCGAGGTCCATGGCGCCGCCCATCCCGGTCGCGGCGATCGCGCCGTCCTCGGCCGCGCGGCCCCCGCCCGTCCGGTACGGCTCCTGCGGCGTCGGCTCAGGCATAGCGGATCCTCGGGTCGAGGACGGCGTACAGCAGGTCGACGAGCAGGTTGGCGATCAGGAACACCAGGACGAGCACCGTCACGAAGCCGACGACGGTCTGGGTGTTCTGGCGCAGGATCCCCTGGTAGAGCTGGTAGCCCACGCCATGGATGTTGAAGATCCGCTCGGTGACGATCGCGCCGCCCATCAGCGCGCCGATGTCGGCGCCGATGAAGGTGACCACGGGGATCAGGGAGTTGCGCAGCAGGTGCCGGGTGATGACGCGCCGCCTCGGCAGACCCTTGGCGACGGCCGTACGGACGTAGTCGGACCGCTTGTTCTCCGCGATGGAGGTGCGGGTCAGGCGGGTCACGTAGGCGAGCGACACGGAGGCCAGGACCAGCCCGGGCACGATCATCTCGCCGAACGTGGCCTCGGTCGACACCGACGGTTTGATCCAGCCCCACTCGACGCCGAGCAGGAGCTGGAGCAGCAGACCGGTGACGAAGGTGGGCACGGAGATCACCACGAGGGTGAGCAGCAGGACCGAGGTGTCGACGGGCCGCCCGCGCCGCAGACCGGTGACGACACCCAGGGTGATGCCGATGACGATCTCGAAGACGATCGCCACGATCGTCAGCCGGATGGTGACCGGGAAGGCCGTCGCCATCAGCTCGGTGACCTCCTGACCGTTGAAGGCGGTGCCGAAGTCGCCGGTGAAGACGTTGCCCATGTAGGTCAGGTATTGCCGCCACACCGGCTTGTCGAGGCCGAACTCCTTCTTCAGCTGGGCCGCCGTCGCCGCGTCGCACTGCCTCTCACCGCACAGGCCCGCGATGGGGTCGCCCATCACGTTCACCATCAGGAAGATCAGCAGGGTGGCTCCGATGAACACCGGGATCATCTGGAGCAGGCGCCGGACGACGTACCGTCCCATGGCCGGCTCAGCTGACCTTGATCTCGTTGTAGACGGGGACGCTGAAGGGGTTGAGGTTCACGTCGGACAGCCGCTCGGAGTAGCCGGCGCTGCCGTTCTGGTACCAGAGCGGGATGGCGGCCATGTTGTCCCGGACGACCTTCTCGGCCTGCTGGAAGGTCTGGACGGCCTTGGTGGTGTCGGTCTCGGCGTTGGCCTGGTTGACGAGGTTGTCGAAGTCCTTGTTGGACCACTTGCCGTCGTTGGAGGAGGCGTTGGTGTAGTAGAGCGGCTGGAGGAAGTTCTGGATGAGGGGGTAGTCCATCTGCCACCCGGCCCGGAACGGCCCGCTCATCTTCCGGTCGGTGATCTGGTTGCGGAAGTCGGCGAAGGTGCCGACCGGGTTGCCGACGCAGGCCTTGTCGTTGTCGAGCGCGTTGTTGATGGAGTTGCAGACGGCGTCGACCCACTCCTTGTGGGAGCCGGTGTCCGCGTTGTACGTGATCTTCACCTGCCCGCCCGGGAGTCCGCCGCCCTCCTGGATCATCTTCTTGGCCTCCGTGGGGTTGTACACGCAGGCGTTGCCGCACAGGCCGCTCTGGTAGCCGCCGTCCTTGCCGAGGACCGGGGAGGTCCAGTCGGTGGCGGGGGTGCGGGTCTTCTGGAAGATGGTGTCGGTGATCTGCTTCCGGTCGATCGCCATGGACAGGCCGGTACGGACCTTGACGGACCCGCTCTGGTTCCAGTCGCTGTCGTAGAACGGGAAGGCGAGCGTCTGGATGATGCCGGCCGGGGTGTTGAGGTACCGGCCGGAGAGGTCGCTGTTGGCGTTCTTGAGCTGGGCGGCGGGGATGTCGTCGACCAGGTCGAGGTTGCCTGCCATCAGGTCGGTGTAGGCGGTGTTGTTGTCGGTGTAGACCTTCAGGTCGACGCCGCCGTTCTGCGCCTTGTCCGGGCCGGGGTAGTCGTCCCACTTCCGCAGGGACATCTGGGAGCCCTTGGTGTACGAGTCGACGGTGTACGGGCCGTTGCCGACCGGCTTGGCCACCCAGGCGTCGTGGTCGTCGAAGAAGGCCTGCGGGAGCGGCGCGAAGGCGTTGTATCCGAGGGTGTCCGGGAACGACGAGAACTTCTGGTTCAGCTTGACGGTGAAGGTCTTGTCGTCGACGACCTTGAGGCCGGAGAGGGTGTCGGCGGTCTGCTTGCCCCCGTTGTCCGGGTGGACCTGGGCGTAGCCGTCGATGTAGCTGAAGAAGTACGCGTTCCGCTGGTTGTTCTTCAGGCTGGCGCCGTAGTTCCAGGCGTTGACGAAGGACTTGGCGGTGACGGCCTCGCCGTTGCTGAAGGTCCAGCCGTCCTTGATGGTGATGGTGTAGTTCTGCGAGTCCGAGGTGTCGATCTTCTGGGCCATCATGTCCTCGGCCGCGCCGGTCTTGGAGTCGTACCTCTTGAGGTTCCGGAAGATCATGTCGAGTACCTTGCCGCCCTGCACCTCGTTGGTGTTGGCCGGCTCCAGTGGGTTCTGCGGATCGCCCCAGGAGGCGCTGAGCACGGCGCCGCCGTCGCTGCTGGCGCTGCTGTCGCCGCCGCAGCCGGACGCCGCGAGGACTACCGCCGCCGCGCAGGCGGCCCATCTGGCGTGCGTGGCTCCACGCATGGAGTGCCTCCTCCTGAGTGCCCGTGCAGTGCGGTGTGCAGCCGGCGCCGGGATCCTGAACCGTTACCGGTCAATATCGGCCCATAGCGCCCATGGCGCATGCGAGCGCGGGCCGGATGGGTCACCGTCCTCCCAGCCGTCCGACGCCCATGCCCGGACGGGGGAACGTCAGGCCGAGAAGCCGCCACGCCTTAACCTGGGGCCCTTCACAGGTGTGGACCAATGACTGCCGCGAATGACTGCCGCGTCCGCGTCACCGGATGATTTCCGCAGGCCACACGGCCTTCACGCGCCGTTGACGCGCGTGGAACGCGCTGATAGACACACTCATCATTCCCGTCGGCGACACCCGTCCGGTCCGAGCCGGCACTGCGAGAGAACACAGAGAACAGAGAGAACACTCCGACAGCACGACAGCACTCCGACAGACCGTTCCTGTGCGAGCGATGACGCGAGGTCACGACCCATGAGCACACGAGTCCATGGCAGGGGGCCCTCGGGCCCGAGGAGATCACGGTCCCGCGTCGGCCGGCTCGCCGCCGTCGCCGGTGCCGGCGCCCTGGCGTTATCCGCCGGGCTCGCGACCCCGCTCGATCCGGCGCCCCGGCAGGCCGCGGCGGCGGACGGCAAGAGCGTCCTGACCGTGGCGGTCGCCCAGAGCGTCGACTCGCTGAGTCCGTTCCTGGCGCAACGGCTGGTCAGCACCAGCATCCACCGGCTGATGTACGAGTACCTGACCAACTACGACCCCAAGGACAACCACGCCGTCCCGGGCCTGGCCACCAAGTGGGAGCCGTCCGCCGACAAGCTGACCTGGACCTACACGATCCGCTCCGACTCCATCTGGTCGGACGGCCAGAAAGCCACCGCCGAGGACGCGGCGTGGACGTTCAACACGATGATGACCGACGAGGGCGCCGCCACCACCAACGGCAGCTTCGTCTCCAACTTCAGGAAGGTCACCGCGCCCAGCCCCACCCAGCTGGTCATCGAGCTGAAGAAACCGCAGGCCACGATGGTGGCCCTGGACGTGCCGATCGTGCCGAAGCACGTCTGGGAGAAGGTCGACGACTTCTCCAAGTTCAACAACGACAAGAGCTTCCCCGTCGTCGGGAACGGGCCGTTCGTCCTCACCGACTACAAGCCCGACAGCTACGTCCGCCTCAAGCCCAACAAGAACTTCTGGCGGGGCGCTCCCAAGTTCGACGAGCTGGTCTTCCGCTACTACAAGGACCAGGACGCCGCCGTCGCCGCCCTGCGCAAGGGTGAGGTCTCCTTCGTCGCCGGGTCCCCGTCGCTGACCCCCGCTCAGGCGGCCTCCCTGAAGAACGAGAAGAACATCCGCGTCAACGACGCCCCCGGCCGACGCTTCTACGCCCTCGCCACCAACCCGGGAGCTCGCGCGAGGAACGGCAAGAAGTTCGGCGACGGCGACCCCTCCCTGCTGGACCCGCGGGTCAGGCACGCCCTGTTCATGGCGGTCGACCGCGAGACCATCATCGACAAGGTGTTCCAGGGGCACGCCGTCGAGGGCGAGGGGTACATCCCGCCCCGCTTCTCGCAGTACTTCTGGAAGCCCTCGGCGGACCAGGAACTCGCCTACGACCCGGCGAAGGCGGCCCAGCTCCTCGACCAGGCGGGCTACAAGAAGAACAGCTCCGGCAAGCGCCTCGGCAAGGACGGCAAGCCGATCACCTACCGCGTCCTCTGCCACGCCACCGACCCCAACGACAAGGCGGTCGGCCAGTACCTCCAGGAGTGGTGGGGCGAGCTCGGTATCGGGATCACCCTGGACTGCCTGGACAACGTCACCGATCCCTGGCTCGCGGGCACCTACGACCTCGCCTTCGACGGCTGGTCCGTCAACCCCGACCCGGACTTCGTCCTGTCGATCCACACCTGCGCGGCCCTGCCCGCCACCCCGAAGGACACCGGCGCCACCGACAACTTCATCTGCGACCGGCGCTACGACGATCTGTACGCCCGTCAGCTCGCCGAGTACGATCCCGCCAAACGGGCCACCCTGGTCAAGCAGATGGAGTCGCGGCTGTACGACCTGGGGTACATGAACGTCATGGCGTACCCGAACGCCGTCGAGGCCTACCGGACCGACCAGATCGCGTCGATCCAGACCATGCCGAGCGCGGCGGGCAACATCTACGGCCAGGACGGTTACTGGAGCTGGTGGTCGGCTGTCCCCGCGGCCTCGGACGGCTCGTCCGACGACTCCGGCGTCTCGACCGGCGCGGTCATCGGCGGTGTCGTGGCCGCCGTGGTCCTGGTGGGCGCCGCGGTGTTCTTCGTCCTGCGCCGCCGGTCCACCGCCGACGACCGTGAGTGACGTCCAGCACGCCGCCGGTGAGGCCCTCGCCGAACCGGCGGCACGCACCCCGCGGGCGCGCAGCACCACGGCCTACGTCCGCTACGGCGCCGGCAAGGTCGGCGGCGCCGCCGTCTCCCTGTTCGCCGTGCTGGTCACCGGGTTCTTCCTGTTCCGGCTGATCCCGGGCGACCCGGTCAAGACCATGACCGGCGGCCGCCCGGTGTCGTCGGCCCAACTGGCCGCCTACCGGCGGGAGTTCGGGATGGACCTGCCGTTGTGGCGGCAGTTCACCGACTACTGCGGCAAGGCGCTCACCGGCGACCTGGGCACCTCGTACCAGTTCCGTGCCCCGGTCGTCGACAAGATCGGCGAGGCGCTGCCGAACACGCTGCTGCTGACCGGCACGGCGTTCGTCCTGTACACCGCCCTCGGCATCGTCCTCGGCACCCGCGCGGCCTGGCGCCACGGCCGGCTCGGGGACCGGATGAACACCGGTCTGGCGCTGACCCTCTACTCCGTCCCGTCGTTCTGGCTGGGCCTGCTGCTGATCATCGTGTTCTCGGTGGGCGTCGGCCCGATCCCCGGGCTGTTCCCCACCGGCGGCATGGAGTCGGGCGGCGAGGAGGGATTCGGGTACGTCCTCGACGTGGCCCACCATCTGGTCCTCCCCGTCATCACCCTGGTCGCGGTCGAGTACGGGCAGACGCTGCTGGTCACCCGTTCGGCGCTGCTCGACGAGATGGGCAGCGACTATCTGACCACGGCGCGCGCCAAGGGCCTGCGGGACGACCTGGTCCGGCGCCGGCACGCCGTGCCGAACGCGCTGCTGCCGACCGTGACGCTGGTCTTCGTCAACCTCGGCCGGACCGTCGCGGGCGTGATCCTGGTGGAGACCGTGTTCTCCTGGCCGGGTCTTGGCGGACTGTTCTACCAGGCACTGAGCGTGCCCGACCTGCCCCTGGTGCAGGGGCTGTTCCTCTTCTTCGCCGCGGCGGTGATCATCATGAACACGCTGGCCGACCTGGTCTACCCGCTGCTCGACCCACGGGTGGGCCGATGACGACGGGCACCCCGGCCGACGCCCCGGCCGAGAGTCAGGCCGGCGGCCCCGACCCGGCGACCGGAGCCGGTCCGCGGCGGCTCGCCCGGCAGCGCCGCCGACGCTCCGTCGTACGGTTCTGGACGCGTTACCGCACGCACCGCGCCGGGCTGGTGGGCCTGGCCGCCCTCACCCTGTTCGCGCTGGTCGCCCTCACCGCGCCGCTCACCGTCGGCTCCGACGTGGCCGGGGTGACCGACGCTCCGGGGCAGCCCATGGAGGGACCGAGCGGCGAGTTCTGGCTGGGCACCGACCGGTTCGGGCGCGATCTGCTGGGGTTGCTGGTGTGGGGCTCGCGGGTCTCGCTGCTTGTGGGGCTGCTGGCGGCCGTGCTCTCGGTGGCCATCGGCACGCTGGTGGGGGTGACGGCCGGGCACTTCAAGGGCGGGTACGCGACCGTGCTGATGCGGGTCACGGACTGGTTCCTGGTGATGCCGACGCTGGTGCTCGCGATCGCGCTCGCCACCGTGATGTCCCGCTCGCTGGGCACGGTGGTGCTGGCGATCGGGGTGACCTCGTGGCCGACCACCGCACGGCTGGTGCGGGCGCAGACGCTGGCGGTGGAGTCACGGCCGTACATCGAACGCGCGAAGGCGCTGGGCGGCGGGCACTGGCACGTCATGTCGCGGCATGTGCTGCCCAACGTGATGCCGCTGGTGTTGGCGCAGGCGACGCTGATGGTGTCCGCCGCGATCCTCGCCGAGGCGACGCTGGCCTTCCTCGGGCTCGGCGATCCGACGGTGGTGTCGTGGGGCGGGCTGCTCCAGGAGGCTCGGGAGGCGGGTGCGGTGAGTTCCGGAGACTGGTGGTATCTGGTGCCGCCCGGCATCGCGATCGCCGCGGTCGCGCTGTCGTTCACGCTGTGCGGACGTGCGGTGGAGTCGGTGCTCAACCCCCGGCTGGGGGTGGACCGTTGACACTCCTCGAGGTACACGGCCTGGAGGTGACCTACCCGGGCGGGGCCGCCGCGGTGCGCGGCGTGGACCTGCGGCTCGCGGCGGGTCAGAAGCTGGGCATCGCGGGTGAGTCGGGGTGCGGCAAGTCCACGCTGGCGCTCGCGCTGCTGCGGCTGCTGCCGGCCGGCACCCACGTCGGCGGGCAGGTGCTGCTGGACGGCGAGGACGTGCTGACGATGCGGTGGGGGCAGGTGCGGGCGGTCCGCTGGGCGGGCGCCTCGATCGTCTTCCAGGGCGCGATGCACTCGCTGAACCCCGTGCACCGCGTCGGCGACCAGATCGCCGAGCCGATCCTGCTGCACCGCAGGGCCACCCAGGCGGCGGCGAAGAAGCAGGCCGGGGAGCTCCTGGAGCACGTGGGCCTGCCGGCGGCGCGGGCGTCGGCGTACCCGCACGAGCTGTCCGGCGGCCAGCGCCAACGCGTCATGATCGCCATGGCGCTCGCCTGCTCGCCCCGCCTCATCATCGCCGACGAACCGACCACCGCCCTGGACGTGATGATCCAGGCGCAGATCCTGCGGCTGATCGAGCAGCTGGTCGCCGAGCAGGACCTGGGCCTGATCATGATCAGTCACGATCTGACAGTGCTCTCCGACACCTGCGACCGGCTCGCGGTGATGTACGCGGGCCGGGTCGTCGAGGAGGGCCCGGCCACGCAGGTCCACGAGGACGCCCGGCACCCGTACGCGAAGGCCCTGTCGGCCGCCTTCCCCCGCATCGGCGACCCATCCTCCCGGTTCGCCCCGCGCGGCCTGCCCGGCGACCCGCCCGACCCGGCCGCCCTGCCCGCCGGCTGCACCTTCCACCCGCGCTGCCCGGTCGCGCTGGACTCCTGCGCGGTGGACGACCAGGAGCTGAGGGACGCGGGCACGGGGCGGAGAGCGGCGTGTGTGCACGTGGCGGCGGCGCCGCCGGGGACCGCGGTCACTGCCGAGGACGCGAGGAGCGGCACATGACGTTGATCAGCGCTGAAGGACTCCACGTCACCTACCCCGGACGGCACCGCGACCCACCGGCCCGCGCGGTGGACGGCGTCGAACTCGACATCCGGCCCGGCGAGATCGTCGCCCTGGTCGGCGAGTCCGGCTGCGGCAAGACGACCCTGGCCCGGGCCCTGCTGGGCCTGGTCCGGCCGACGGAGGGCCGGGTCCGCTTCGGCGGGCAGCCGCTGGAGTACTCCTCCCGGTCCCTGAAGGCGTACCGCAAACGCGTCCAGCTGGTCCTCCAGGACCCGACCGGATCACTGAACCCACGGCACACGGTCTACGACGCGGTGGCCGAGGGCCTGCGGATCCACGGGTACGGCGGCGACGAGCGGGCAGCGGTCGCCGATGCCCTGTCCCGGGCGGGCCTGCGTCCCCCCGAGCGCTTCTTCCTGCGTTACCCGCACGAACTCTCCGGCGGCCAGCGCCAACGGGTCGTCATCGCGGGCGCGCTGGTCCTCGAACCCGAACTCCTCGTCGCCGACGAGCCGGTGGCCTCCCTTGACGCCTCGGTGCGCGGCGAGATCCTCGCCCTCCTGCTGCGGCTGCGCGCCGAACTCGGCCTGTCCGCGCTGGTGGTGACCCACGACCTGGGCCTGGCGTGGAACATCGCCGACCGGGTCGCGGTGATGTACCTGGGCCGGATCGTGGAGACGGGAGACGTCGAGCAGGTCCTGACGGCTCCCCGCCACCCGTACACCCAGGCCCTGTTGTCGGTCCTGCCGGACGCACCCGGAAACCCCGTCGTCCTCACGGGCGAGCCCCCCGACCCGTCCCGCATCCCCTCCGGCTGCCGTTTCCACGCCCGCTGCCAGATCCTGGCGAACGGGGAGGCGGACCGCGCGGGCGTCGCGGGGGCGTGCCGGGGGGAGGATCCCGGGGTGCTGGGCGGGGGCGGGGAGGGGCAGGTGGCGTGTCACTGGGCGCGGGCGGCGATCAGGGCGTGAGGCCGCCCCGGACGGAGGCTCGTCGGCGGCGCTTTGGCTCAGCGTAGTACGAGGGCGAACGGGACCGACGCGTGAGCCGTCCACATGCTCAGCCCGCACCGCAGCCTCACGGGTACGCTGTCGGCCAGCGGGCAGACCGCCGTACCGCTCCAAGGAGACCGCCCATGAGCACCGCCGCACACCCCGGCTCCGGCGACTCTGTCACGCCCCAGCCGGCCAGCACCCCCGAAGACCTGCGCGCCGCCCTCGCGCAGCTGGCGCCCGACGCCCTGCCCACGTTCGACGCCGAACGCTCCGCAGCACTCCAGCAGGCACGCGAGCTGGTCAGCGCCGCTCCGATGCGTCGCTTCGTGGGGCAGTGGGCGGTCTACGTGGCACTGGAGCGGCATCCTGAGCGCGCAGCCAGGCTGCGTTCCCTCGAAGCCCGTGCCGCCACCACCGAGAGTCTTGACGACGCCCGGGCCATCGCGGCCGAGATCGGCCGAATCCTCGACGAGGCGTGCGTGGAAGCCGGGGTCGAGCGGGCCGGGAGTATGTGACGACATGGGGGACGAAGAAACCTGGCGCTGGGAGTACGACCCTGACGCCGAACATGTCGCAGCCGGATTTCCACCGCACATCGTCAACGAGGTCGAGCGTCTGGCCGCGGAACTGGTCGCGCTGGCCGAAGTCGGCGTCGATGTGACGGACATCGGTGAGGGGCCCCGGCGCGGAGTTCCAGGCGGCGTCCGCCGCATTCCGCTCCTGTCCGACGGCTGGTTCTACGCGCTGCCGCTGCCCCGACTCCGTCTCATCGCTGTCACGCGGATCATTCCGCCGTTCGACTCTCTCTGAGTACGGACGGCATTCTCCTGTCCGGCTGAGGGGCAGAACGGCATGCGGGGCGCCAGGAGCCCTCGGCTCTCGGCACCCCGCACAGCGTGTGGCTCTACGTCCTCAGGCCGCGTGCACGACGTCCTTCTCCTCGGCGAAGTGGCACGCCGACTCGTGGGCCGCCGGGGTGTCCGCGCCCTTGAAGCGCTCCGGGATCGCCAGCAGCGGCTCCTGCTCGGCGCACTTGTCCTGGGCCTTCCAGCAACGGGTGCGGAAACGGCACCCGGAGGGCGGGTTGGCCGGGGACGGCACGTCGCCGGTCAGGATGATCCGGTCACGACCCTCACGGGCCTCCGGGTCCGGAACCGGGACCGCCGACAGCAGCGCCTGGGTGTAGGGGTGCGTCGGGTGGTCGTAGATCTGCTCGTCGCTGCCGATCTCCGCCATCTTGCCGAGGTACATGACGCCGACCCGGTCGGAGATGTGCCGGACGATCGACAGGTCGTGCGCGATGAAGATGTAGGACAGGTTGAACTCGTCCTGCAGTCGCTCCATCAGGTTGATGACCTGCGCCTGCACCGACACGTCGAGCGCCGACACCGGCTCGTCGCAGATGATGACCTCCGGGTTGAGCGCCAGGCCGCGCGCGATGCCGATGCGCTGGCGCTGGCCGCCGGAGAACTGGTGCGGGTACCGGTTGATGTACTCCGGGTTGAGACCGACGACGTCGAGGAGTTCCTGCACCTTGCGGCGCCGGTCGCCCTTGGGAGCCACCTCGGGGTGGATGTCGTACGGCTCCCCGATGATGTCGCCGACCGTCATCCTCGGGTTGAGCGAGGTGTACGGGTCCTGGAACACCATCTGGATGTTGCGCCGCACGGCCTTCAGCGCCCGCCCGGACAGCCGGGTGATGTCCTGGCCCTTGTAGAAGACCTCGCCGGCGGTCGCCCGCTCCAGGTTCATCAGGAGCTTGGCCACCGTGGACTTGCCGCAGCCGGACTCGCCCACGATGCCCAGGGTCTCGCCCTGGTACAGGTCGAAGGAGACACCGTCGACGGCCTTGACGGCGCCGATCTGCTTCTTGAACAGGATGCCCTGGGTGAGCGGGAAGTGCTTCACCAGGTTGCGCACCTGCAGGATCGGCTCGCCCCGCTCGACGGGCGCCTCGATCGCGGCGACCGCCTCCGACTCGGAGGTGACGTCCACGACCTCGACGTCGGAGACGTTCGGCGTGGCGTCCTGCGGCTCGTCGTTCTTGCTGAGCTCAGCCATGGATCGTCTCCTTCCAGAAGTGGCATGCCGAGGCACGGCCGGGCAGTTCGGCGCCGTCCTGCTCGGTGACCGGGAACAGGTCCGGGACGTCCGTACGGCAGATGTCCTGGGCCTTGGGGCAGCGCGGGTTGAAGGCGCAACCGGTCGGGACGTGCAGCAGGTTGGGCGGCAGGCCCTTGATCGCGTACAGCTCCTGGCCCTTCTGGTCCAGGCGCGGGATCGAGTCCAGCAGACCCCGCGTGTACGGGTGCGCCGGACGCTTGTACAGCTCGTGGATCGGGGCGCGCTCCACGATCCGGCCCGCGTACATCACCGCGATCTTGTCCGCGACGTCGGCGACCACACCGAGGTCGTGGGTGATCAGGATGAGGCCCATGTTGTACTCGCGCTGCAACTCCGCGAGCAGGTCCATGACCTGAGCCTGGACCGTCACGTCGAGGGCCGTGGTGGGCTCGTCGGCGATGATCAGGTCCGGCTCAAGGGCCAGCGCCATGGCGATCATGATGCGCTGGCGCATACCGCCGGAGAACTGGTGCGGGTAGTCGCCCACCCGCGCCGCGGCGGCCGGGATCTTCACCCGGTCCATCAGCTCGATCGCCTTGGCCTTGGCGTCCTTCTTGGACAGGCCCTGGTGGACGCGGAACATCTCGCCGAGCTGGTAGCCCACGCTGAGCACCGGGTTGAGCGAGCTGAGCGCGTCCTGGAAGATCATGGCGATCCGACGGCCACGGATCTTGCGGCGGTCCTCGCCGGACATCGTCAGCATGTCCTGGCCCCGGAAGAGGATCTCCCCCTGCGGGATCTTCGCCGGCGGCATGTCGAGGATGCCCATGATCGCCTGCGCGGTGACGGACTTGCCGGAGCCGGACTCACCGAGCACGGCGAGCGTCTCGCCCGCGTCCACGCTGTAGTTGACGCCGTTGACGGCCTTGATCACACCCTCGCGGGTGTGGAACTCGACGTGCAGGTCGCGCACTTCGAGCAGCGGTCCGCCGTCGCCCTCACGCGGCGAGGGCACGGATACTTCTTCGATGACGGTCACGTACGCCTCCCTCAGCGCATCTTCGGGTCGAGGGCGTTGCGTACGGCCTCACCGAGCATGATGAACGCCAGCACCGTGATGCTGAGCATGATCGACGGGTAGAGCATGATCCACTTGGCCACGCGGATCGAGTTGCCGCCGCCGGAGATATCGTTGCCCCACGACACGCCACTGAGGCCGAGGCCCAGATAGGACAGCGTCGCCTCGGCGGCGATGTAGACGCCGAGCGAGATGGTGGCCACGACGATCACCGGGGCGAGGGTGTTCGGCAGGATGTGCCGGAACATGATCCGCGGGGTGCTGGCGCCGAGAGCCTTGGCGGCCTGCACGTAGTCGGACTGCTTGGTGGTGATGACCGCGCCGCGCATCACGCGGGAGATCTGGGTCCAGCCGAAGAAGCCCAGCGCGCCGATGACGATCCAGGCCGTGCGCTCCGGGAAGGAGTTGAGCACGACCATGGTGCCGAGCAGGAACGGGATGCCGAAGAACACGTCCGTCAGCCGGGACAGGATCGAGTCGACGATGCCGCCGAAGTACCCGGAGATCATGCCGACCAGGCTGCCCACGAGCGTGACCAGGACGGTGGTGCCGAAGCCGACCGCGATGGAGGCCCGGGTGCCGTAGATGACACGGGCGTACACGCTGCGGCCCTGCTGGTCGTAGCCGAGCCAGTCGGCCGAGCCGACGTCACCCAGCTTGGGCTTCTGCAGGTAGTGCTTGGACAGGTCGCCGAGGATCGGATCCGCGCTGGTGAACCAGCCCGGGAAGAAGGTGATCAGCAGCAGGAAGAAGATCAGCACGCTGGAGATGATGAAGATCCAGCTGCGGCGCAGATCGGCCCACGCGTCGCCCCACAGGCTGCGCGTTTTCTCGGACTTGGACTCGGCGGGCGTCACCGCGGCCGGCGCGCCGCCCACCGGGTCCACCGCGCCGGTCTTGACATCGGTCTTGGTCACATCAGGCATAGCGAATCCTCGGGTCAAGGACCGCGTAAAGCAGGTCGACGAGGAGGTTGGCGAGGAGGTAGATGAGGACGAGGATCGTCACCAGACCGACCAGGGTGGTGCCCTCGCGGCGGGCAAGGGACTGGTAGATCAGGCCTCCCACACCCTGGATGTTGAACAGGCCCTCGGTGACGACGGCGCCGCCCATCAACGCACCGATGTCGGTGCCCAGGTAGGTGATCACGGGGATCATCGAGTTGCGCATGAGGTGGACGCCCACGACACGCTTCCTGGGCAGACCCTTGGCGATCGCGGTACGGATGTAGTCCGCGCGCCGGTTCTCGGCGATCGAGGTGCGGGTCAGCCGGGTCACATAGGCCAGTGACGCGGTCGCCAGGACGATGGCCGGCATCAGCAACTGACCGTAGTCCGTCGCGTCGTTGACATTCGGGTCCAGCCAGTGGAGCTGCTCGGCGAAGACCAGCTTGGCGATGAAGCCGAGGACGAAGACCGGGACCGAGATGAACAGCAGCGTCATCACGAGGACCACGTTGTCGGTGAGCCGGCCGGCGCGCAGGCCCGCCACCACGCCGAGCGCGATGCCCAGGACTACCTCGATGGCGAAGGCAAGCGAGGCGAGACGCAGGGTCACCGGGAAGGCGTCGCCCAACACAGCCGTGACGGGACGGCCGCTTGCGATCTGCGTGCCGAAGTCGCCATGGAGGATCATGTCCTTCATGTAGTTGTAGTACTGCACAAAGATGTTCTGATCCAGGCCGTACTCATGTCTCAGCGCCGCGATGACCTGCGGGCTGCCGGCCTTGTCGCCGAAGAGCCCGCGCACGGGGTCGCCGGGCAGGGCATAGACCATGAGAAAGATCAGCAAAGTCGTCCCGAAGAACACCGGGATCATCTGGAGCAGTCGCCGTGCGACGTAGCGCCCCATCGTGCCTCCATGTCAGTCACAGCGGCAGCCGACGGGCCCTTTCCCCGCGCATCACCTGAAGATGCGGGTGGAAAGGGCCCCCCGGCCGCTGCCGCCCCCGGACGCGGACTCACCGCGCCCGGCTCAACGGGCTGTTGCGGTTACTTCTTCTTGACCTGAACGCCGGTCAGGATCGGGTCGCCGTCCTGGGCGTACTTGACGCCGCTGACCTTCTCCGAGAAGCCCGCGTTGACCTTGTAGTACCAGAGCGGAATGCTCGGCATGTACTCAGGCAGCTTCTTCTCCATCGCCTGGTACGACTTCTCCGACTCCTCCAGCGTCTTGGCGCTGTCGGCCTGCTTGATCAGGGCGTCGATCTCCTTGTTGGAGAAGCCGCTCTGGTTGCCGTCCGAGTGCGTACCGAACAGGTCGCGGAGGAAGTTCGCGTTGAACGGGTAGTCGAGCACCCAGCCGGAGCGGTACATCGACTTGACCTCCTTGGCGTCACGCGCCTGAAGGTCGGCCTGGAAGTCGGCCTTGGAGTCGCCGGTGCAGGCGACGCCGACCGTCTTGGTGATGGAGTTGCAGACCGCCTCCACCCACTCCTTGTGACCGCCGTCCGCGTTGTACTGGATGGAGATCTTGTTGCCCGGGACGCCGCCGCCGTCCTTGATGAGCTGCTTGGCCTTGGCCGGGTCGTACTTGAAGATGTCGGTGCCCAGGCTCGGCTGGTAGCCGAGGACGCCCTTGGCGACCCAGCCGGTGGCCGGCTCACGGGTGCCCTGGAGGACGGTCTTGGTGATGGTGGGCCGGTCGATCGCCATGGACAGGCCCTGCAGGACCTTCGGGTCGATGCCCTTCCACTGCTTGGTGTAGAAGGCCGGAGCGATCGTCTGGACCGCGGAGTAGGACTGGTCCACCGCGCGGTCGCCGAGGTCCTGCTTGTAGACGGGCAGGTCACGCGGGGCGAGCTGGCGCAGGACGTCGACGTTGCCGGACTTCAGGTCCTCGTAGGCCGTCTCCAGGTTGGTGTAGTTCTTGAAGATCACACCACCGTTCTTGGCCTTGTTCGGACCCTGGTAGTCGTCGTTGCGGGCGACCTCGATCGACTTCTTGTGGTTCCAGCTGACGAACTTGTAGGGGCCGTTGCCGACCGGCTTCTCGCCCGCGGCCTTCGGGTCCTTGTAGAAGGACTCCGGCAGCGGCGAGAACACCTCGTAGCCCAGCTTGTACACGAAGTACGGGATCGGGCTGCTGAGCGTGATCGTGAAGGTGTTGTCGTCGACGACCTTCAGGCCGGACATCTCGGTGGCCTTCGGCTTGCCCTTCTCGGGGGCGACGTCGGCGTAGCCCTTGATGTCCGAGAACCAGAAGCTGTTGGTCTGCTTGTTCGCCGGGGCGGCGGCCCAGTTCCACGCCTTGACGTAGGACTCGGCCGTGACCGGGGTGCCGTCGTGGAACTTCCAGCCCGGCTTCAGCTTGACCGTGAAGGTCTTGTTGTCCGTGCTGTCGACCGACTGCGCGTTCATCATGACGATCTTGCCGCTGGAGTCATAGTCGACGAGCCCGGTGAACAGGGCCTTCGTCACGATGCTGCCGTTGGACTCCATGGTGTTCGCCGGCTGCAGCGGGTTCTGCGGCTCGCCGACCTCGATCGAGAACTTTCCGTTCGGGTCGATCGCGGCCTTGCTGTCGTCGCCGCTGTCACTGCCACCACCACAGGCGGTCGCGCCCAGGGCCACAGCCGCGGCTATCGCGACCCACTTGGCGCTCTTGGCACCGCGCATGGGTTCCTCCTCATGAGTCCATTGGTTCACCGCAAAGGGGTGCACATGACACGCATCCGCCACCTCGCCGGTGCCAGAAAAAGTCAGATGCCCCCGCGCTCGTGAGTCGGCGCAGTGTGCAGCGCGTGACCCGTTGATCCGAGCTCTACGCGCCTAACTATCTGCCATGCGCCATGACCGAACCACATCCCTAAGGTCTCGGTTCGATCACACCTGCCACCTACTTCTTCCAAAATCCGGACAAACGGTTTGCCGAAAGATCCCTGCGAAACGGACTTGTTACACATCTATCGGGGGCAGGTGTCCGTATTCCGGACGTGCGGCAGCGAAAAATGAGTTGCGTCTACCGAGGTGGCCGTGCCGGCTTCCCCTCCGGGTGCCCCGCGAACCGGGGCGCGAACGGGACGCTGTGTGACGCACTGTCAACACGCCGCCGTGCCAGAGTAGTTCCGCGTCGTCCCGTACGGGAGAGCACGCGTGCCGACGACGGCACAGCGCGTCCAGAGGCTCATGCCCCGCGGACGGCGGACGGGTCACTCCATATCAGCAGAGTAGTGGGGACGGCCTGCCCATGAGGTCCTCCCTGTGCAAATCGAGGGTTTTCCCTATGGGCCCCCGGGACGAGGCCGGGCACCCCCGCTGTGAAGCGAGGGTGCCCGGCGGGGTCGTGCAGACCGTGCGTCAGCCGTGCTTGGCACGGCTCGCGGAGCGACCACGCTCCTTCTGGTCGAGGACGACCTTGCGGATACGAACGGCCTCCGGGGTCACCTCGACGCACTCGTCGTCGCGGCAGAACTCCAGGGACTGCTCCAGGGAGAGCTTGCGCGGCGGGACGATCGCCTCGAACGAGTCGGCGGCGGCCGAGCGCATGTTGGTGAGCTTCTTCTCCTTGGTGATGTTCACGTCCATGTCGTCGGCGCGGGAGTTCTCGCCGACGATCATGCCCTCGTACACCTCGGTGCCGGGCTCGGTGAACAGCACACCGCGCTCCTGGAGGTTCGTCATGGCGAAGGCGGTGACTGCACCGGCCCGGTCGGCGACCAGCGAACCGTTGTTACGGGTCGTCAGGGTGCCGAACCACGGCTCGTGGCCCTCGTGGATGGAGTGGGCGATGCCCGTGCCGCGGGTACCGGTGAGGAACTCGGTCCGGAACCCGATGAGGCCGCGGGAGGGAACGACGAACTCCAGGCGGACCCAGCCCGAGCCGTGGTTCGACATGTTGTCCATCCGGCCCTTGCGGACGCCCATGAGCTGTGTGACCGCGCCCATGTGCTCCTCGGGCACGTCGATCGTCATGCGCTCGACCGGCTCGTACGTCTTGCCGTCGACCTGCTGGGTGACCACCTGGGGCTTGCCGATGGTCAGCTCGAAGCCCTCGCGGCGCATCTGCTCGACCAGGATGGCGAGCGCCAGCTCACCACGGCCCTGGACCTCCCACGCGTCCGGACGCTCGGTGTCGAGCACCCGGAGCGAGACGTTACCGATCAGCTCGCGGTCCAGACGGTCCTTGACCTGACGGGCGGTGACCTTGCGGTCCTTGACCGCGGCCTTCGCGGAGGCGCCCTTGCCGGTGCCGCCGCGGCCGACCAGCGGCGAGGTGTTGGTACCGATCGTCATCGAGATCGCGGGCTCGTCGACCGTGATCAGCGGGAGCGGGATCGGGTTCTCGGGGTCGGCGAGGGTCTCGCCGATCATGATGTCCGGGATACCGGCGACGGCGCAGATGTCACCGGGGCCGGCCTTCTCGGCGGGCTTGCGGGTGAGCGCCTCGGTCATCAGCAGCTCGGTGATGCGCACGTTGGACATCGTGCCGTCGCGCTTGATCCAGGTGACGGTCTGGCCCTTGCGCAGCTCGCCCTGCTCGACGCGGAGCAGCGCGATACGGCCGAGGAAGTTGTCGGCGTCCAGGTTCGTGACGTGCGCCTGGAGCGGGGCGGCCTCGTCGTACTCCGGAGCCGGGACGTGCGACAGGATCGTGGAGAAGAACGGCTCCAGGCTGTCGCTGTCGGCCGGGACGGTGCCGTCCTCCGGCTTGGTCAGCGAGGCCACGCCGTCACGCGCACAGGCGTAGACGATGGGGAACTCGATCTGGTCCTCGTCGGCGTCCAGGTCGAGGAAGAGGTCGTAGGTCTCGTTGACGACCTCGTCGATGCGCGAGTCCGCGCGGTCCGTCTTGTTGATGCACAGGATGACGGGCAGGCGCTGCTGGAGCGCCTTGCGCAGCACGAAACGGGTCTGCGGCAGCGGGCCCTCGGACGCGTCGACGAGCAGGACCACCGCGTCGACCATCGACAGACCACGCTCGACCTCGCCGCCGAAGTCGGCGTGGCCGGGGGTGTCGATGATGTTGATGGTGATGACGTCGCCGCCATCCTTCGGGTGGTACTTGACGGCCGTGTTCTTGGCCAGGATCGTGATGCCCTTCTCACGCTCCAGGTCGTTCGAGTCCATCATGCGGTCGTCGAGCGATTCGGCGGCGTGCGCGGCGAAGGCACCGGCCTGCTTCAGCATGGCGTCGACGAGGGTCGTCTTGCCGTGGTCGACGTGGGCGACGATGGCGACGTTGCGGATGTCGTGGCGCGTGGCCATATTGCGGCGTACTCCCGGAATTGAGGATGGCCCTGCTGCGTACACCTGTGTTACGCGGGCCCTGCCGGGCGGAACATGCCACGGCCTCACCCCATGGTACGGGCCCGCGGCCACTGAGAGCGGCCGGGCCGTTTCGATGCGTCGGGGATCACGTCGCCGCCTTCGCCGCGAGGGATCCGTCGGGGCATGTTTCGCGGGCGGCGGCGCGCGCTGCCTCGCCCTCCGGGGGACTCGTGCAGGACATGAAGCCCGAGCCGGTTCCTTCCCAGGTCAGCACATGCCCTGTCGTCGGCTTCACGCTCCCGCAGGGGTTCTGGGAGCGGTTCAGGCGCTCTTGGCCTGGAGTGCCAGCTCCACTCTCAGCTCGAGTCCCAGGGCTCGGGCGAGGCGGTCGAGGACGGGGATCGTCGGTACGGTGCCGCCGGCCTCGAGGCGCGCCACGGCCGACTGGGTCATGCCGGCCCGGCGGCCGAGTTCACGCTGCGACAGCGAGAGGTCCAGCCGCCGCCCGCGCACGGCCTCACCGAGGGCGAAGCGCAGGTGGGCGGCCGCGTACTCCTCCTCGATCTCGGGAGTCAGGGGCCGGGCCCGACGGGCCTCGGCAAGGCTGGTTCGACCGGTCTCCGTCACAGCTCCTCCTCGTCCGCGGTGTGACCTTCGGCCTGACACCGCTTCATGGCTTGGCGCGCCCGCTCCACCTCGGCGAACTCACGCATCCGCGTCTTGGCGAACACGGTGAGCATGATGATGCGGCGCCCCGTCGCGGTCCAGTACGTGATCCGTACTCGTTCGGCGCCGCAGTAGAACCGCAGTTCCCTGAGTTTGCCGTCGAGCTGGCGCGTGTACGGCTCACCGAGATGGACTCCCCGCTGCTCCAACAGGTCAAGGTGCATGAGCGCCTGCGCCCAGCGTTTGTCGTCCAGTCCGGCCAGCCACTCCGCGACCTCCGGCTCCAGTTCGACGGTACCCCATGTCATAGCATCAACGCTATGACCGCAGGTGGTCAGCGCGCAGCTGACCGATCCTGTGTTCACCCGATCGTGCGGCCGGCCGCCGCCCCACGTCATCGCGGGGCGGCGGCCGGCCTTCGTGAACCTGCGGGCCCTACTTCTTCGACGGGCTCGCCGCCCCCTTCGCCCCCTTCGCCAGGAACCCCATGTCCTCGTAGACCGGGGTCTGGAAGCCGAAGGCGCCGGCGTTGGCGACGGTCTTGCGGGCGGCCGTCAGTTGGGGGCGCTGGTAGAGGGGGATGGAGCCGGCGGCCGCCCAGATGCGGGAGTCCGCCTTGCGGATCAGGCCCCGGCTCTCGTCCTCGTCCAGCGTGCCGACGGCCTGGTCGAAGAGCTGGTCGACCTGGTCGGTGCCGACGCGAGTGTAGTTCTGCTCGACGTTCAGGGAGCCGTCGGCGGCCGGGACCGGCTTGGCGAAGATGGGGCGTGCGTCGGTGGCGGGGAAGGCGGACGCGGGCCAGGAGTAGAGGGCGAGGTCGTACTGGCCGGACGCGATGTGGTCCTTGAAGTAGCTCTCGTCCGTGACCTTGGAGATCTCGGTGCGGATGCCGACCTCCTCCAGCATGTCGGTGATGCGGTCGGCGACCGTGCGCAGGACCTCCGAGCCGGGTCCCGTGGGGAGGACGAAGCGGAGGGTGAGCGGCTTGCCGTCCTTGGCGAGGGGTCGGCCCGCGGCGTCCGCGGGGGCGGCGGTGCCCTTGGGGGCGTAGGCGCCGGGCGCGCCGCCCTGCTCCGGCTTGTCGGCGTACTGCTTGCCGTCCTGGTGCGGCGAGCCTTCCCCGCCCCGGTCGTTCCGCTGGTGGTCCTTCTCCCGGTCCGCCTCGCCCCGAGTCCGGTCGTCCGCGCTGTGGCCCCCGTCGGACTCGTTGCCCTCTTCGACGACGTACGTGCCGCCGTCCGCGCCCTTCGTCCCCTTCTCGGTCTTCTCGGTCTTCTCGCTCTTCTCGGTGTTGCCGGAGTTTCCGGAGTTACCAGTGTTGTCGGAGGTGTCGCTCGACTTCTTCTCCGACTTGTCCGACTTCTCGGCCTTCTCTCCCGCGTGTCCCTCCGCCCCGGCCGCCTTGTCGCCCTTCTTCTTCTCCTCGATCGGGCCGCCGGGCACCCACCCGGCGTCCGCGAGCAGCGCCTGCGCCCGCTCCTTGTCCTGGCCGCCGAGCGCGCCGCTGTTGTCGGCGTACGCGGCCTGCCCGGCGAGCGCGAGGTGGCTGCCGACGGGTACCGCGGGCAGACCGAGCGGCTTGAGGACGGCCTTCGCGATGTCCGTCCGGTCGAGGGCGCGGGCCACTGCCCGGCGGACCCGCTCGTCGGCGAGCGGACCACCGGCACCGTTGAGGGCGAGCTGGGTGTAGGCGGGCTCCAGGGACTTGCGGACCTCGTAGCCCTTCAGGGCCTTCTGCTGCCGCTGGTACTTCACGCTCGGCTCGCTCCGGGCGTTGCCGCCCGGCCCCTGGAGCGGAGCGGCCGTGCTCTTGCCCAGGGCGCGGGCGGCGAGGGTGATGCGTCCGGCCTCGGCGGGGTCGATGTCGGCCAGGTCGAGTCTTCCGTCGGCCAGTGCGGCGGCCCGCTCGGAGCGCGGTACGGCCGACAGCACGATCTCGGACAGCTTGGCGCGGTTCCCCCACCACCGTGCGTTACGGGTGAGGGTGACCTCGCCCTCCTTGCGGTTCACGCTCTTGAGGTCGAACGGACCGGCGGTGACCTTCAGCTTCCGCCGGGCCCCGTCGTTGAAGGAGTCCGGGGTGCCCATGACGTCCTTCGGGTACAGCGGCGAGAACAGCGACTGCCAGTCGGCGTAGGTCCGCGCGAAGGTGACCTTGACCTCCAGGTCGTTCGCCCCGCGTTCGATCTTCTCGATGCGGTCGTAGCCGGCGTTGCGGGCGGTCCAGTACGCGGAGTCCTTGCCGGACAGGGCACGCCACTGGGCGGCGAAGTCGGCGGCGCCGATCTCCCGTCCGTCGCTCCAGACGGCCTGCTGGTTGAGCTTGTAGACCACGACCTGCTTCGGCTCGGTGTCGACGACCTTCGCGGACTCCAGGAAGTCGGCGTCCCGCTGCGGCCGGCCGTTGACGTCCATCCGGTACATCGACGGCAGCACGGCCTGCGCGACCCGGGTGGTGGCCGCGTCCGCGTCCGACTGGTACGTGTTCAGCGTCTCCGGTACGGCGTCCACCGCCCAGCGCAGGGTGCCCCCCTCGGCGATCTGGGCGCGGGCGGCCGGCGCGATGTCCTGGCCTGCGAGGGGTTTGCCCGCCGGGTCCTCGGAGCTGCAGCCGGTGAGCACGGAGACCGCGAGGGCGCCCGCGGTGAGGAAGGCGGCCGAGCGCATCACCGCGCGCAGACCGACGCCGTCGTGGGACATCTCTGTGTACCTCCGGGAGCCGCGGGCGTTATGATCACTTTTGCCGGGATATATGGATCTGATCACATGTATGCGGCTACTGAAGAGGAAAGGGTTCAGCAACGGAGAGCGACACGGCGACGACAACCGGGAAACCCACCCGGGCGGCGCAGCGCACCACGGGATGCACCCGTACGCCTCGGCCAATCGGTGCACGTCCCTTCCCACCGACCGGTGTGACGCGCAACACTCGCAGGCGCATGAACGTTGCCGCTCAGGGCACACCCGCCCACGGAAGTGAGGTCACGTCATGTCCGTGAACGACGAACTGACGTCAGTCCAGCGCAGCCTCGACGAGCTGTCCCGGTCCGTGAAACGCCTGGAACAGCAGCTCGGCAGCGGCGGTCTGGAGATGCGCCGCGTCCGGGCCGACGCGGACCGCCTGCGCGAGAGTGTCGCGCTGCTGCGGGACGCCTCCCCCGGGCCGGCCAAAAACCGGCGCCCGGAACTCGTCCCGATGTCCGACGCCCCCTACGACAACAGCCTGTGGACGGACACGGACGACGAGGGACTCGGCGCCCGCGACCGCCGCGCCCCCTGAGACCTGTCCCGCCCGCAGGCAAGAACAGACCTCGACCGTCCGACTCCCGACCCGACCGGAGTCCTGAATTGGCCACTGGCACGGAACCCCCGGTAACCGAAGGCTCCCCCCGCCCAGGCGGCGGCGTACGCACCGGTACGCGCGCCTCGATCGACGCCCCGCACCTGCGTACCGACCGCTGGTGGCTGGCGCCTGCCATCACGGCCGCGGGTCTGCTCGCGTTCATCGCGTACTCGACCTGGCGGGCGTTCGCGAACGCCGACTACTACGCGGCGCCGTATGTCTCGCCCTTCTACTCCCCCTGTCTGGCGGAGAACTGCGAAACGATGCGGCACGGCCCCAACGCCGACCTCTTCGGCAGCTGGTGGGGCATCTCCCCCGCGATCCTCATCCTGATCTTCCCGCTCGGCTTCCGCCTGACCTGCTACTACTACCGCAAGGCCTACTACCGGGGTTTCTGGGCGTCCCCGCCGGCCTGCGCGGTGGCCGAGCCGCACAAGAAGTACACCGGCGAGACCCGCTTCCCGCTGGTGCTGCAGAACATCCACCGGTACTTCTTCTACGCCGCGATCATCGTCGCCGGGATCCTGACCTACGACACCGTGCTCTCTTTCCGCGACGAGCACTACGCGTGGGGCCACATGGGCCTCGGCACCCTGGTCTTCCTGGCCAACATCGCGCTGATCTGGGCGTACACCATCTCCTGCCACTCCTGCCGGCACATCGTCGGCGGCAAGCTCAAGCACTTCTCCAAACATCCGGTGCGCTACAAGGCGTGGCAGGTCGTGGGGAAGCTGAACGCCCGCCACATGCAGCTGGCGTGGGCGTCCCTGGTGAGTGTGGCACTCGCCGACTTCTACGTGTACCTGGTCGCGTCCGGCGTCTTCGACGATCCGCGCTTCTTCTAGATGGGTGAGGACTTCTGATGTCCGTGGTCGACCGGCAGGAGTGGGACGTCGTCGTGGTCGGCGCCGGCGGCGCGGGACTGCGCGCCGCCATCGAGGCACGTGAGCGGGGCGCCCGTACCGCCGTGATCTGCAAGTCACTGTTCGGCAAGGCGCACACGGTGATGGCCGAGGGCGGCATCGCGGCGGCGATGGGCAACGTCAACTCCGGTGACAACTGGCAGGTCCACTTCCGCGACACCATGCGCGGCGGCAAGTTCCTCAACCAGTGGCGGATGGCCGAGCTGCACGCGCAGGAGGCGCCGCAGCGGGTGTGGGAGCTGGAGACCTGGGGCGCGCTCTTCGACCGTACGAAGGACGGGCGGATCTCCCAGCGCAACTTCGGCGGCCACGAGTACCCGCGCCTCGCGCACGTCGGGGACCGGACCGGCCTGGAACTGATCCGCACCCTCCAGCAGAAGATCGTCGCCCTCCAGCAGGAGGACTACCGGGAGACCGGGGACTACGAGTCCCGGCTGAAGGTGTTCCAAGAGTGCACGGTCACCCGGGTCCTGAAAGAGGGCTCGAACGTGAGCGGCGTCTTCGGCTACGAGCGCGAGACGGGCCGTTTCTTCGTCCTGGAAGCCCCGGCCGTGGTGATCGCGACCGGCGGCATCGGCAAGTCCTTCAAGGTCACGTCGAACTCGTGGGAGTACACGGGGGACGGCCACGCGCTGGCGCTGCTCGCGGGGGCGCCCCTGCTGAACATGGAGTTCGTGCAGTTCCACCCGACGGGCATGGTCTGGCCGCCGTCGGTGAAGGGCATCCTCGTCACCGAGTCGGTGCGCGGCGACGGCGGGGTGCTGCGGAACTCCGAGGGCAAGCGGTTCATGTTCGACTACATCCCCGACGTGTTCAAGGAGAAGTACGCCCAGTCGGAGGAGGAGGGCGACCGCTGGTACGAGGACCCGGACCACAACCGGCGCCCACCGGAGCTGCTGCCCCGCGACGAGGTGGCCCGCGCGATCAACTCCGAGGTG
Source organism: Streptomyces sp. NPDC006332 (assembly GCF_040612855.1). NCBI lineage: Bacteria > Bacillati > Actinomycetota > Actinomycetes > Kitasatosporales > Streptomycetaceae > Streptomyces > Streptomyces sp. NPDC006332. The sequence continues at coordinate 72,167 of NZ_JBEXRA010000016.1, forward strand.
AAGGCGGGCCGCGGCTCCCCGCACGGCGGAGTGTTCCTGGACGTGTCGACGCGGATGCCCGCCGAAGTGATCCGGCGCCGGCTGCCGTCCATGTACCACCAGTTCAAGGAGCTGGCGGACGTCGACATCACGGCGGAGCCGATGGAGGTCGGGCCCACCTGTCACTACGTGATGGGCGGTATCGCGGTCGACTCCGACACGGCCGCCGCGCGCGGGGTGCCGGGGCTGTTCGCGGCCGGTGAGGTGGCCGGCGGTATGCACGGCTCGAACCGGCTCGGCGGCAACTCGCTGTCCGACCTGCTGGTGTTCGGTCGGCGGGCGGGTCTGCACGCGGCCGAGTACGCGGCCGGGCGGGGCCCGGAGCGCCCGCCCGTGGACGAGACCCAGATCGACACGGCCGCGGCCGAGGCCCTGCGCCCCTTCTCCGCCGAGGGACCCGCACAGGGCGAGGAGGCCGGACGGCCACCGGAGAACCCGTACACCCTTCACCAGGAACTCCAGCAGACCATGAACGACCTGGTGGGGATCATCCGCCGCGAGGAGGAGATGGAGCAGGCGCTGGAGAAACTGGGGGAGCTGCGGGTACGGGCCCGCCGGGCCGGTGTCGAGGGCCACCGGCAGTTCAACCCCGGCTGGCACCTCGCCCTGGACCTGCGCAACATGCTGCTGGTCAGCGAGTGCGTGGCCCGGGCCGCGCTGGAGCGCACCGAGTCGCGCGGCGGCCACACCCGCGAGGACCACCCGACGATGGACCGCGCCTGGCGTCGCCTCAACCTGTTGTGCCGGCTCACGGATCCGACCGGCGGGCTCGCGGCCACCGACCCGGTGCACGGCCAGATCGACCTCACCCGGGAGACCACCGAACCCGTCCGCGCCGACCTGCTCGCCCTCTTCGACAAGGAGGAGCTGGTCAAGTACCTCGCCGAAGAGGAGCTGTACGAATGAGCGGCTACGACGCCCACTTCAAGGTGTGGCGGGGGGATATCGAGGGCGGCGGCCTGGAGGACTTCGAGGTCGCGGTGAACGAGGGCGAGGTCATCCTCGACATCATCCACCGCCTCCAGGCCACCCAGGCCCCCGATCTCGCCGTCCGCTGGAACTGCAAGGCGGGCAAGTGCGGTTCGTGTTCCGCCGAGATCAACGGGCGGCCCCGTCTGATGTGCATGACCCGGATGTCGGTGTTCACCCCGGAGGAGACGATCACCGTCACTCCCCTGCGGGCCTTCCCCGTCGTCCGGGATCTGGTCACGGACGTCGGCTTCAACTACACGAAGGCACGCGAGGTCCCGTCCTTCGCGCCGCCCGCCGGACTCGCTCCCGGCGAGTACCGGATGATGCAGGAGGACGTGGACCGCTCCCAGGAGTTCCGCAAGTGCATCGAGTGCTTCCTGTGCCAGGACACCTGCCATGTGGTCCGTGACCACGAGGAGAACAAGCCGGCGTTCGCGGGCCCCCGTTTCCTGATGCGGGTCGCGGAACTGGACATGCACCCCCTGGACGCGGCCGCCGAGTCCGGCCTGGACCGCAAGCGCACCGCGCAGGAGGAGCACGGACTCGGCTACTGCAACATCACCAAGTGCTGCACGGAGGTCTGCCCCGAGGGCATCAAGATCACGGACAACGCGCTGATCCCGCTGAAGGAGCGGGCCGTCGACCGCAAGTACGACCCGCTCGTCTGGCTCGGGAACAAGATCCGCCGCAGGCCCTCGTCAAGCTGAGGGGTCCTCGTCAGGCTGAGGGGCCCTCGTCAGGCTGAGGGGCCCTCGTCAGGCTGAGGCCCGCAGATACCCCGAGTGGGCCACCTGGCCGAGGAAGGTGAACCGGGTGTCGGTGGTCATGTGCTTCTCGAAGGCCTCCTTGATACCCGGCCACTTGGGGTGTCCGAAGTCGTCCAGGACGACGATGCCGCCGGGCGCGACGATCTGCTCGGCCCACTCCAGGTCCGCCGCGACCCCGGCCGCGGAGTGGTCGCCGTCCACGATGATCACGCCGTAGGTGCGGTCGGAGACCAGGACACGCACCGCGGGGTCCTCGGAGAAGCCCTGCTGGATCCGGGTCGCGGCACCGGCCGCGCCCGCCAGCGCCAGGTTGACGCGCACCGCGGCTCCGTTCACCGGGGTGCCGGAGGCGTCGTCGCCGATGCTGGTGCCGGGCTGCAACTGCGTGCCCGCGAGCGGGTCCACGATCGTCAGCTTCGGCTCACGCCCGGCCCGCTCCATCATCCGGATCAGGGACGCGCCGAACATTCCGTACAGGGTGCCGATCTCCAGCATGTCGTCGTTCGGCGGGTCGAGCAGCGGTACGGCCGACAGCTTGCCGACGATGTTCATGGTGCCGCCGGCGATCCGGCCGACCCCGAGCGCCTCCATCGCGATGAGCAGCCTGAACGCCTGGGCGACGTTGCGCTCGGCGCCGTCCTTGTCCCCGGTGACCTGCGCCAGCTCGGCGATCGTGCGGTCGAGATGGGGCGCGGACGGCAGCCGGGACGCGCCGCGGCCGGTGCCGTCGAAGAACAGCTCCAGGGGGCGCTGCCGACTGCGCAGCTTCTTGAGTTCCTCCCGCAGCGCGGCGTCCGGTGGACTTCCGGCGGCCGCGGTGCTCCCGGCCGCCGGGGTGTTCCCGACGGCACGGCGGACATGGCGCTCGATGCGCTGATCGATGAGGTCGGCCACCGGGCGCAGAGCACGCCGGGCGGCCTTGCTGGTGAGAAACGCTCGCATCCGTGGACGGTAGGGCGCCCACAGTCCGCCCACAACTAACGGAAGGATCCGCGCGGGCGAAGCACACATGACGTCTGGGCCACGGGAGGTTTACACCGCCCGCGCACCCCCCCTACCCCCGCACCCAGTCGTCCCGGTACGCCGCCCAGTCCTGCTCCTCCGCGGCGAAGTCCACGTACAGCGCGACGCCGAAGTTGGCGCGGTCCGCGTCCGTGCGGGACAGGCCGAGGCGGACGCCACGGACCGCGCCCGGGACGGTCTCCGCGTGATTCCAGTGACCGAACCGGTTCTCGTGGTAGAAGGGCAGGCCCATGAGCAGGTCGGTGGAGTCCGGGGTGACCTCCAGGGCCAGCGAGGTCTGCTGGGCGACGTAGCCGCCGTAGGTGCTCTCCAGCGGCTGCATCGTGTCGTACGACATCACCGCGATCTGGTCGACCCGGCGCGCGACCTGCCCGAAGAAGTTCTGCGACCACCACTTGGGGTGCCCGGCGACCGTGCCCCAGAAGGAGTGGAAGCCGGGGACCGGGTCGATCTGGTGGGCGGCGACGGACAGCTGGGCGTTGTGGGCGCGGGTGACGCGGCGCAGGGAGTCGAGGAGGGTGAGGTAGTCGCCGTCGTCCGAGTGCAGCGGCTCCAGGTCGAAGTGGACGCCGTCGAAACCGGCGGTCAGGATCTGGCGGGTGGAGGCGACCACGGCCGCCCTGGTCGCCGGGCGCTCCAGTCGCATGCCGTCCGGGCTCTCGGTCGCGAGGACGTCACCGAGCCAGGCCTGGACACGGATGCCCGGCGCCGCCCGGTGCATGGCGTCGACGAACCAGCGTGCCTTGGGATACAGCGACGTCGGCAGCGTGCCGTCGTGCTCCAGAGGACCCGAGTGGACGTACAGGTCCCGGATGCCGGTGCTCTCCAGATCGCGGGCCAGCGCGGTGACGTCGGCGTCCTTCTTCCGCCCGTCGACCCAGGCGTGACCCAGCCAGATCGCGTCCTTGTTCCTGGTGTACGTCCCGTCGGCGGGGTCACCGGTGTAGTTCACGCGGAGGGCGATCTCGGCGCCGAGCAGCGGCAGGAGAAGCGCCAGCACGAGACCGAGGGCGGTACGACGGGCCCAGCGGACCCAGGGTCTGCGCCGTCTCTCCGGCTCGGGCCGCTTCTCGGGCTCGGGCCGCTCCTCGGCTTCTGTCCCTGTCCCTGTCCCTGTCCCTGTCCCCCCAGAACCTTCCGAAGAACTTTCCGATGAACCTTCCAGCATGCGTTCCCTCTCCCCTCGGCCGTCTCGGCGTACCCCACCCACCCCACCTCGGGTCGCGCTCCCGTATTCCTCCCCATACGCTCCGAAATGTGACGTCATCGTTCCGGGGCCGCCCACGGTGCGCCCGTTCCCACATATCCGCGCGGGTGGCCTATGCCGTGGTGGGCGGTGCGGTCGGCGTCGGGTGGCTGGTGTTGCCAGCCATGACGATCAACACGGACGGTCCGGTTGCGATCAGTGCCGACGCTCCGGCGGTCGCCGCCGCGCCCGAGGACGAGGAGAGCTCGGCCGTGGACCTGGTCGTGCCGCTGGTGGCGGCGGGCGCGGTGGGCGCGGTGGCCGGGTACGCGTACGTACGACGGACCCGACGGGCCCGCACCCGTACGACGCCCGGCGGCAACGGTGACCGCGGCGGCGCCCACATCGCGTTCCCCGCCCCGTCGCCCCTCACCGATCTGGACCAGCAGCCCCGGGCCATGCTCACCGAGGCCGACGACTGGGTCCGCACCAGCCGCGCGGAACTCGGTTTCGCCGAGGCGAGGTTCGGGTCCGAGGCCGTCGCCCCCTTCGCGCGGGCCGTGCGGGACGCGGAGGCCGAACTGTCCGCCGCTTTCCGGATACGCGGGCGGTACGACGACGGTGTCCCGGCGGACGAGGCCTCGCGGCGGCATGTGCTCGCGGGGATCATGGGCCGCTGCCAGGAGGCCGGGCGGCTGCTGGACGCGGAGGCGGCCGGGTTCGACCGACTCCGCGCGCTGGAAGGGGAGTTGGAAGAGGCCCTGACGGTCGCGGAGACCCGGTTCCGGGAACTCGCGGCACGCACCGGGACCACGGAGGCCGCCCTCAGGGATCTCGCCGAGCGGTACCCGCCCTCCGCGACCGCCCCGGTCACCGGGTACGTCGAACAGGCCAAGGACCGCCTGGTGTTCGCCACCACTCGCCTCAACCAGGCCCGTCAGGCGTCCGACTGGACCGACCCCGGGCCCGCGGCCCACCATCTGCGGGCCGCCGAGGGCGCCGTGGCTCAGGCCGACGTCCTGCTCACCGCCGTGGACCGACTCGCCGCCGAACTCGGCACGGCGACCGCCCTGCTACCGGCGGCGCTGACTGGAGCGGAGGCAGAGCTGTCAGGGATACGGGGACAAGCAACCGGCGTGGGCGCACCGGTGGGCGCGCTGTCCGCACAGCTCCGTCATGCCGACACCGTTCTGGCCCTCGTACGGAACCATGCCACTGGTGGGCCGTACGACCCCCTCGACGCCCTGCGGCAGATCGTGGAGGCGACCGAGCCGCTCACGTCGGGACGGACCACCGGGGTGCTGTCGGTGGCCGGGCTGCTGGTTGCCCGGAGTGCGACCGGACTGGCGGACGGCTTCATCGAGACGCACCGGGGTGCCGTGGGCAGCGGGGCCCGGCTCCGGCTCGCGGAGGCCCGCCGGGCACTCACCGTCGACCCGCCCGATCCCCTCACGGCCGACACTCTGGCCCGGGAGTCCCGCGAACTCGCCGAGCGGGACGTACGCCTGCACGGCAATCCGGTCGCCGGAGCACCGGAGCACATGAGCCGAGTCAGCGGGGCCGTCCTCGGCGGGATCCTGCTCACCGGCGCTCCCGGCGGCGACCCGCCCCCGAGCTTCGGCGGCCCACGCACCCGAGCGCGCCGCGCCTCCCCTTCACCGTAGAAAGGCAACGGCAGCAGGTCAGGCAGCCCCCCACGCCGACTGAGCCCGCCCGGCAGGGCCCGCGCTCGTGTGGGTGCGCTCCGCGATCCAGCCCGCCATCGCCCGCACACCGACGCCGATGGCACGCTCGTCCGGGGAGAAGTCGGGGTAGTGCGGATAGCTCGTCGTGATGGGGGCGCCCGGTGAACGGACACCGAGGAAGGTGTACGTGCCGGGGAGCCGGTTCAGGAAGAGGGCGAAGTCCTCGCCGCTGAAGGGCGGGAAGGCGGCACGGAGCTCGGTGACGTGGTCCTTGCCGAGGGTGCAGCGCAGGTGGCGGCCGAGCCGGCGCGCGTCGCGTTCCGGGCAGACCATGGCCGGGAACGGCTCAGCGGGAAAGCGCACCCCGGCCCCCGCGTACGGCATGGCCAGCCGACGGATGTTCTCGCGCACCTCGACGTACCGTTCCTGCGGCCAGCAGCGGTAGGACACAGTCACCTTGGCCTCCTGCGCTGTTGCCCGGAGGGCTACGAACCGGGTCAGCGGCCCGTCGGGAGTCTGCGCCTCGGCGACGATCCGCTCCAGGTCCGCGGGGGTCTGCGGCAGAGCCACGGTTGCGAGCGCGCCGATGTCGACGGCCAGGCGCCGCGCGGCATCTTGTGCGTCCGGTCCGGAGAAGGTCACCTCCGCCTTGTCCTGGCCCGGCATCCCATAGCCCCCAGTCACGGCGAACTGACCGACAGGGAAGGGCCCGCAGTGCAGCGCGTGGATTTCCTCCACGTGCTCACGCTCCAGCACGCCCGAGTCGATCAGTGCGCGGGCGCCGGACAGGCTCTCCTCGGCAGGCTGGAAAAGGAAGACCGCCGTTCCGCTCAACTGCTGCCGGAGCCGCGCCAGGACCCGCGCGACGCCGATGCTCACCGTGGTGTGGATGTCGTGTCCGCAGAGATGAGCCGGCGCGGGACCTCCGCCGACGATGTCCTTGGGCGGAACCGCGTCCATGTCCGCCCGGTAGGCGACGGTCCGGCCCGGACGCGAGCCCTTGAGGACCGCGACGACTCCATTGCCGCCCACCGCGGTGGTGACGGTCAGCCCCGCCGCCCGCAGCTCGCGGGCCACCACGGCGGCGGTGCGCTGTTCCTGCCCCGGGGCCTCGGGGTGCTGGTGGATGTCCCGCCGCAGCTGAATCAGCACGCGGTCCAGACGCTCCGCCTCGGCGTCCACCGCCGCCTGCTTCACCGGCCCTCTCCACCCACCCGCTGCGGCCGTTCCCCCGCCTCCCCACACCAGTCCCGCACCGACTGCCGCCGTACCGGCCAATAACGTGCGACGGTCGAGTGCACGCTCCGTGTGACGCTCCACTGGTTTCCCCTTTGATTCACGTCGTCTTCCTGGGCATACGATCGCCGTCCACCGATGTCATTGCCCATCCGGTGGGCCACCTCTCGACGGTGGGGACAGCCACACCATGGGACAGAAGCGGACTCACACCGCGGCCAACTCGCACCACACGAACTTCCCCCGATTCCCCTGCCTGGCCAGCGGATGCCACCCCCACAGATCGGAACAGGCCCGCACCAACGCCAGCCCCCGCCCCTCCTCCAGATCGACCCCCTGCTCCCATGCCCTCGGCGGCTCCGGCGGCTCCGGGTCGGCATCCCACGCCCCGATCCGCAGCACCCCTGCCGCCCACCGCACCCTGAGGGCGGCGGGCCCCTTCGTGTGACGTACGGCGTTGGACACCAACTCCGCCGCGAGCAGCTCCGCGACGTCCACCAGGCCGATCAGCCCATGCATCGTGAGGATCAGACGGAGAGTGCGCCGACTGACGGTGACGGCTCTGAGGTCGTTCGGGATGTAGAGGGAGTACTCCCAGGGTTCGGCTTCGTTTTCGGGCATGCGTGAACTCCGTTCGGTGGTGGGGGTTTGCGCGGTCGGCCGGCGGTGGCATTGCCGCGCCGTCATGGCAGGACGGGGCGGTGCGCTTCCGGTACCCCGGCGTTTCCGCAGCGTGTACGTCGCGTCACCGACGGTAGATCTAAATCTAGAGATTCAGCAAGCCGATCGCGTAATCTGGCGCCGAACGAGTCGTGCCTTCGGGCGCGTTGAGCCGAGGAGCGATCGAGAACCTTGAGGCGTGAACCAACGGCCCGCCAGATGCGCCTGGCGACCGAACTGCGCAGACTGCGCGAAGCGGCAGGCCTCAACGCTCGCCAGGCGGCCGCACTGCTCGGAGTGAGTCCCGCCCAGATCACTCATATCGAGTCCGGACTCGCGGGCGTGAGCGAGAAGCGGCTTCGCCGCCTCGCGTCCCATTACGCCTGCACGGACGACGAGTTGGTCGATGCCCTGGTCGCGATGGCCACCTACCGGACAAACGGCTGGTGGGAGGAGTACCGGGGGCTGCTGCCCACGTCGTTCCTGGATCTGTCGGAGCTCGATCACCACGCCTCGTTCCGGCGCGACGTAGGCATCCTGTACGTACCCGGACTGCTCCAGACTGAGCAGTACGCACGGGCAGTCTTCTCCTCCAGGGTGCCCGAACTCACGACCGAAGAGCTTGAGTTGCGCGTCGCTCACCGAATGGCACGCCAGGAGGTCACCTTCCCGTACGAGGCGGTGATCCACGAAGCGGCGCTACGTATCAGGGTCAGCGACCGCCCGGCCTCGCGGACTCAGCTCACCCGACTCCTGGAGCTTTCCGAAACGGACCGCATCACCCTGCGGGTCATCCCCTTCGACCTGGACGGCTTCTCCAGAGCCTCAAGCACCATGACGTATGTGGGCGGCCCTCTGCCCAAGCTGGACACGGTGGTGCGTGACGCGCCGCACGGCTCCGTGTTCATCGATTCCGAAGCCCAGCTCAACGCGTACCGAACACGCTTCCGTAAAGTGGAGGCTGTATCACTTGAGCCCGAACGGTCGCGCGACTTCATCCACGAGCTGGCCAAGGAGCTGTGAGGCACCCCATGAAGACTCCCGACAACTGGCGGAAGTCGTCCTACTCCGGCGAGGGCGATGGGAACGACTGCGTCGAGATCGCCAACTTCCCCACCCACGTCGCCATCCGCGACACCAAGACCCCGACAAGGGCAACCCTCACCGTCCCCGCCGAAGCGTTCACGACCTTCGTCGAAGCCCTGAAGACACCCCCGGCCGCCTAGAACAAACTCAACAACGCCTCCGCCGGATCCGCCAGCGTGTGCTCCCCGTCCGGCAGCGGGAGTTCGAACCACACCGTCTTGCCGCGGGGGGTACGTCGGGAACCCCACGCCGCGCTGAGGAGGCCGACGAGTTGGAGGCCCCGGCCGCCCTCGTCGGTGTCGCGGGCGCGGCGGCGGCGCGGCTGGACCAGGCCGGAGTCCCAGACCTCGCAGACCAAGGTGCGGTCCAGCAGGAGGCGCAAGCGGATCTCACCCTCGCCGTACCGCAGGGCGTTCGTCACCAGCTCGCTGACCAACAACTCCGTCGTGTCGACCAGGGGTTCCATGTCCCAGCTGATCAACTGGTTGCGGGCGTACTCACGGGCCTTGCCCACGCTGCGTGGCTCGCGCGGCAGGGTCCAGTCGCCGACCGAGTTGGCGGGCAGGCCCTGGACGCGGGCCATCAGCAGGGCGATGTCGTCCTCGCCATGGTGGGTGTCGAGGGTGTTGAGGACGTGGTCGCAGACATCCTCCAGCGGGGCGGAGGGATCGGTGAGCGTGCCGACGAACGCCTGGAGGCCCTCGTCGAGGGGATGGTCGCGGCTTTCGACCAGTCCGTCCGTGTAGAGCGCGAGGAGGGCGCCCTCGGGGAGATCGACCTCGACCTCCTCGAAGGGCTCGCCGCCGACGCCGAGCGGCATGCCCGGCGGCACGTCGAGCATGAGGGCCGCCTCGCCGGGCTCGACCAGTACGGGAGGCAGATGGCCCGCGTTGGCGAAGGTGCACCGACGGGTCACCGAGTCGTAGACCGCGTAGACGCAGGTCGCTAGGTACACCTCGGACAGGTCGGCCTCGCGGGGGCGGCGGGCGGCGCGGGTGGCCTGCTGGACGCCACCGGGCGCCCCGAGACCGCGCGCGATCTCGTCCAACGCGGAGAGCACCTCCGCCGGTTCCAGGTCCAGCAGGGCCAGCGTCCGGACGGCGGAGCGCAGTTCGCCCATCGCGACCGCCGCCCGCAGCCCGCGGCCCATCACGTCGCCCACCACCAGGGCCGTACGGTGGCCCGGCAGTTCGATGACGTCGAACCAGTCGCCGCCTACCTCGCTCGGCCGGTCGGAGGAGGAGTTGCCGGGCAGATAGCGGCAGGCGATGTCGAGACCGGAGGCGACCGGGTCGCCGGGAGGCAGCAACGACCGCTGCAGCATCAAAGCCCGTTCGTGCTCGCGCCGGTACAGGCGCGCGTTGTCGATGCAGACGGCCGCGCGGGCCGCCAGCTCCACCGCCAGGTCACGGTCCCGGTCGCCGAACGGTTCGCTGCCCTTGGTCCGCGAGAACTGCGCCAGGCCCACCACCGTGTCGTGGGCGACCATCGGCACGGCGAGCGTCGACTGGACCAGGCCGCCCTCCTCGGCGGGGATGTACTGCGGCTTGGCCGTGCGCAGGGCGTCCGCGCAGGGCGAGTTGAAGGGGTAGTGGTGGACCGCGCCGAGCGAGACGGGCTTGCCGGAGCCGACGAAGGGCGCGTCGGAGACGGCACTGGCGAAGGCGACCCGGCGCAGTTCGGCGCTGCCGTCGGCGAGACCGGGCGGGGTCTCGTCGCCGGCCAGCAGCCCTTGGTACAGGTCGACGGTGGCGAGGTCGCAGAACCCGGGGACGACGACGTCGAGGAGTTCGCGGGCGGTGGTCTCCAGGTCGAGGGAGTTCCCTATGCGGGCGCCCGCCTCGTTCAGCAGGGCGAGGTTGCGTCGGGCGGCGGCGGCCTCCCGGGCGGCGGCACGGCGGGCGGTGATGTCGAGTCCGAGCCAGGCGATGCCGATGGGCCGGCCGGAACCGCTGTGCACGCGGTACAGGTTGATGGACCAGTGGCGGCGCTCGTCGTGGCCCGGCACGAAGCCCGTGACGTGCATGTCCGTAATGGAGTTGCCGGTTTCCAGCACCCGGCGCAGGGTCGCGGCGACCCGCTCGGCCTCGGAGCGCTGGAGGTAGTCGTGGACTCCGCGGCCATGGTGGTCGTCGGGGCTGCCGCCGAAGGTGTTGGCGAACTGCTGGTTGGCGCGGCGTACCCGCAGGTCGGTGTCGATGAGCAGGAAACCGAAAGGAGATTGGCCGAATATTGACTGCGAGGCGGCAAGGTCGGTCTCGATGCTGCGCAACGTGCGCACGTCCACGACGATGCAGACGGCGGCCTTCTCACCGTCCTCGGTGCGCGTCGGCATGACGTAGACCTCGGCGAGGCCCTGCCGCCCGGGCTCCCCTGCGTCCGTGTCCGGCACCCGGAAGGGGACCACTCCGGTCCACTCCCGGCCGTCGAGGATCTCCGCCATCTTGCGCTGGCCCCGCTCACGCAGATCGGGGTCGATGAACGCCTCGATGGGATCCATGCCCACGGCCCGCTGGGCCGGGATGCCGAAAAGCTGCTCGGCGCGCAGGCTCCACTGGTCGACCAGCCCGCCGGGACCGATGGAGAACGAGGCGACCTTGATGTAGTCGTAGATCGAGCCGGGTGGGCTGCTCTGCCACATGGCGTCACCGGGCGGCACCTCGCCCGGCACGGTCTCCGCCGCGGCGTCAGCCGCAGCCCCGACCCCCGCGCGGTCCGCCGGGTCCTCGGACCCCGTGGCCTTCGCTGGTATCTCGCTCACGCGAACCGTCCCCTCCAGCTCACCGTGTCCGGCACCGGTCACCGGCAGCGGCTGCCCGCAGTATCCAGCACTACGTCGCCGCACAACACGGTGTTCACGATCACAGCACGGTCCCGATGGTTTTCGGTCCGGACCGCGCCAACACCAACAGTCTTCTAACCAGCGGACACCTCGTCGAATCACTCCTGCCGACAACCGCCACCGGCTGAACCCGTCCGTGGACAGCGCGGGCCCGGACGTACACCCCGGATCACCCCGGTACGGCGAGTTCGAACCACACCGTCTTACCCGATTCGCCGGGCCGGGTACCCCAGCGGCTGGAGGAGCGCGCGAGCAGGAGCAGCCCCCGGCCGCTCTCGTCATCGGGGCGGGCGATCCGCTCGCGGGGCGGGTCCGGGAGCGGGTCGGAGACCTCCACCAGCAGGACACCACCCAAGTGGGCGGGCCGCACCAGCCGTACCCCGATGGGGCCGGTGGCGTGCCGCAGGGAGTTGGTGACCAGTTCGCTGACGAGCAGGGCGGCCAGGTCGGTGAGGCTGTCGAGGTCCCACTCGCGCAGCAGGCCGCGGACGGCGTCGCGGGCCGCTCGCACGGCGTCCGGTCGCGCGGGGAAGGTCCACTCGGCACAGTCGCCTTCGGTGTCGATCACGCCGATCACATCCCAAGGCCGACCAGCTCACCCATGTCCGGTTTCATGGGGTTAATGGGCACATACCCGATATAGAGAGGGCAGTACCGCACTCGGCGGCGCACTGTGGCACGAACGGCGTACGGGCGATCAGCGCGCGCGGCTGTCGAGCAGCGCGACCGTCGCGCGTACGGCGGGTACGTCCTGCTCCAGCCAGTCCACGTCCCACAGTTCCTCGGGCGTGAGCCAGCGCAGTTCGTCGTGGTCCTGGAGGGGCCGGGGCCCGTCGGAGCCCGGGAGTAGCCGGGCGGTCCACACCTGGAGGACGTACGGCGCTCTCAGGGGCCACTCCCCCGGCACCCGTTCGCCATGCTCGGCGGCGATGCCGAGTTCCTCGCGCAGTTCGCGCACGAGGGCCGCCTCGGGCGTCTCGCCCCGTTCCACCTTGCCGCCGGGCAGCTCCCAGCGACCGGCCAGTTCGGGGGGCGCGCTGCGGCGCGCGGCGAGGAGGCGGCCGCCGTCGAAGAGGGCGGCCCCCACCACCACGATCCGTTCCGTCATGCGCCGGAGCCTACGGGAGGGCGGGCGGGCCGGCGCGGGGCGGGATCAGTCCGCCGAGCTCGTTCCGTTCGGGCCGATGCGCTCGACCCAGTAGAGCTGCTTGTGGCCGCGCCCGTCGAGACTGTCCGCGATCTTCTGGGCCTCGGCCCGGGTCGCGTACCGGCCCACGCGATAGCGATTGCCGCTGTCGTCCTGCCGTATGACGAGCCAGGGAAGAGTGATCGTGCTGTCGTTCATCGCGCCCCTCCGCTTCCCGTCCGCTGCCTGCGCCGCGCCCCACCCGATAAGGAAACCGCATTCCGCATATGCCCGAGCCTACGCCCAACCTTTACGCAGCGAACACGGCTTTTCACAAAGAGGTACGCAACCAGCCATGACGGACCGACCGCCCCCGGGGCGCACTCCGCCGAACGCGCCCCTGGTCCCTCCCGCTGTCTCGGGGCGGCGGCATGACCGACGCGCACTCGCCGACCTGCGAGAACGGCTGGATACCAACCTCCCGCGCAGCGGCGTCGGTTGGGTACTCGCCCGAGGCAACTGCCCGGAGGGCGTGCGCCGTTCACACCGGAAACGTGCGCGACGTCACTTCCGGATGGCGTGCGGGGCGCGTTCGGTGCGCTGGGCGCGTTCGGTGCGCTGGGCGCTTTCGGTGTGCGGGGCGCGTTCGGTGTGCGGGGTGCGCTACTTCACCGGCAGGTGGTACGCGACCTGGTAGCGGTCGGCGGGGATGACCAGGTCGGCCGTCTCCACCGGGCGGCCCGAGGCGTAGTACGTGCGCTGGACGACCAGGACGACATGGCCGGGGACGCCGCCGAGGGCGAGCAGTTCCTCCGCGAGGCCGGGGCGGGCGCCGACCTCCTCGGTGACGTTGTCCACGACGACGTCGATGGCGGCCATGCGTTCGACCACGCCCATGCCGCCGACGGGCCCCTCCTCGGGCAGCATTACGGGTGTGCGGCCGGTGAGGGCGAGGGGCTCCCAGGAGGTGGAGAGCATCATCGCCTCGCCGGCCTCCCGGAAGACGTAGTGCGTGCGCATCACGCGGTCGCCGGGCGCGAGGGCGAGCCGCTCGGCGACGGCGTCGCTCGCTTCGGCCTGCTCACTGCTGGACTCCCAGGTGCCGTGCGCCTCACCGTCGGCCTGCTCCTGGCGGAAGGGGGTGGCGCTGTCGGCCGGGCGGTATCCGGAGCGGACGATACGGCGGGGAACGAGGTGCTCGCGCACATACGTCCCGGAGCCCGAGCGGCCCTCGACCAGCCCCTCGGCCATCAGCACCTTGCGCGCTTCGAGCGCGACGGTGTCCGAGACGCCGTACTCCTCGCGGATTCTGGCCTGGGACGGGAGGCGGGTGTGCGGTGGCAGCGAACCGTCGACGATCTTCTGGCGGAGATCCCCCGCGACGCGCAGATACGCCGGCTGCTCACCGATTGTCACTGGCCGCTCCCATCAGGTTGTACAGACAGCAACAGCGTGGCAACCGTAGGTTCCCCGACGCAAGCAAAGGCCAGAGAATCACTCGATGTGATGACATGCGCCCGTGACAGGCTTTACGCAGGCACTTTCTCCCCGCTATGGGCACCGTCACACATCGAGACCGGAGTCACCTCCGCCGTCGCCCTTGCCGTCCCCGTCGCCGTTCCCCTTGCCGCCGCCGTCTCCGTCGGACGAGGGCGGGGTGGTGGCGAGTCCGAGGGCCTTGCGCGTGCTGACGGACCTGTCGGGGTCGTCGAGGCGGATCGCGTCGTCGTAGTGCTGGTAGAACGCGTCCACGTCCTGGGCGTCGGCCGCCTCGGCCCACGGCTTCTCCAGGGCCTCCAGGTCCCTCACCAGGGTGTCGACCGGCTCCCGCACGTCGGCGGGCCACGTGTGGTCACGCAGCAGTCCGACCTCCTCGGTGAGCGCGTCCGACACCTCGCCGGCCCACTCGGTGTGGGCGGCCAGGTCGTCCTCAGGGGCATCCACGGGCGCCGAATCCAGGGCGGCGTCCAGGAGGTTGGCCGCCTTCAGGTAGGCGATCTGGTCGGCGTCGAAGGCCGCTTGGTCCTTGTGCAGCGAGCCGCCGGGCAGGCTGCCCCGCTCGTCGGTGTTGCCGAACGCGCAGGTGATGTCGCGGTCGCCGGTATGCCAGCTGTCGGCGGACGGGACGATGAAGTACACGTCCACGTCGGCCGGCAGGGCCCAGGTGTCCATGGCGTACGACGACCGGAGCGGGTAGCACTTCTCCCCGGCCATGTCGCTGACCTCGTCGTCGCCGGGGAACCGGCCGCCCGGCACCTTGACGACGGCGAACACCTCCCCGTCGTGACGGTCGGCGCAGGGCACCTCGTCGAGGTCGTAGAACGCGCCCTGCAATCCGTCGGGCGCGTCGAAGCACTCGCCGCGCGAGAGCGAACCGTTGCCCCGCGCCCCCTCCTTGAAGCCCTCCCAGGCGTCGGAGAGCGCTCCGGTGGCCAGCGCCACGATCCACAGCGCGAGCCCGAGGGAGGACAGCACGGATCCGGTGATGGCCATGCTCCGCCCGCGCTCCCCCTTCCGCCGGATCTGACCGAGCGCCACCAGCCCCAGCACCAGCCCGACCGCCGGCACACAGCACAGGATGCCGAGCACCAGCGAGGCGACGGCGAGGGCGTTGACGGGCGCCGGCCGCGCGTACGGGCTGTAACCCTGGCCCCAGGTCTGGTACGGCGGCGGCCCATAGGGTCCGTACGGCCCCGGACCCGGCCCCGGCGGGTACTGGCCCTGGGGGTACGGCCCTTGGGGTTCCTGTGGCTGCGGGGCCCCAGGGGGCGGGGGTATGGACACGGGTACCGTGCTCCTGGTCCGGGCGGAGTGCCGGGACGGCGACCGTACGGGTCGGGCGTCCCGGATCGACGAACAACAGAGCGCATCGTAAGGGCGAGCGCAGACGAGTGGCCGGCCGGGCCCGGACTGAGGTTGCCGAGCGTATCGACGTGCGGATGTCACGGGTTTACCGGACATGCTCTCGACGGGGGGCGCGGACCTTGATCTGCGCCCCTGTTGGTTCAGCCGTAGGTCGGGGCCAGGTCGGGGTTCTTCGTGATCTGCTGGGCCAGCTTGGGGCGTTCCAGGATCAGGTCATGGGCGATGGGATCGTGGAAGTACTTCCTGTAGAGCTTGATGTAGGTGCCGTCTTCGATCATCGCGTCGATCTGGGCGTCGATGTCCTTCAGCAGATTCGGGTCGCCGTCCTTCGGGAGCGGGAACGCGCTGCCCTGCAGGCTGTCGAACTCCACGGCGATGCGTACCGGTTGCTTCCGGGCGTACTCGTCGGCGTCGGCGCCGCCGAGTACGACGCCCTTGACGCCGCCTGAGAGGAGTTGGGTGATGAGCGCTGTCTGGTCCTTGAACTTGACCAGGTGGGCTCCGGGCATCTCGCGGGTGACGAACGTCTCCTGTACGGATCCGCTGACCGCGCCGACCCGCTGGCCGTCGAAGTCGGGCACCTTGTTCTGCTTGCCGCTCTTGAGGGTGACGATGTCGGTGAAGCCCCAGTAGTAGGGCGTCGTGAAAGCGACTTGCCTCTTGCGTTCGGGGGTGGCGCCGACGCCTGCGACGCCGATGTCGTACTGCCCGGCAGAGAGGCCGGCGAGGATGCCCTGCAAGTTGGTGCTCTTGTACTGGACCTTCACGCCGAGGCGCTTCGCGGCCTGGTTCATCAGGTCGACGGCGAAGCCGCTCGGCTTGCCGGAGGCGTCTACGACTGCGAAGGGCGGCTGTTCGGCCTGGGTGGCGGCGGTGATCACTCCGGGCTGGACCAACTTGTACTTGGCGGACGCGGAGTCCGCGACCTCGCTGCCTCCGCCACAGGCGGTGAGCGCGGGCAGCAAGGCGGCGGCCGCGGTGGCGGCGAGCAGGGATCTGCGAGTACACGAGATGTGCATGGTCTGGGCTTTCTGCTGAGGAGGGGCGTTCACAGGACCTGGTTGAGGAACTGGCGCAACCTGGGGTGCTGGGCGCCTTCGAAGATCCGGTCGGGGGTGTCGATCTCGGCGAGGCGGCCGTCGCACATGAAGGCGACGCGGTCGGCGGCCTCCTGCGCGAAGCCCATTTCGTGGGTGACGACGGCCATGGTCATGCCGCCCTGAGCGAGGTCACGCATCACGGCGAGCACGTCCTTGACCAGTTCGGGGTCGAGCGCGGAGGTGGCCTCGTCGAAGAGCATGAGCTCCGGTTCCATGGCGAGGGCGCGAGCGATGGCAACGCGCTGCTGCTGCCCGCCGGAGAGCCGACTGGGCCGCTGTTGGGCGAATGCCGCGAGACCCACCTCGTCCAGATGACGTCGCGCGGTGGTGCGTGCCTGTTCACGCGTCATGCCTTTGACGGAGGTCAGCGCGAGGGTGACGTTGCGTTCGACGCTCATGTGCGGGAAGAGGTTGAAGTGCTGGAAGACCATGCCGACGCGGGCGCGGGCGGCGTCGACGTCGGCGCCCGGCGCCGTCAGGCAGGTCTCGCCGAGCCAGATCTCACCCGCGTCGGGCCGCTCCAGCAGGTTGAGACACTTGAGGAGCGTGGACTTGCCGGAGCCGGACGGCCCGATCAGGCAGAGGGTCTCTCCCCGCTGGATGTCCAGGGTGATGTCCCGCAGGACGGTGGTGTGGCCATAGCTCTTACGGAGGGCGGTGACCCGCAGGGCGGCGGAGGCGGCGGGTGCCTTGGCTGCGGAGGGCATCGGTTCCTCACCGGTGGTCGTGGGGCTCATCAGCTCTCTCCTCCCGCGGCCTGGACCGGGGTCTTGGGCAGGTCGGGTTCGGCGGGTGCGGGAGCGCTGCCGGAGTGCGGGCCTTCGCGCAGTCGCCTGTCGAGGTAGTTCACGAAGTACGTCAGGGGGATGGTGAGGGCGAGATAGCAGATGCCGGCCGCGATCAGGGGCGAGGAGTTGTACGTCCGCGCGACCTCTTCCTGGGCGATGAAGTACAGCTCGCGCTGCCCGACGGCCAGACCGAGGAGATAGACCAGAGAGCTTTCCTTGATGTCCTTGACGAACTGACCGGCCATGGCGGGCAGCACCCGTCGGATGCCCTGGGGCACGACGACCAGGCGCATGGCCTTGAGGTAACCCATGCCCAGGCTGCGGGCGGCCTGCAGCTGACCGGGGTCGACGCTCTGGATACCGGAGCGGAAGATCTCTGCGGTGTAGGCACCGGAGATGATCCCGATCGCGAGGATCGCGTACCCGAACGGGTCGGTGCCGAAGGGACGGATGCCTGCGGCGGGCAGACCCACGCCCACCAGCATCACCGTGATGATCACGGGCAGGCCCCGGAAGACGTCGACGTAGATCCGTGCGGGCAGGCGTACCCACCAGCGTTTCGACAACAGCAGCATGGCGGCCAGCAGTGCGACGGCGACGCCCAGGACGATGGCTCCAGCGGCGATGGTCAGGGTGTTGAGAAGCCCCTCGGTGATCAGCCGGGGAAAAGTCTGGGCGATCAGGTCCCACTTGAAGAACGTGTTGATCAGGGCGTCGGACGCAAGGGGTACAGGGGACGAGGAGGTCATCGCGGTTCCTGACCATGAGCGGGGACGGAGGTGGATGCCTGGAACTCGGCGCGGACCTCGTCAAGAAGGCGTGGATCCTCGAGTAGGTCCAGGACCAGTGCGGCCAGCGCGGCGGACATGGTCTCGACCGCGTCGTGGGCGCGTTGGCTGCGGGCGGCCTCGCGCATCCGGACGGAGTGCCCGGGGGTCTCGCGCGGGCAGATCTGGACGTAGGGATGGATCACCGGCAGCGCCAGCGAGACATTGCCGATGTCGGAGGAACCGGCCGGATGCTGCGGAGACGGCGGCTCCAGTTCGAGACCGAGGCCGACAGTGTAGGCAGCGAGCCGGTCGGCCATCACCATGTTGTTGTTGCGTTCGGTGTACCGGGGCGCGGTCTCGACGTGGTCGACGGTGGTGCCGGTGGCCAGCGCGGCTCCGTCCGCTGCGGCGAGCACCCGGGGCAACAGGGCGTCCAGGGCCGTGGAGGTGGCCTCACGGACGAAGATGTCCACCTCCGTGTGGTCGGGGACCACGTTGGGGGCGGCACCTCCACGAGCGATGATGCCGTGCACCCGGGCGGTCGGAGGCATGAACTGCCGCAGGGAGTCGACCGCCGCGAGGAACAGCTGTGCTCCGGCGGCGGCCGAGCGGCCGTCCCAGGGCGCCTTCGCGGCGTGCGCCGCGACCCCGTGGAAGTTGATCCGGAGGTGACTGGCGGCGAGCGCATGCCGGGCGCGAAGGCTGCGGTCCGCCGGATGGAACATGACCGCCGCGTCGACTCCCCGGAACACACCGCGCTCCAGCATCAGGATCTTGCCACCGCCGCCTTCCTCACCTGGCGTGCCGATCACCTTGAGGGTGCCGCGGTGGCCGGGACGCACGGCGGCCGCGGCGACGGCGGCGGTCAGCCCGCCTGCCGCGATGAGGTTGTGGCCGCAACCGTGGCCTATGCCCGGCAGCGCGTCGTACTCCAGGAGAACCGCGATCGTGGGGCCGTCCGAGGACCCCTGGTGCGTCGCGGTGAACGCTGTCGGCAGATCCGCCACTCCCTTGTCCACCTCGAAGCCCGCCACGGACAGCCGGGCGGCGAGCTGCTCGACCGCGTAGTGCTCCTCGAACCGGGTCTCCGGTGTGCCGTGGAGGTCGAGACTTAGCTGATCGAGCGCGGTCCGGCGCTCGTGCACTGCGGCACGAAGGTCGGCGGGGACATGAGGGGTCATGGCAACTCCGGGCTGGTCCGTCGGGGTTGCCGGAACCGTAGGCGGAGTGGAAGGCCGTACCTACAATGGTTGACGAGGGTGCGGTAACCAACGTGCTCGACGGGTCGGAGGTGGCCATGAGCGTCGTCCTCTCACTCGCCGGAGCAGGCCCCGCACACGTCCTGGCGGGCGCGTCGCAGCTCGCGGAGCTGACCGCCGCGCTGCACGCCTACACGGAGGCCGAGCACCACCCCTGGGCGATGCGCTGGGCTCGCGGCCTCGAGGCAGACCCGGACCGCGGTGACACATCGGTGCAGGGCACGGCATCCGCCTCCACGCTCACTCCGAAACTGCGCCGTCGCATCAGGGAATGGGCGCCCCTGTGGGCCTCGTACCGGGCCCGCTATCTCCTCCCGCTGAATGCGGCAGGAGACCGTGTGCTCACCGAGGAGCTCGCGGACATCGAGAGCCTGCCGCTCCCGCTCTTCGCGGAGCTGACCGGCTACGCGATCCGAGGCGGCAACTCCGGCGCCCCGCTGAACCGGGTTCTCCGCGATGAAGGGCAGCGTGCGGGGTTGCTGGCGGCGACGGAGCGCCGTTCCACCGCCAGAGCCGAGCTCGCGCGCAGGCTTCTGGACGCCCCGGACGCGCTGCGCGCGGATCTGCTCGACCTTCTGACCGGAGCTGCCCTGGCCCTGGAGCCGGACCTGACCCGGGCCGAGCGTGCGATCGCCGCCCAGCTGACGAGACTGCGCATGTCGATCGAGCATGACGGGCCGGGCAGGACTCTGGCCGGTCTGGATCCCTCGGCGTCGTACCGCGACGAACCGCCACGTGTCGTCTTCGACAAGTTCCACCACGGAATCGTGAACGTCGCCACCACCCCGGTGCTTGTGGTGCCGTCGGCCTTCGGTCGCCCGCACCTGCTGGTGAAGCACGAGCCGGGTTTCGCGGCAGTGGTCCAGTACCCCGTGCTCGTGGAGGGCGACGACCAGCCCGGCTACGCGGTCGTGCACCGTCGCCTTGAGGTGCTGTGCGATCCGGGCCGCCAACGCATCGTGCGTGCCATCGCGCGGGAACCACTCACCCCGTCCGATCTGGCCGACCGCGGCGGCATGTCCCTGCCCCAGGTGTCCCGCCACCTGGCGCGGTTGCGTGAGGCCGGCCTCGTCACGGTCGAACGCGACGGACGCCGCGCCTACTACCAGCTGAATCTCGAACGGGTGCGCCGCATGGGCGACGACCTCCTGACCGCTTTGTTCCACTGACCGCGCAGCGGTCATCGCGCGGTGATCGCGGGGTCATGGAGAAGAGAGGCCGAGACTTGCCTGCACCGCGGCAAGTCTCGCCGTAGTCGTCGGCAGGATTCGTAGCGTGGCTGTCCCCGGGGGCTGTCCGCCTCCCGGACCAGCGAAGGAGCCCGAGCGCCGTGAACGCCGAGTACCGCAGGACCCGGTCCATCCAGGTTCCCGTCCATGCCGACGAAGTCCCTCTCGTCCGCGGATCCGTCCTCGTCATCCTCCGGGAATGGGGGATACCGGACGCCGACGATGCCGCCCAGGCCGTACGCCTGATCGTCTCGGAGCTGCTGACGAACGTCGTACTCCACGCGTCCGCGGCCACGGTCGAAGCCCGCGTCACCGTAGAACTGCTCAACGGTGACCGGATACGTCTGGGAGTGCACGACAGTCATCCCGCCTGGCCGTCGCTCAGGCGGAGCGACGCCAACACGCCTCACGGCCGTGGCCTGTTGATCGTGCACGCGCTGCTCGAGGAGCTGAGCGGGGTCATGTTCGTCGAGCGAACAAGCGACGGAGGCAAGACCGTATGGGCAGTCCTGCCCCACAGCGGCCACGCACGGATCGCGGAGCCCGGGTCTGGCGGGGCGGCGGGGATGCCGCTGCCCGTGTTTCAGGCCGAGTCGTCAGCGGCGTAGCGGTGTCGGGCTCATGGTGCTGGACAGACCCTCACCTGGTGAACAGTCGAGGCCGCCGCACTGGACGATGCGCCTGGCGACGTCCGGCGCGGCGGCATTGGCCCCCCGTTGAGAGGCGCAGGTGCGTCGCACGACACGGCGACGGACATCGGTCCGCGCCGGCTCCGCCTACTCGGGTTCCGGGAGACGGACCTTCGTACGGCGCCGCAGCAGCACGGGTCCCACCAGCGCGACCAGAGCCAGCGACAGGATCGCTGCCGAGGCGGGTCGGGTGAGGAAGACCGCCGGGTCCCCTTCGCTGAAGGCCAGGGCCCGTCGGAACTGAGCCTCCATGAGCGGTCCCAGCACCGCACCGAGGATGAGCGGTGCGATGGGGTAGCCGGCGCGGCGCATGCACAGACCGAGGACCGCCACCCCGATGGCGATCATCATCTCGAACGTGCTCTGCGAGAGCGCGTATACGCCGAGGAGGGCGAAGCACAGGATGCCCGCGCTGAGGACCGGTGCCGGGAGGCGCAGGAGCCTGACCCAGATCCGGACCATGGGGAGGTTGAGTACCAACAGCATGACGTTGCCGATGTAGAGGCTGGCTATGAGCGTCCACACGAGTGTGGACTGCTGCTCGAACAGCTGGGGCCCGGGCTGGAGGTTGTAGATCTGGAAGGCGATGAGCAGGACCCCCGCCGTGGCTGAGGTGGGGATGCCGAGCGTGAGGAGTGGCATGAGCACGCCGGAGAAGGCGGCGTTATTGGCTGCCTCGGGGCCCGCTACGCCCTCGATGGCGCCCCTGCCGAACTCGTCCTCGCCCTTGCCACGCTCCTTCCGGCGCTTCGCGAGACGACGCTCGATGTTGTAGCTGAGAAACGTGGGGATCTCCGCGCCGCCGGCCGGCATCGCGCCGAAGGGCACGCCGAGGACGGTGCCGCGCAGCCAGGGGCGCCAGGAGCGGCGCCAGTCGTCACGAGTCATACCGACCCTGCCGTGCAGGGAGGCGACCTGCTCCGACTGGTTCGGGGTACAGGTGGTGAACAGCACCTCGGCGACGGCGAAGAGACCGACGGCGAGGGCCACGACAGGCGAGCGGGATGCCGTCGTACAGCTGTGGCAGACCGAACGTGTAGCGGGCTTGGCCGGTGAGGGCGTCGATGCCGACGAGCCCGAAGGTGAGGCCGAGGAAGAGGCTCGAGAGGCCGCGGATCACCGAGTCGCCGATGAGCGCGGCGACCGTGACGAAGGCGAGCACGATGATGGCGAAGTACTCGGCGGGCTGGACCTGTTTCGCCACAGCGGACATGCCGGGCGCGAGGAAGGTGATCACCACCGTCGAGATGGTGCCCGCGACGAAGGAACCGACCGCTGCGGTCGCCAGAGCGGCTCCGGCCCGACCCCTTCTGGCCATGGGATGGCCTTCGAGGGTGGTGGGTACGGAGGCCGTCTCGCCGGGAACGTTGAGAAGGATCGCGGTGGTGGATCCGCCGTACATGCCGCCGTAGTAGATGCCGGCGAAGAGCACGAGGGCGCCGACCGGGTCGAAGACGAAGGTGACGGGCAGCAACAGGGCGACCGTCGTGGCGGGGCCGAGTCCGGGCAGCACGCCGACCAGCGTGCCCAGGGTCACTCCGGCCAGCGCGAGCAGCAGGTTCTGCAGGCTGAGGGCGTGGGCGAAGCCGCCGCCGAGATTGCCGAGAACTTCCATTTCAGAAAGCCAATCGCAGGTAGCCGGGCGGCAGGTCGATGCCGAACAGCCGATCGAAAACGAAATGGGTCGCACATGCGAGGACGAGTCCGACCACTGCGTCACGCAACAAGTTGCGACTTCCCTGGATGCGGGCTGAAGCGGCGTAGAAGACAGCTGTCGCCTGCCAGTAGCCGGCGAAAGGCATGATCAGTGCGTACGCGACCAGAGTCCCCAGAAGAACTGACGTCGGACGCCACCGTGCGGGGGGCGCCGGGGCCCGGTCGGAGCGCTCCTCCGGCTCGGCAAGCTCCCTGGTTCCGGCCGGCCGCCGCAACCGGGTGCCGAGCATTGCTCCGAGCCGAGGGCCCAGGAATTCCTGTAGGACGCCGACGGCGCCGACGAGGGTGCCGGCCGCACCGACGAGAATCGGGAACGGACGCGGGCCCACCGCCTGGAAGCCGCCGCCCTGCGGAATGCGGAATGCGCCGATCAGCACCGTGAGGCCAACGGCGAGGATGAAGAGCGCCATCACCCGGGTCCCGAGTGGCGGCCGGTCGGCGGCCGGCCGCTGCTCGGGGCCCCCGGGTATGGAGGCCTGCGGGAGCTGCGGATGCTGCTCGGCCGACCGGTTCGGCCCGGACGGCTGCTGAGAGGCGGTCACTTCACGAGCCCCAGTTCCTTGAGGACCTCATTGACCTGACCCTCCTGCTTCTCGATCAGGCCGCCGAACTCGTCGCCAGGGGTCCAGGCATCCGCCCAGTCGTTCCGCTTCAGCACACTCTTCCAGCAGCTCGTATCACGCATCTTGCGCATCATCTTCACGATGGCCTGCTGCTGGGCGTCGGACAGGGCGGACGGGGCAAGAACACCGCCGACGCTCCCGAGGGCAGCCTCCTCCAGCCCCAGTTCAGCCAGCGACGGGGCGTCGATGCCCTTGATCTCCTGCCCTTCGGACTTTTCGGCGAGGGCGAGGACCTTCAGGTCTCCGGCCTCGATCTGGCCGCGGAGTTCGGTGACAGTGGAGATGCCCACGGTCGCGGCGCCGCTGAGCAGCAGACTGACCGTCTCGCCGCCACCGCCGGTGGGCACGTAGTTGAATTTGGAGGGTGTGACGCCTTGGCTCTTGGCGAGCAGCGCCGCCTGGATGTGGTCGGCGCCGCCGAGTGAGCCACCGGTCCACTTGACCGACTTCGGCTTCTTCTTCAGTTGGGCGAGCAGACTCTCCAGATCGTCGTACGGAGAGTTCTTCGGTACGACGATGGCGCTCGGGGACTTGGTGAGGCCGGCCACGGGAGTGAGCGACCTCAGGTCGACCGGGGACTTGTTGACGGCGATGCCGCCCAGCACCGTCACCGTGTCCATCACCACGAGCTGGTGCGGGTCGCCCTTGTGTTGGACGAAGTCGGCCAGGCCGATCGTGCCGCCGGCCCCGGTTTGTTGCTCACGGTGACCTTCTGGTCGATCACCTTGCACTGGGTGAGAGCCAGGGCCATGCCTCGTGCGCGGGTGTCCCAGCCGCCGCCGGGGCTGCCGGGGGCGAGCAGCGAGATGCCCTTGGTGGGATACGCGACCGCCTTCCCACTGTCCCTTCCGCTGTCCGCGGCCCCCACGGCGCAGCTGCTGATCAGGCTCGCGGCCATGAGGACGGCGGCGGCACGGACGGCCGGTCTGACGTACGGATTCCTCATCGGGCTCTCTCTTCTCTCAGAATCGACGTGAAGAATTCCTTGACGGGTTCGAGGATGTGCATCGCCGCGTGGGCCACACCCGGCACGACGTCGAAGCGCACCGGGATGCCGTGCCGCTCGAAGTCCGCGCTCAGTGCGCGCAGCCGCTCCAGCCGCGTCCGGCCGTGGGCGTCCGCGCCGTCCATCCAGTTCGAGTCGCCGACGTTGTTGATCTCCCAGGTCTGGGTGCCACGGTGTGGGCTCCCCTGTGGGGCGCGTTCCGGGCGCGCTATCTGCTGCCACTGGCCACGGGGCCCGAGCGTTCACTGGACACCGAGCTCGCCGAGGTGTCGCGACTGCCCGTCGAAGCCTTCACAGCGCTGACCCTGGAGGCGCTGATCAGCAAGAACCGAACCTCCGGCGAGCCGCCGCAGGACCCGGCGGGGGCTCTACGGCGGTTGCGGCTGATCTCGTTGCGCCGCTACGACCTGGGACTTCGGCTGATCGACGACGCGGCCCGGTTCCGGGACGAGTTGTTGGGCTTCCTCGCTGCCTTCGACGCGGCGCTCTTCGACAAGGAGTGGCGCCGGGTGCGGGCCGAGGTCAACGCCGATGCCCGGGCCCGGCAGCGGCAGCTGCGTCTGCACGGCGTCGCGGCGGCCTTCGACGGCATCGGCACCGCGTCGGACGACCCGCCCCGCGTGATCGTCGACAAGCTGGACCACGCGACAGCGCGGCTGGACGAGTGCACGCCCTGCATCCTCGTGCCGAGTGTGCACGGAGATCCGCACATGGTCGTCAAGCACGTCCCCGGCTATCCGGTCGTCGTGCAGTACCCGGCGATGCAGAACGCGGCGACGGTCTCCGTGGGACAGGTCCAACGGCGAATGGCGGTGCTGGCGGACCCGACCCGACTGCTGATCTGCCGGAACATCCTGCGTCGCCCCGCGGCCACGGCGGAGCTCGCGGCCCGACTGGGGATGACATCGCCTCAGGTCTCGCGGCATCTGCGGCAGTTGCGCGAGGCGGGGCTCGTCCTGACGCACCGGGAGGGGACCGCTGTGTACTACCGGCTCAACACCGAAGCCATCGGACGGCTCGGCCCTGATCTGCTGGTCGGCCTGCACCACTGAACGAACCACCATCGACAACGGTGAAATGGTCGTCCGGGTCGTCCAGGTCGGACGCCGCTCCAGGTCCACGAGTCGGACTCGTCAGAGCCCGACCCCTTCTGACCTGCATTTTGACGGATCTATCTCACGTCCATCAACGGGGAAGCTACACGTTGAACCGGAATGTTTAGTGCAGCGCTCCCACCTGCGGAAACGTCCGTCGCACTGATCATATCCAGCACCGATCCAGCACCGTCGGGCCTCATCCACCACATCCAGCACCACACGCAACATGGCCAGGTGCCGGGGCGCACTGAGGCCCCGGCCGCATGGCGTTCTGAAGGATCTCCCGGCACCGGCTCCACGCCCGCGGCACGAGGTGTCCGTAGGTGTCGACAGTGACCTTGATGGACCGATGCCCAAGCCAGCGAGAGACCTCATGGATGGGAATGCCATGGGCAAGCGCCGTCGAGGCGAAGAAGTCCCTCAGGATGCGCGGCGTGTACTTCGGCCTCCCCCGGCTGCCCACAAGCCCTGCAGCGACACACCCTTTCCTGAAGTGATAGCCGTACGTCGACGCAGTGGGCATTACGCCCTTGCCGCGGTCGCGGGGTGCGAAGAACACGGACAGCTGCCGGTGCTCGCCAGACGGACCGGTGAAGTCAACCGGCACGGGAGCCCACTGCGAGAGGTGCGCGTCAATCTCCTTGTCGAGAAACGGCGCGACCGGAATATCGCGGTACTCGCCCTCAACCCGGGCCTTGAGCGGAACGAACGTCGCGCGGCAATCACGACTGCGGGCTCTCGAGCTGACCTGCCAGCGCACCCGAACGGAGCCGGACCGTCTGCACTCGGCCGACAGCGCGAGGGCCTCGCTGACCCGCAGACCAGCTGCTGCTTGCAGATAGACGGTGAGCCGGTACTGCGGGGCGATGCATCGAGCGAGCAGATCGACCTCATCGAGAGAGGGGATCTCATCAGCATCTACCGGACGCAGCCGGGAGCGGCCGATCCGGACGCCCTTTGCCGGGTTGCACGGGATGCGGCTATCAACGACGGCAGCCTCCAGCATGGCTGACACCAGGACCAAGCGATCGTTGATCGTGGCAGCCGCCATCCCTTGTCCACGGTTGTAGACGGCTGCGGCGAACCTCTCGATGTCGGAGCGCCTCAGTCCTACCAACGTCTTGCGCCCGAGATGCGGAACCAGGTGGTTGCGCACGAACCCTTCGTAGTTTCGGCGCGTCCCTTCGCCGATGCTCTTGCGCTCCAACCAGCCGTACGCCCATTCACGCACTGGCGTGGCCTCCGGCTCGGGGTTGAGGCGCACGCCAGTCCGCTTGCCGTCTTCCATCTTGACGGCGAACGCATCAGCACCATCAGGCCCTGCCCGTCGGGGGAACGACTTCTCCCTCTGGCGCCCCCTTCTCCCGCCCGGCTCGCGATATCGCACCGTCCACCCATGACCACACCCTGCCTTCCGACACGGGTAGGCCCGATGCCTCACGTCCTTCTTGCACCGCTGGAAGACGCTGGCCACGGCAGCCTGCCTACCCGCAGCGGAAGCGAAGTACAGCCAACATATTCCACCCCAAAAGGATCACGATGCGACAAGCCTTCTGCCCGGAGCCCGCTTCTCGTACTGCACCGTCACCTCGCTTACAGAGTCCTGCTCGCCTCCTACCTGGCACTCGAACGATGCGGCACCGGCTGCCAATCGAGAAAGGGATGGGGGGCTAATCCCCCCTTTCCAGCGAACTGCGCGGCCTGATCTTCCATCGGCTCTCGCTTCCGCGGCTAAAAACGCGGGACGGAACGGCCGTCTCTGTCAAGCATGATCCGCAGCGCTCTCAGCGGGTGATGCAGGTCTGGGCAGCAGCCTCCTGTCGAGGGCCGTACGATGCTTTTGCAGGTGTCCACCGGCTCCTGGGTAGACCTCCCTTACGGGACGCGGGCATCGGAAGGGTGACGGGCGATGGCGGCGAACGCCGAGCACCTGAAAGCTCTGGTGCGCGCGCACGCCGAGGCCAACGACGACCTCTTCTACAGCGTTGCCCTGCAGGTGGCAGCCAAGTCGGCTCGCCAGGGGCAAGGAAAGTTCGCAGTAGAGCTGCGTGATCTGGTTGAGGCAGCCCAGCAGAAACCGGGCAGGGCCAGCAACCAAAATGCCGCCACTCCAGTAGTACAGCCGCGCGGCGAGCTGACCAGTCTCCTGACAGCGGGCTACCCGGACACCCAACTCGATGACATGACCCTCGACACGGGGCTGCGAGCGTCACTGGATCGGGTACTGCACGAGCAGCGCCAGCGCGCTCGGCTGGAGCGTTTCGGCTTCACACCAGTGCACCGAGTCCTGCTGTCTGGACCTCCAGGCACGGGAAAGAGCATGACCGCCGCAGCGTTGGCCGGCGAGCTGAAACTACCGTTGTTCACCATCCGCCTCGACGGTCTGATCAGCCGGTTTATGGGTGAGACCGCTGCAAAGCTGCGTCTGGTCTTCGATGCCGTAGCCCAGACCCGGGCTGTCTATCTGTTCGACGAGTTCGATGCTCTTGGCGCCGAGCGTGCGGCGGGCAATGACGTCGGCGAAGCACGGAGAATCCTGAACTCGTTTCTGCTGTTCCTGGACGAGGCTCCCTCTGAGAGCCTCGTCGTAGCCGGCACCAACCACCACCAGCTCCTGGACCGGGCGCTCTTCCGCCGCTTCGACATGATCGCGACCTACGGTCCGCCCACGCCCGATCAAGCGGTGCAGGTCATGCTCCGACGGCTAGCCGGAATGGATACCAGCACAGTACGGTGGTGCGCCGTGACAGACAGTGCATCCGGCCTGAGCCACGCAGAGCTGGTCAAAGCGGCGGAGGCGGCGGCCAAGCGGGCTATTCTGGGCGACAGTAACGTGGTGGACGAACGGCTGCTACTGGAGGCGCTGAGCGAGCGGCATGCGTCCCACCATGCCTGAGCCCGCCGCTCCTGCGAGGTCCACCCCGCATCTGATGGTTCCTTGGCAAGCCGCCACGCTTACACCGCGGCCGGAGACTTCTGGCGGAGGCGGGCCGGACCTGGTCCAGCGAGAGGACCGGCAAGGACACGCCGCTGCGCTGGTGGGTGGCCTGGAGACGGCAGAACACGAGTCGGCTCAGATCGCGCGACACATCTCCGATGCCTTTCAGCCGGACGGTTTCGCCGTGCGGATCGAGGCGGCGCCAGACCACCCTCTGATGCTGGAGCGTCTGGACGGCGCGGGCCTGACCCTCTTGAGCAGCCATCCGCAGTCCGCCGACGCGCCGCAGGACGCGCTGGTATGGATCCCGTTCGACAAGGTCGCCTCGTTCACGCAGCGGATCAACGACTTCACGGAAGACACCGACGGCGGCAACCCGAAGCAGGCCCCGCTGGTGGCCAATATGGAGCAGATCCAGCGGGCGCTGTTGGAGCACCTCTGGCAGGAACGGCAGGACCTGCCGCCCTTGCACGAGGAGCGGTGGTGGGAGCTGTGGTTCGATCCGCGGATCACGCCGACCGATCCGGTCGTCACCCTGCGAGCCCTGGCTGGCGAGCGGCAGTGGCGTATCAGCGACCGGGCGATCCGAGTAGGTGAGCGCCTCGTCGCGCATGTCGCGACGACCGGCGAGGAGCTGACGGTCCTGCTGGCCACGAACGCCTGTCCCGCCGAAATTCGCACGCCGACCTTTGCCGAGGGTCTGTACGCCGTCGATCGCGCCTTCCGCGTGGAACTCGTCGAAGATCTCGCTGGACGCATCGAGCCGGCTGGCCCGCAGGCCCCTGCAGTGTGTGTATTGGACACGGGCATAGCCCAGGAACACGCCCTCCTCAAGCCTGCGCTGCACGAGCGTGCCTACACCGTGCTGCCTGGCAGCACGCCGGCCGACCGGCACGGGCACGGCACGCAGATGGCTGGGCTCGCCTTGTTCGGTGATGTCTCTGCTGCTCTGCAGTCGAAAGACCCTGTAGTGCTGAGCCACGGTCTGGAGTCGGTAAAGATCCTCAACGATGGCCATGCGCCGGCAACGTCTCCGCGCACCTGCGCCGAGACGACCGCCAACGCGGTGGCGACCGCCGAGATCGGTAACGGCGGTCCCTCACCGTCGGCCCGGATTTTCTCGATGGCCATCACTCGGCAGTCGGGCGTCGGCGAGAACGGCGTTGACGGCACAGCGACCTTGTGGTCAGCCACTTTGGACGCCCTGGCCGCGGGTACGGACGTGACCGTTCGGGACGACCGTATCGACCTGATCGGCGCGCCCGACCCGGATGCATCACGATTGATCATCGTCAGCGCCGGCAACATCCGCGGCGCCAAGCCTCAACAGATGCGCACCGAAGAAGGCACGCTGGACCCGCTGCTGCTCGCCGATCTGTCGCGCATCGAGGAACCTGCCCACGCGCACAACGTGCTCACCGTCGGCGCTTGCACGCACCTGGATGCCATCCCCGATATCCCTTTGTTCCGCGATTACCGGCCGTTGGTCGCTCCGGGCGGCCTGTCGCCGTTCAGCCGGACCTCGGTGGCACTGGCCAATGCGGCCGTCACGAAGCCTGACATCGTGCTGGAGGGCGGCAACATGCTCGTCGCCCCGGACGACAGCATTCTGGACGAGCATGAGCTGCTCAGCGTGGCGACCACTCACCACGACCCAGCCCGTCAGCTGACCTGGACGAACGCTACAAGCGCTGCCACCGCCCAGGCGGCTGCACTGGCCGCCACAGCTATGAGCACCTACCCCGGGTTGCGACCGGAAACGGTCCGCGCCCTGCTCGTCCACGAAGCCCAGTGGACCCCGGCCATGGTCGATCAGGGACTGTTCAAGAAGACCGGGACTCCCAAGCTGGCCAAAGGCGAGGTCATGCGGCAGGTGATCCGCCGCTATGGCTGGGGTATGCCCACCGCCGAACGCATCCGCAACAGTGCCTCCAACGCCGTCACAATGATCGTCCAGAACACCTTGGTGCCGTTCAAGCGGGTCAAGGGCGGGCAGGTCCGGCTCGCCGAGCTGAAGCTGCACAACCTGCCGTGGCCCCTGGAACAGCTCCGCGAGCTGGCCGAAACCACCGTGGACCTGCGCGTGACGCTCGCCTACATGATCGAACCCAATCCAGGCCGGCGCGGCATGCTCGGCCGCTACAGCTACGCCTCACATGGTCTGCGCTTCGCCATCAAAGGCTCCACCGAATCCGGCGAGGCATTCCAGAGGCGGTTGGCCGAGCAGGCAGAACACGAAAGCGATGGGGTCGGCAATCCAAAAGCGTTCGAGTCCAACAGCCGCTGGCTGGTCGGCCCGCGGTTCCGCAACCTCGGCTCCCTGCATGCGGACATCTGGCGTGGATCAGCGGCCGAACTCGCCGACTGCGGCACACTCGCGGTCTACCCGGTCGGCGGCTGGTGGAAGGCAAACAAGCGCAATGACCGAATCGGTCTCCCCGTCAGCTATGCCCTCCTGATTTCCCTGCGCACCCCCGAGGTCTCCACCGACCTATACACGCCCATCGCCACCCAGCTTGGCGTGCCGGTCGATATCACTCCGAATGCCCAGACCGAGATCGTGGACGGCATCCCCATCCAGATGGAATTCGGCTGGTAGATGACCAGTCGGGACCGACTCAGCCGCACGAACGAGCAGCTCCAGGGCGTTGACTTCTGGCGCACTGACGAGTACCGCTCCTTCGTCCCGCCATTGCGCGCCGATGTGGGGCGCACCCTGGCGGGCAGCCTGGGACGCCTACTGCGCCTCGAGCGCGCACTGGCCATGGCCCGCACCGGAACCCCCATGGCCGAGACCGCCACCCGCACCGGCTACGCCGACCAGGCCCATCTGACCCGAGACGTCCGGGAGTTCGCGGGCATACCTCTCCCCCCGCCTTGCTGAACCACCCACCGGGCGCGCTCTGAGGAGGTTACACAGCCGAGTATGAGCACACGCGTTGGCCACTGCTCGGTTCCGGCCAGCCTCTGGCCAGAAGCCCTTCGAGATCGGTCCAGAGGAAGCATGCGATGTCCGGACCGTGGCCGATAAGGAATCCTGCGGGGATGGCCGCTACACAGAGACCGGTGTCAGGGAGTTGAGTGCTCCACATCTTCCGCCCGGTTGCCGGGTCCCACACGATCACGGTCTTGTCGTGGCCGGTTGTCACAGCTACGGGCGTCCCGTCCGGTAGCGCAGCGTTGCCGACGGCAGAGAGCCACTCCCTGTGGCCGGTGAGGGTGTGGCGGGGGGTGCCGGTTTCCAGGTCCCACACGATTGCCGTCTTGTCGTAGCTGGCCGTGACGGCGACGGGCGTCCCGTCCGGCAGGACGGCACCGGTCACTCCATTCACCTCACCGCTGTGGCCGGTGAGGGTGTGGCGGGGGGTGCCGGTTTCCAGGTCCCACACGATTGCCGTCTTGTCGTAGCTGGCCGTGACGGCGACGGGCGTCCCGT
>NZ_JBEXRA010000016.1:104401-170024 GCF_040612855.1 Streptomyces sp. NPDC006332
CGTCCGCGAGTTGGGCGCCGCTGACCGCCCGCACTACGTCTTTGTGGCCGGTGAGGGTGTGGCGGGGGGTGCCGGTTTCCAGGTCCCACACGATGGCGGTCTTGTCGTAGCTGGCCGTGACGGCGACGGGCGTCCCGTCCGCGAGTCGGGCGCCGCTGACCGCCCGCACTACGTCTTTGTGGCCCGTGAGGGCGTGGCGGGGAGCGCCAGTTTCCAGGTCCCACACGATGGCGGTCTTGTCGTAGCTGGCCGTGACGGCGACGGGCGTCCCGTCCGGCAGGGCGGCACCGGTCACTCCATTCACCTCACCGCTGTGGCCGGTGATGACAGGACGGTGGGCGCCGGTACGCAGATTCCAGAAGATCATGCTCCTGTCGCTGCTGGTGGTGATGGCAAGCGGCGTCCCGTCGGACAAGAGGATGCTGCTCACCGCTCTCACCCACTGGGTGTGGCCCGTGGGGCTGTGCACATAAGCAGGGACTCGCCGAGCATTGTGCTGTGTTGTCGACAGGTGCAGTGCCAGGGGCGGCCGGCCATTGAGTGGAACCGCAGCAATCGCGCGGGCCAGGCTGGGCCTCAGCTTGGCAGCGTACCAGGCTAGGAGGAAGCGGCGTGTGGCGGTGGCATGGCCTTTGGGAAGGCGGGCTGCGGCAACACGGTAAATGTGGGCGTGGAGGACAGCTCGTTCTGTGTTCGCTTCAGGCAGATGGGGGACGAGGATGTCGGGGTCGGCGTGGACCAGGAATGAGGGGTCTTCCAAGAGGTGATCAACGGCTCCGTTGCCGACGGTGGCAGCGTGTTCGGCGATGTGATGGAGCAGATAGGGGGGTGCGTGTTCCCAGTCACGGCCGCCGTCAGCAGCGGTCGGCACGGTTGCGAGGAGCGCGGAGTAGAGGACGGCCGGGTCGGTGAGAGGCGCCGTATGGTCGGTGAGCGCTTGATGGAAGTAGCGGTAGAGCAGGCGCTGTTCGGCGTCGGGCGCGGTGCGTAGGTAGAACGCGGCCTTGGCCAGAGCGCGCTTGGTGTCAGTGAGCTGGGGCGTGGGCTGGCCGCGATCGGGAGGCTGGTGGGCGAGAGCGGCGGTGTGGATCAGGTCGAGAGGCATTCCTTGGCCGCGAGCGTGGCCCAGGACGGTCAGGACGGGATCGATCCAGAAGTCCGTGCGGGCGAGGGTGGCGCGGTGGAGTTCGAAGACTTCGGTGATGCTGCCGGGTGGCGGGGCCGTGTCGTCGCCGGTCGAGGTGAGGAGGTGGTCGGCGTAGAGGGTGGCGACGAGGAAGACGCCGCTGTCGGTGTAGCGAGCGATCTGTTCGGCGATGTCGCGGACGCGCTCCGGGGGGTAATGCGTGTCGAGGGTGAGGTCGAGGTAGGTGTGCAGGTCGTCGGCCAGAACGCGGCGATCGTCGTCAGTCTTCGGGTCGAGATCCAGCACCGCCTCAGGGTGCTCGCGTGTGTATCTGTACAGGGAGGGCAGCTGGTAGCCGTAGCCGTCCCGGAAAAAGTACTCAGTCCTCCACCACCGACGGGTACCGAGGAGAACTCGAGGCCCCGGCCCCTGGGAAGACTCGTTGGCAAGCGGCATGAGAAGTTCGCTCACGACTTGGGCGGGGTCGATCGCTTCGTCGAGGGCGTCAAGGATCACCAGCGTGTCGCCCGCCCTCTTGAGTTCCTGCAACAGCTCTGCTGTCCTCACGCGGCCGGAGGGTTCCCAGCCAGGCCGGTCGTCGGTGCGGGAGACCTGCTGGTGGAGCTGATGGTGCAGGGAATCGGTGATCTGCTGGATGCTGAGCTGACGGGCGTGGACTGCCAGGACGGGCCCGGCCAGGGCAGGCCGGAAGCCACGCACGGCATTACGGACGCGGCGACGCAGGGGGGCGAGCTCCGGGTGCGTGAGGCATGCGGTGACGCCGAGCAAGGCGGACTTGCCGCTGCCGGCACCTCCGGTGACCATCAGCAGCCGACGCCCGCCGTCAGCGGGCTGGTCGTCGGTATCGCTCTGGTCGGCAGGGTTGTTGATCCAGTTCTGAATGAAGCCGAGTGCGCTGGCTCGTCCGGAGAAGTGGACGACGTCGGCCTGGGAATTGCCGGCGGCGCGGGTCGCGAAATGCAGCGGATCCAAGCCGGGCGAGCAGGCATGGGCGAATTCACGTAGGCGGGGATCCATACCCTCCAGCAGAGCGGTGCGAGGATCACCGGTGTGAGCGGGATTCCGCAGGAAGGGCTGGGGTTCGGGGGCGGCTTCGAGTTGGGGGGTGCGGACGATTGTCTGATGGTGGCGGCCCGCAGCGATGTCGGCGCGGGCGAGCTCGCGGTTGATGGCGGCCGCAAGGGTGTCGACTGGCAGGTATTCCAGGGTGGGCGTGAGGTCTAGGGCACCGTCGGCGAGCCGGTTCACCACCGTGGCGGTGGCAGTGGTGAAGCGAGCGCCGTAGGTATCAGTATCGTTCGTGCACGCCCCGATGATCCAAGCGTTGCGCACGCCGTCTTGCGGGCGACAGGCGGCCAGGTCCTGCAGCTGCTGCTGAACAACGGCCTGTCCGGCCCCGCACACATCGAGCAGGAACAGAACCAGCCGCCCTCCGTTCTCCGCCATGGACAACAGCCTGTCGAAGGCGACACAGGTGTCGTCGAGGAACTCGTCTCGCGCGTCGGCGCCGGCCGTACACAGATACAGGCCGCCGTTGGCGCCCCGGATCCCGTGGCCTGCGAAGTGCAAGATCAGCGGCTCACCATCGGTGCTCTGCCGCAGCCTGCGCCAATGGTCGAGGAGCGTGCTCTGGTCGGCCTCCAGCAGCGGGTCACCGCCGGTGCTGACCCCTGCACGGTGCAGAGTCGAAGCCAGCGTGCGCACTGCCGTCTCGACTGAAGGCAGCGGACGGAGCTGCAGAATGCCGCTGGCCTGAGCCTTCTCGCTCTCGTCAGGCTCGGGAAACGCACCCGCGCCCGCCAACAGTGCCCTCACCACTATCCTGCGCCCTCCCCGCGTTGCTTACCTGCAATCCGGCACGGAGCCGCGCCCCTGCCGAAACCGATGTCGGTCACGAGAGGCGACGTGTGATATCCGGTCAGGAAAGGTAGGGAATGATGGCTAGGCCGGTGAGTCCATTCGCCAGGTAACCACCGAGCCCGTGAAAGCCCAGCCCGTTGTCGAATGTCTCGTCTTGATCCACTGGGAACACTTCGGACAGCTTCGGCGGGATCGCCACCAGATCCCCGACATCGGCGAAGTTTGTCCAGTGGCCCACTCCGGCGGGTTTGGCCCCTCGCCCGCCGCGCAGGCCCGGCTCTAGGCGGCGCACCAGCGACGGCAGCCGCAGCGGCGAGCCAAGGGTTACGAACTGAGGGGCGGTCAGCTCCGGGTGGGCGTGAAGCGTTTCGTACGCGACGACGGAACCGAGCGAGTGCGCAACGACCACATGCGGACGTTCACGCCGGATCGTCTCGGCGACACGCTCCCGCACCAGTGCGCGTCGCTCCGGCCACGATGTGTACGCCTCCACCTCGCGCAGTAGAGCGACCATCACTCTTTCCAGACGCCGCACGGTCTGCTCCCTGACCCGCTGCCCGACCCGGCCGATGCGGTCGTCCACCAGCCAGCCGAGCATCTGTCGCAGGGGGGCCAGCGCGACGTTCTGCAACTCCCCGGGCACCGGAGCGCCAGCCTGCACAAGCCACTCCGCGGCCAGCTCCCGCTGAGGTGCCGTCAGGTTCTCAAAGCTCAGGCCGGCGTCGGAGGACTGCGTCTCTCCCGGCACATCCGGGCACAGAAGATCTGCGTAGTACGCCATGACCAACTCTGGTACGTCGGCCGCCAGTCTGGCCTTGGCCATCCCCTCGGCGAGCTTCACACGGCAGTCGTCGGCCTTGACCGCCGCTGCCTTTGCGGGCGGCATCCCGCGGACGTAATTGAAGATGCCGTGCACCAGCACCACAGATGCCACTTCTCTCCCCCGTTCGACACAGTGGTTCCACTGGCAGCCGACTCCGTCTACGTACGAGAGGTAGCACATCACACGCCTGCCGCATCGGCGCATTGACTCAGAAGTCACACAAGCGTGTGGGAGGCCAGCCCTGTCGCCAGCCCCGGACGAAGTGGGGCGCCCTGGTCGGCCGCCGGCGAGGCGCGACCGACTTCGACCCCACCTTCTCCGGCGTCCAGCGCGCCCCGCTCGATCTGCACGACGGCCGGCTGAGCCTGCACGTCCTCGTCGACGCCTCCTCCGTCGATGTCTACGCCCAGAACAGGTGCGGCGAACAGGTGACCCTCACCGATCAGATCTTCCCCGCCCCCGCCAGCACCGGCATCGACGCCTTCGCCGAGGGCGGCACTGGGTGCTTCGCACCTTGACCGACCACTGAGTTGCACCGTTGCACGTCTTCGGAGGGCCCGCCCAGAGACTTGTCACATGGGGTGGGCCCCTCTGCTGTGGCGGCTTCCTGGCACCTGCACCACGGGAGCGCGGCCCGCGCCAGTCGGTGCCGGAGAAGCAGGGCTTGCAGATAGACGGTGAGCCGACACCGCGGTGCAATGTGCCGTCTGAGCAGGTCGGCCTTGTCCAGCGAGCGAACCTCATAGACGCGCGTGCGGTGACCCAGTTCACCGGATCCGGCGCTTGGGCGTCACCCAAGGCGATGGGTGGAGGCCCGATTTCTGTTCCCTGAGGAGTAGTTGATGTGAAACTTGTAGCCCATGTCCCCTCCGCGCAGCAGGGTGACGTTGAATAGATTCGGTCAGACGAAAGGGGCAGGTATGAACGGGGTGGAGCTGGTGGTCGCCGCGCTGGCCGCGGGTGCTGCGGCGGGCCTCACGGACACTACAAGCAGTGCGATTCAGGACACTTACGCCGGGTTGCGTGAGTCGGTGCGACGGCGTCTTGCGACTGGCAGCGCGGATGGCGTTGGGATCCTGGAGGCCAGCGAGGCCGAGCCCGTCATGTGGCAGGACCGGCTGGGCGAGCTTCTGTCGGTGTCCGGCGTCGACCAGGACGAGGAAATCCTGGCCGCCGCACGGTCCTTGCTCCAGGACCTGGGTGGCTTCAGCCCGCACGGCGGGCCGCGTGTCGTGGATGCCCGTGGGGCCAAGGGCGTCATGATCGGGACCCACAACACCCAGACCAATACGTTCAACTGACGGGCCGCACAGGTGGCCACGGACGAACTCGGCTCTGAAGCAGACCTCCGCGGGGCCAGGGGCGTGCAGATCGGCGACGGCAACGTCCAGGTCAACGTGACCGCGCCCGCGGTCCCGGCGGCACGTTCGGCGTACCTGTACCAGGTGAAGGCAATCGCTCCCGAGGCTCTGAATGGCCGGGAGGAGGAACTGGCCGAACTCGCTGACTTCTGCACCCGGCCCGGTGCCGGCGACTACCAGTGGTGGCGCGCCGAGGCGTGGGCGGGAAAATCCGCTCTGCTGTCTTGGTTCGTTCTGCACCCACCGCCCGGGACACGTATCGTCTCGTTCTTCATCACGGCCCGTCTCGCTGCGCAGAACGATCGCGAGGCGTTCCTGGACGTGGTCATCGAACAGCTGGCGTCCCTCCTCGGCGAGCCCATATCGCCTTTCATGACCGCCGCCACCCGTGCCGCACACCTGTGGCAGTTACTCGATGCCGTAGCTGTGTCCTGCAATGACCAGGGACAACGCCTCGTACTCGTCGTAGACGGCCTCGACGAGGACAGCGGAGCAGCCGCCCACAGTATCGCCGCGCTGCTGCCAGCCCAACCCCCGGCCGGTATGCGCGTTGTCGTGGCGGGGCGCCATCACCCGCCAGTTCCCTCGGATGTGCCCGCAGGGCACCCGCTGCACGATCCGGCAGTCGAAAGGATCCTTACGGTGTCCCCGCACGCGCAGGTCGTACGGCATGACGCGGACCGGGAGCTGAAACGGCTGCTGCGCGGCACGGCGGCGGAACAAGACCTGCTGGGCCTGGTTACCGCAGCTGGTGGCGGTCTCAGCAGCAGGGATCTGGCTGAACTGACGCGTTTTGAGCCATGGGAGGTGGAGGAAGCCCTGCACGCCGTGACTGGACGGACGTTCGCCCGTCGGCCGGCCTCTGACCGGACCGGGCTTGCGAATGACGTCTACATGCTCGGCCACGAGGAACTTCAGCAAACCGCCGTAAGGTTCC
This sequence comes from Streptomyces sp. NPDC006332, assembly GCF_040612855.1. NCBI lineage: Bacteria > Bacillati > Actinomycetota > Actinomycetes > Kitasatosporales > Streptomycetaceae > Streptomyces > Streptomyces sp. NPDC006332. Next base: position 110,530 of record NZ_JBEXRA010000016.1, read on the forward strand.
TGAGGGACGCGCGCTTGGCGCAGTACCGGCAACGGCTGCATGCCTGGGCTGACCAGTACCGCTTCAATAACTGGCCCGGCGAGTCTCCCGAGTATCTAATGCGCGGCTACTTTCGCATGCTGCATGCTGTCGGAGACCTGCCCAGGATGATCTCCTGCGCTCTCGACAAGACCCGCCACGACCGAATGCTGGACGTGAGCGGCGGCGATTCGATCGCGCTAACCGAGATCATCACCACGCAGGACGCGATCCTTGATCGCGGAAAGCCAGATCACTTGCCGGCCATGACCCGTTTGGCGGTCTGCCGCGACAGACTTGCCCAACGCAACACCCACATCCCCGTCGGCCTGCCCGCTGTTTGGGCCTTCCTCGGCCGTCCCCTGCGCGCCGAGGCGCTGGCCCGGTCCATCCCAGATCCAGGTAGCCGGGTTCGGGCGCTGGATGCCCTCATCGGGGCGCAGGGCCAGCGAAGTGCCCTAAACCGGGCGCGAGGAGCGCACCAGGTCGCCCCCTTTGGTGAGGCCCTTGCATACGAGGCCGCGGCAGTGGCCCGCACCATCATCAGCCCATTTGAGCGGGCCTTGGCATTGTCGATGGTGGCGGAGTCGGCAGTGCAGCTGGGGAATGTCCCCCATGCTGATGCCCTGGTCCGCGAGGCCGCGGCCGTGGCACAGGCCATTGCCAATCCAAAAGCGCGAGCGCGAGCATCAACAGCGGTGGCAAAGGCCGTGGCTCGAGCCGGGTACGTTGACCTCGCTGAGGCCCTCGCCCAGACCATCACCAATCGGCAGGAGCGGGCGCGGGCGCTAGGGGCGGTGGCGTCGGTTCGAATTGCAGATGCCGACCGTCACGAGGTCTCGGACCATGCCAGCACACACGTGTACCAGGCGGCGGACGCAGCTTCGGGGGCCCCTGAAATTCTTGATCGGGCCGAGGCCGAAGCCAGGGCCAACACCGACTCGTCCCGCAGAGCGTCGGCGTTGGTGGCGGTGGCGGAGGCGGCAGTTCGGGCCAGGGACGTTGACCGAGCAGAAGCCCTCGCCCACGAAGCTGAGGCCACGGCCCGCAGCATTAGCGACCCCTCTGAGCTAATGGCAGTCGTGGAGGCAGTGGCCAAGGCAGCGGACTCCACGCGCGCCGAAGCTCTCGCTCGCAGGATCACGGAACCAGGTTTGCGGATACAGGCGTTGGTGGCCGTGGCAGAGGCGGCAGCTCGTGCTGGGGACGCCGAGCGTGCCGAGGCTGTCGTCCGCACGATCACGGAACCGGGCTTGCGGATACAGGCGTTGGTGGCCGTGGCAGAGGCTGCAGCTCGGGCCGGGGACGTTGACCGCGCGGCAGCCCTCGCCCACGAGGCCGCCGCACGCGACATCAGCGACCTGCCGGAGCAAGTGAAGGTCACAGCCGCCGTGGCGTTAGTGATGGCCCGGTGCGGGGACACTGAGCGAGCTGAGACGCTTGCTCGCAGCATTTCCGCTCCGCATCAGAGGGCGTCAACGTTGGCTGCTGTGGCTCGGGTTGGGGACGTCGATCGCGCCGGGCCACTCTTGGCCGAGGCCGGGGCGGCAGCCCGGACCGTCACGAGCCCGAAGCCACGAGATATGGCGCTATCGGCTGTAGTGAAGGCCGTGGGACGAGCCGGGGACATTGACCTCGCTGAGGAGCTCGCCCAGACCATCACCAACCCTTATGAGCGGGCGTCGGTGCAGGCATCGGTGCGGGCGTCAGCGGCGATAGCAGCACGAGCCGAGGACGCAGACCGCGCGGAAGCCCTTGCCCGCACCATCACCGAGCCAGGACCACGAGTGCGCGCATTCATGGCGGTGGCGTCGACTGTGGCTCGGGCTGGTGACGCCGACCGCGCCGAGGCCCTGACCCGGGAAGCCGAGGCCGATGCGTTGGCCATCTCAGACCGGGGAGTGAAGGTGCGAGCGTTGGAGACGGTAGCTGTGGCTCTCGCTCGGGCTGGCAACGCCGGGCGCGCCGAGGCGCTCACCCGGGAGGCCGAGGCGGCTGTTGCAAAGCCGCGGGTACGAACACGGGTCGCGGGAACACCGGTGCGAGCACGGGTGGCGGCGGCGGTTGCTCAGGCTGGGGACGTCGACCGCGCTGAGGCGCTGACCCGGGCCATCATCAACCCGCGAGAGCGGGCAGGGGCATTGGTGGCCGTGTCACGCCAAGCCCAGGCAGATCGAGCCTCTTCCCTGATCATGCAGGCGTTGCGGCTCGGCTCATGGGAGGTGGCAGCCAATGCCCTTGCCGCGCAGTTCCCTGAAGTGCTGCTGATGGTTGCCGACGAGCTTCTGGCTGGCCAACCAGCACCCCTGGGATCTCGTCTGTGACGGCCTCGGCTTCGAGGCCGCCACAGAGGGCGACAGTGAAGAGTCGGCCTCGGGCTAAACCAACCTGGGATCACCAGCCGTATTTCACGCGTGGATCCCATTTCCCCAGGTCAACGACGTGGTGGAATTCATACACTGAAGCGGAACTCCACCATAAGGCTTTGACCTGCCGAAACGCCCGCGCATCCAGCACCGATCCAGCACGGGCGCCACGACGAAGCGCGAGAAGACTCAAGGTCACCAAACGTACCCGACAGCGCCCGCACATGTATGAAGTCTGCGAGCCTTCCGCGCAGACCACATCAGGCTCACGGGCCAGCGGCAGCATGTCACTCCTGCCTTGAGCCATCGCAAAAAAGGGTGGAATCCGGGAGTGAGAGGGGGCCCGGATTATTCAGTGGTTCAGGCGGATGCCAGCTTCTGGATGAGCGGATGGTTCTCCAGCGCCCAGCGGAGGGTCTTCGGGGGGGCGTCCGAGGAGGGTTTCCAGCTGGTCGGTGGTGCCGCGGTAGCCTCCGCCGCCCATCAGCCGGGTCAGGGTCTTCAGATGCTCGATGGTGTGCGGGACCGCGGCCAGGGCGTCGGCGGTGTCGATGTAGGTCTCGTTCCAGGTCTCGACCTCTATGGGGACGTAGGTGACCGGGCGTCCCAGCACGGCGGAGAAGTCCTCCGCGAAGCCGTGCATGTCCTTCAGCTCCGGGCCGTTGAGCTCGTAGGACTTCGAGATGTGCGGTTCCGGATCGGCCAGGATCCTCGCGCACAGCTCCGCCACGTCGTAACCCGCGATGGGCGCGAGCCGGTGGGGGCCGAAGGGCAGGCGCAGTTCACCCCTGCTCAGCGGCTCCAGCACCAGCCAGGTCATCAGGGGGTTCTCGACGAACATGGCCGCCCGGATGTTGACGGTCGGGAGGCCGGACCACTCCAGCACCTGCTCGGCGACCCAGTGGGCCCGCTGCTGCGGCGACCAGTTGGCGACGAGTTCGCCGAGCCACGCACGCCGCTCTTCCTCCGGCGCGGTCATCTTGTCGAACGTCATGAACGACTGCTCGTACTCGGAGATGTTGACGAAGACCTCGATGTCGCCCTGGGCCCGTGCCGCGGCGGCCATCAGGCTGACGGCGTCGGTGTAGTACGGCGACAGGCTCATGCTGAAGTAGATGCGCCGGACGCCCTTCAGCGCTGCGGTCACGTCGGCGATGGTGAGCAGGTCACCGACGAACACCTCGGCCCCGGCCTGGCGAAGCGCATGCGCGCGCTCGTCGTCCTGGCGCACGAACGCGCGCACCGGGTGCCCTTGTTCGAGCAGCATGTCGACCATCGTCCGGCTCACACCGCCGACTTCGCCGGCTGCACCGGTGATCAGGATGGGGTTGCGCTCTGGCATCAATGTGTCCTCTGTCTGGTGGGGGGAGTCAGTTGTTGAGAAAGCCACGAGGCTGGCGCCGCGTACCGCCATCGGGACGCGGAGCCGTCGTTGCGGTTGAGGAAGTCAAGGAGTGTGGCGTTGACCTCGGCGGGACGCTCCTGCTGTGTCCAGTAATCGCGCCCCGGCAACGCCGCTGGGTCGTGCAGTTGAGTCGCGGCAGCGGTCGGCGGGTTGTCCGACCCGCCCTGGCCACGGAAAATCTCGCTCTGCCAGCTGCCCCCGCCCGGGGGACGCAGCCCGGTGACCATGTCGCGGTCTCCCACCACATCCAGCGCAGGAACGTCGATCCCGAGACCCCGGAAGGGTGCGAGCAGTTCGTTGTTGCGTTCTGTGTTCCGGCACCAGTCGAAGGCCCCGGTGAACGCCCGCTCGCCATGCAGGACGAAGTCCTCCGCGTACGCCCGGTTGTCGTCCTGCGTCGGCCATGCCGGGAGAGCGGGTGACTCCCGGCGTAGACGCGCCGGCCGGGGACGACGACCCCGGTACCCGGCCGACGTCAGCGCCCCGAACTGGTGACGCCAGGAGTACCAGCTCTCCGGCCAGCCGTGCAGCAGCAGGACCAGCGGCCCCGCCCCTGTTCGGCGATGGGCAGCAGGACCCCGTTCACATCGACGAAGCGGGCGAGCTGTCCACACGGGGTTCCCTGGAAAACGCGGGTGGTGTCACTTCTTCAACTGGGCGTACATGGCTTCCAGGTCGGCGGACAGCTGGGACTTGACCCAGCGGGTGGTGTCGTCGGCGAGCACCTCGTGCGCTCCCTCCTCGATGCCGTCGAGTGCGGCCACGGCGATGTCGCGGGGGTCGGCCTTGGGCGCGTCGACGCCCGAGGTCATGTCGGTGTCCACGTAGGCCATGTGGAGCCCGGTCACCGCGATGCCGCGCGGCTGCAGCTCCAGGCGCAGGGAGTTGGTCTGCGACCACAGGGCGGCCTTGGAGGCGCCGTAGGGCGTGCCGTCGGCCAGCCAGGACAGAGCGGAGTGGGCGTTGAGGATGTGGCCGCCGCCGTTGCGCTCGATGATCGGCACGAAGGCCCGGGTGACCAACAGCGGCCCGTAGAAGTTGGTCTCCAGATCCCGACGCACCTCCTCCATCGGGGAGTTGAGGTACGAAGCACGGACGGACGCCCCGGCGTTGTTGATCAGGATGGTGACGTCCTGGGCCTGCTCGGCGGCGGCGGCCACGGATGCCGGGTCGGTGGCCTCGAGCGCCAGCGGAACGGCATCGGGGTGGGTCACCGTGCGCGGGTCACGGGCCGTGGCATAGACCTTGCCGGCCCCACGCGCATAGAGCTCCTCGACCAGCATCTTGCCGATGCCACGGCTGCCTCCGGTGACGAAGACGCCGGCGCCCTTGATTGCTGTCATGACTACCTCCACGAAGATAAAAACCGATCGGTTTCACCTCACCGTAAACCGATCGGTTTTGTGATGCAAGTCGGTCGGAACTCAGGCTTCAGGGGCTGGCTGGCCTCGTGTCCATCGGCGAAGTCCGTACTCGCCGGGCGCAGGCCGGCGATGTCGCGAGCCCCCTGACAGTGATCGACGTGGCCTGGCTGGATCTCAGGCGGGGTCAGCGGAGTGACGTGAGGAGTGGCGTGCCCGTACGGCTCGGTGTTGCCGACGTACTCGGCCGCGCGTTCCGAGCCGGCCTGGGGTCGGCGGCCAAGGGCGGCCAACTGCCGGCGGCGCAAGGACAGCCCAGGTACGGCGGGCAGGTCGGCGAGGCGCGCACGACAGGGACGTCAGGCCCGACGGCCCCGACGACCTTTGTGGCGACGCGACCTCGCGACGAGAGGCCCAGTCCGCGGGGGCCTGCGCGCGGCCCCATCGGACGGGTCACGCATTCTGCGTGAGCTGGAGCCCACGTATAAGAGTCGCGGGATGATCCGGCCCCTGCGACGGCCCTCCTTGTGTCGCCTGTCGCCTGTCGCCGAGCGCCGCGACGCCGCATGCAGGCGCCCCGGTCGCTGGTGCGTTGGGAGGGAAACGAAGACCGGAGGGTGACGATCAATCCCACGACTGTGGCGGCTCAACGGACGTAGCGCTGAGGATCACCCGGTGCGAGATGAAATCGCCCATGTCCGCCCGTGTGGATCTCCGGTGCTTCTTATGGGACCGGAACCACCGGCAGGACGATGCGCCAGGACGAACGCCGCGCCGAGATCGAAGCCATGGCCGCCCTCGCCGCACAGAACGGAGTGATCTGAAATGCCTTGCAACTGCCAGAAGGGCAAGACCCGGTACGAGGTCGTCGTCACCACCGACGGAAAGGAGAAGGTGGTGTTCTCTTCGGGCAGCAAGCCGACCGCCGAGACCGTCGGTAAGCGCTACGCCGGGAGCACGATCCGCGAGAGCGCGGCCGTGAAGACGGTCAGCGACGCCACCTGAGCCGCAGGTCGGGAAGACAATCTGTCTCCAGCGGAGTCGGGCGTGGGACCAGCGGTACCGCCGCTGATCTCCCACGCCCGCTACGCGGCCACCAGCTTCCCCGAACGCCTCTTCTCGCAGGATTTGCGACGGTGCTGGGGTGGTGATGTCCTGGAAGAGGGAGAAGTAACTGCATTCATTGGGCTTCCCTCCGATTGCAGGGGAGCAGGGGCGTGAGGTCATGGGCGCCGCTTCGGCTGCCGGAGTCGGGCAGCAACCCGAAAGAGCACTTTGGTCGCCGACCCTGCTCGAAGTCGGGGCGGTATCAGTGCATGTCTGCCGCATCGAGCAGGGTGGTCACAGTGGGCGCGATGAGCCCGGTCAGATTGTCGGCGCCGATCCCCGCGCGGGCGCTGGCGCCGTCGAAGACCAGGATGAGCTGCCGGGCCAGCAGGTCGGGATCGCTCGCCCCACCCCGTTCGGCCTCGGAACGGAAAAAGGCCGTCAGGTTCGCTTTGATCTGGTGAGCCACCCGGCTCGCGGGGTGGGTCTGATCCTTGAGCTCGATCTGCACAGCCAGGTACCGGCAGCCTTGGAAGTCGGGCGCGACCGCCTGCGACTCCACCCGCTCGAAGACGTACAGGATCCGCTCGCGGGGGGAACGGCCATCATCCGCCGGGGGCAGGGCCCTCGCCACGAAGGCGGCAGCACGCTCCTTCAGGCTCGCCGCCAGCAGTTCGTCCTTGCTCTCGAACAGCTGGTACATGGAGCGCTTCGACACCCCCGCCGCCTTGCACAGCGCCTCGACGCCGATGTTGACGCCGTCGCGGTAGGTGAGCGTGGCTGCTGCCTCCAGCAGCCGCTCCCGGGAGCTTTGCTTCACTTCGGTAGTCATACCGTGAGGTTAACTCGAATCGGACGAAATAGAAACCGATCGGTTTCCAGGGTGTCGGGGAGGCGCCCGCCGCCGGGCGGGCACCTGAAGGCCCCTCAGAGGCTCGACCACGACCTTGGGGGAGAGACAGTCGCCGAGCCCTGATGGTGCACGCGCCTCTCGTCCCCACGGGGGCGACGCACACCGGGGCCACGCCGAGTAATGGCCCCGTCTTGAGTGAGCGGCCTTCCGCTACGCCGGGGCAGCGGCCTTCTCGGGCTCCGTCTCGGTGGGGACGCGGTGCAGCCCCTTGCGGTCGTACCAGCTGGTCATGCCGAAGCCGAAAAGGGCGGCCGCCGCGAGGCCGACGGCCATCATGACCCAGCCCCGGGTCAGGCCGGCGTCGGCCTGGGCGTCGTAGTAGAGGATCGAGCGGATGCCGCCGGTGATCTGCCGCAGCGGCTCGAACTCCGCCAGGAAGCGGTAGAAGCCGGGCAGTGCCTGAAGCGGCGTGGTGGCGTTGGCCGTCGGCACCGCCATTCCGATGAAGACCAGAGTGACCACCAGCATGCCGGGCGTGCCGAACACGGCGAGCAGGGTGAGCGCACCGATCCCGGAGACAGCGATGGCGCACACCGAGTACAGCCACAGCAGTGGCAGATGGGCGGCGTGCATCCCCATGAGGCCGACCGCGCCCACCATGACCAGGCTCCCCATCAGAAGGGACAGACCGGCCATGAGGGTGCTGCTGATGGCGAGGGTCTGCACCCGGGTCGCCCGGATGAGCGGGCGGTGCAGGCGCAGCGGGCCCATGTCGTTGTGGGTGTAGCCGAGGGCGTGGTCGACCTGGCCGCTGATGACGTTGGCGGAGAGCATGCCGCAGACCACGAGGACGAGCGCGTAGTAGAAGGCCGTCAGACCCAGGCCGCTGTGCGAGCCGAGGGGATGGCCGTCCTTCACCGTGACGGCGGCCGGGTCGGCCAGCAGGACGCGTGCTGCGGTGGGCAGCTTCGCCTGCCCGGTCCCGCCCTGGGACGTGAGTTCCTTGCCCACCTGGAGCGAGGCGCTTTCGGCCGCCTGCGTCGTCGCCGTCCGGGCCAGGCTGGAGCCCACGCTGCCGGCGGACTGGTTGGTCAGCACCGTCAGCGTCGGGCGGGTCGGGGTCCCGGTGGTCGCGGCGCCAGTGAGTGCGGTGGTGGCGGAGGTGAAGTCGGCAGGGACGACGAGCGCGCCATACAGCTTGCCCTTGCCGAGTTCCTCCTTCATCTCCTTCTCATCCATCACCTTCCAGTCGATCTTGTCCCCGCTCGCGGTGGACTTCTTGATCGACTCGGTGATCCCAGCCCCCAGGTTGACCTGCTTGCCACCGGCAGCGGCCCCCTTGTCGGCGTTGACCAGGCCGACGGGCAGATTCTTCATGTGATCGACGGGATCGATGTTGGCCCCGACATAGAACACGGTGAACAGCAGCGCGAGGACGCCTGTGATGGCGCCGTTGGCGATCCACAGGGGTTTGGCACGCAGGACGCGGAACGGGTGAATCCCACTCATGACTTACTCCGGTCTCGGACAACACACTCATATCCGAAGAAGGGCGGACGGCTCCATTGCGGTCCGGCGACCCTCGGAACGTTCAATCTCGGCACACACGGCCGTCGACGCGGAACCGGGGATGCGGCACCCCGCCGGGACTCCGACTGATGAAACCGGTCGGTTTCAGACTCATCGTAAACCGATCAGTTTACAATTCCAAGTCGAGGCGCTGGCCCATATCCCAGCAGCGCCAGGAAGCCGCGTGCCGACGCCGCCCCTGTCGTGGGACGCTTCGAGCCGCGAGTGGAGCGACTCGCTCCCGGACGAAGCCGATACCGTGCTCTGCCCGGTCGGTGGACGGACACCGACCCCCTGCGGAGCTGACGTTCACGGCCAGTTCTCCGGTGGCGGGCCTGTGGGACGTCGTGATCAATCTTGCCGATCCGGACCCGGTAGGAAGGCGGATCCGGCAGGAAGGCGATCGTGATGCGCAGGCAACTCACCGACAAGCAGTGGCAATTGATCGAGCCGTTCCTGCCGATGGGCGAGCACGACCCGTACCCTGAGCGGCTGCGTGAGCAGTTCGAGGGGTGATCCGACGGTTCCGCACCAGCAGCCAGTGGCGGGAAATGCCGGGCAGGTTCGGTCCGTGGCCGCCGGTCTACGGGAGGCGGAGACCGGAGACTGAGCTGCAGCCACCGCGCAAGCGCCCGCCCCGGCTCAGGAGAGTGCGCGCGTTGGCGCCAGCTCGGCTGTTACGGCATCGGCTACAGCATCCCTCACCTGCGCCTCCGTGGGCGTGGGCCGGTCGAGTTCGGCAGCGAGTTGAGCCAACGAGGTCATCCGGACACCGGGCAGGGCGCAGGCCGTGAACGTGGTGTAGACGTCGAGGTCCGGATCGACGTTGAGCGCGAATCCGTGGCTGGTGACGCCGCCGCTGATGCGCATGCCGATGGAGGCGATTTTGCGGTGGTCGGGGGTCCACACGCCGACCAGGCTCTCGGCGCCTCGGGGTGTGTCCCGGCGTATCGCGTCGAATCCGAGTGATCCCAGCGCACGGATCAGGGCGTGTTCGATCCGCCGTATCAAGCCGCGTGGCCCCAGCTCGCGTACGTTCAGCACGAGATACCCGATCAGCTGCCCTGGCCCGTGGTAGGTGGCGTGACCTCCCCGGTCGACTTCGACCAGGCTGATCGGTGAAGTCGGCTCTGGCAGTTGGTCGGCCGGTGTCCGCGCCGCGCAGGTGATCACGGGAGGGTGAGTGAGCAGAAACAGCCGATCCCCGGTTCGCCCCTGCTTCCGCTCGGCCACCCAACCGGCCATGTCGGCCTGCGCCACCTCATACGGCACCTCACCCAGATCGACCCGCTCCATCTTGCCTGGCTGCATTACCTCTCCTGTGCCTTCGAGGCGACGTCGCCTCGCGCCGCGCCTGCAAACTCCTGGTCCGGTGTCGCCGATGAGCAGACCGTGCATCGCATGGCGCGGGCGGTCTCGGCGGCGAGGCGGCCCCCTCGCCTCGGTCGAGGTGACCTGTTCACGCTCGGCCACGCCCGGCTTCAGCCACTGCTTGATCTGCTCCTCGGGGAATGTGCCGAGCCGACGGAGAAGATGCGCATGGTCGATGCGGTCGAACGGCGCTGCCAGGGCCGCGTCGAGACTCCACCGGCGGTGCGGGTTCATGCGCCCGCGACCGCGTCGCCGCGCACTGCACCGGCAAGCCCAGCCCCGACCGGTTCCGCGCCCGGGCCGGGGTCGCCCGCTGCACAGCTGGGGTGCGCTCCGATCCAGCGACCATGCGGCCACCTGACGTGAGCCGGAGAGGTCACACGAGCCTGACCGGCCCAGCACCGATGGGCAGGCGGACCAGGAGGTAGGGCTTGCGGCGCAGGTCCTTGCCCTCGTGGAAGGGCGACAGCCGGTTGAGCTGGTTGGCGATGGCGTACAGGTGCCGGTCCGAGGCGACGGACAAGGTGTCGACCCAGAGCAGGTCGCGTCCCTGGGCGAGGGTCCGGTAGGTGCCGTTCGGGCTCCTGCGCCAGATCGCGTTGTGTTCCAGGTCGCCGCCGTAGAGCCGCCCCCTGTCGTCGCTCTCCAGGCCGTCGGCCATCGGCTTGAACCCGAGGTCCTCGACCGTCGCCGCCACCTCGGCGTCCGTGGCGTCCGGGTCGGCGAGGGCGTCGGTGGACACGCTGTGCAGTCGACGGCTGGAGAGCGGGCAGTAGTAGAGGCGGGTGCCGTCGGCGCTCAGAGCGATGCCGTCGGAGCCGGTCTCGTAGTACGTGGGCTCGCCACCCGCGGGGCGGACCATGAAGGGCTCGCCCTCGATGACCGGAAGGAACTGCTTGTCCGGGAGTGCCGAGGGGTGCCCGGTCAATCGCCGCCACGAGCGGCCGGTGGCGAGGTCGACCACGATAATGCCGTTGGAGCCGCCCGAGTCGGTGATGAAGGCCATGCCCTCGGCGCCGCGCCGCAGGTCGAAGCGCACGTCGTTGGGGTAGCTGTTCGCCGGCACCACCTCGGGCGGGAAGAGGATCTTCCTTACGATCCGGTCGGTGCGCAGGTCGACCGCCACGAGCTTGGGACCGCCGTAGGAGGATCCGGCGAACCCCGGGCTTCCGGTGTCGAGAATCCACAGCCGGTCGGCCCCATCAACGACGACGCTCTGCACCGACTGGAAGTGCCCGGCCAGGTCTGAGGCGTCCTGACGGTTCACCTCGGCGTCGGGGTAGGCAACCGGCTTCCCGCCGCGCAGTTCGGCGACGGTGAACGGGACGTCGTCGCCCCAGCGGGGAAAGTTGACGAAGATGCGGCCGCGGCGCGAGACGGTGACACCCGTCGGCATCGCACCCCAGAAGCGGGCAACGACCTCGTAGCGACCGGCTGTTGAGCCGGAGGGGGAGGCGGAGGCGGAGGCAGGTGCGGCGAGTTGGGTGGCGGCCAGCGACGCGGTGGTTGCCGTAAGGAACGTACGTCGTTTCATGGGAGCGTCTCCTGTTAGGTCAAGTTGCTGGAAAGCACGTCGAGTTGCCGCATCACTTCGACGCATAGGGGGGCCGGACGTTGCCGTGGCCGGTGGAGGGCGGTGCCTCCGGGGAGTCGCCCCCGGGGAGTCGGCTTCGCCCGTGTGGTCAGGGCGAGCCGGAGCCGTCTGGACGGCGGGTACCTCGTGCGTTCCTGCGACCTGGAGCTGTCCGCCGGGGACATCGCCCGCGGCTCCCGCCGGCTCCTGGAAGGGGATTGGGGCCGAACGGCCGGTGGACCCGGTGCTCTCAGGTCCGCCGGGCTGCTGGGCGGGTCTTCGCGACCATGCTGCGGTCCCCTGAGGAGACCATCGCGTGAATGGGTACGGTGCTGACGCTCATGAGCGTCGCAAGGCCCCGGCGGCCCTGCTGGCGAGCGAGCGCGGGACCCATAAGGTGCATCAGGGCGGTGAGGGCCGGCATCGGACGCCCGAAGAGCGTGATCTCCGTGATGCGTGCTTGGTCGTCGAGCCGCAGCATCTGCACCTCCTCGAGCGACTGGGAACCCACCCGCGCCCGGTAGACCAGCGCGTACGCGTCGCCCTCGCCGGTCTGGGTGTGGTAGCGGACGTCCTTGACCGTCGCGAACGCCACGGTCAGGAAGTCGCGCAGCTGGTCAGATCCCTCGAAGCGGAACTGGTCGGTGAGCGGCGAGCTGAGCACGACGTCCGGGCTCAGGCACGCGACCGCCGCGTCGACGTCACCGCGTTCCTCGGCGGAGCGCCAGCTGGCGACGGTAGCGGCGGCGGAGTGCAGGGTCTCGGACATGGGTCTCTCCCGGTATCAGCGGCGCGAACGGGTTTGTGGGTGGCGGAGTGCGCGGGGGTGGGGGTGTCAGCCGGTGAGCTTGTTCATGGTGCGGATCTGCTTGTCCAGGACCCAGGCGGGAACGAAGCGGAGCATGCGTGCGCGTCCGGCCATGGGACCGGCGGCGTAGCGCAGTTTCGGCTTCGCGTCGGTGGCGGCTGTGACGATCGCCTTGGCGACCACCGCGGGGTCGTCGCCGGCCTTGATCGCCTCCGCCATCAGGCGGTCGAAGACGTGCCGCTGGTCGGCGTAGGTCTGCAGGGGGGTGTCGGGCTTGGCGCTGTTGGCCTCGAACCCGGTGTTGGTATAGGCGGGTTCGACCAGGAGCGAGCGGACGCCGTACTGCCGAACCTCGTGGTCCAGGGACTGGGAATAGCCCTCGATGGCGTGCTTGGACGCGCCGTAGACGGCCATGTAGGGGGCGGGGATGAAGCCCTGTACGGACGAGAGGTTGATGATGCGGCCGCGCCCCCGGGCGCGCATGTGCGGCAGGACCTCCTTGACCATGCGCATGACCCCGAAGACGTTGATGTCGAAGACGCCCTGGGCCTGCGCGAGGGAGGTTTCCTCGGCCGCGCCGATCGAGCCGATGCCGGCGTTGTTGACCAGGACGTCAATCCGCCCGAACCGGTCGATCACCTGCTGGACCACTGCGGTGACCGACTTGTCACTGACCACGTCGAGGTCGAAGAACGTCACACCCTGAAGCGGGGTGACGCGTGAGGTGTCGCGGCCGGTGCCGGCCACCTCGAAACCCGCCGCGACCAGCGCGAGGGCGGTCTGCTTACCGATGCCGGAGGAGGCGCCCGTCACGAGGGCCACCGGTCGATTTGTCGTCATCACGCACTCCCGAACTCACCTGGGAAACCGATTGGTTTCCCCTTGGCCTCACTGTAAACCGATCGGTTTCCAGTGCGCAAGCTCAAGCACGGAACTGATCCCGGGCCGCGTCGCCGGCCGGCTTCAAGTCGAGCCGACCGACGCCCGCCGACATGGCGGCACGCGCCGGATGAGCAGGCGGGAGAGACGCGACAGCACCATCAGCGCGCTGCGATCGCGAGTTCGGACCCAAGGGCTGCTATGGCATTTCCGCCGAGGCGATTGCCAAGCGGGCCGGTGCCACGCAGCCGTACCTCTTCCGACTCTTCCCGGGCGAGAAGGCGATCGCCGCCACCTTGACGCGGAGCACGGAAGAACGCCCTCCTGGCGTGCGAGAGGTGGCCAAGGACGAGCGGCACGAGCTGGCCTCACGTGCCATGAGTAGCTCAACGGCGATCGGATACGTGCGGCTGGTCTCGGCACACCCCGAAAACGCTTCAGACGCAGATGCGGGGATGCCTGGTCGCGGCATCCGCCAGGCACACCAAGCAGCAGAAGCCCTCGTCGGCGTCGGGTGGGACAGGCACGAGCCCGATGCCGTCGACGATGATCACCAGCTGGGCGCGGTACTCGATTCTGGCGAATGCGTCCACCGCGCGAATGGACAGTGGCTGCGGTCGAGGACGCAGGCACCTAGGGCCGCGTCAGCCAAGGTTTGCCCGTCAAGGAGCGGCGTCGTGGGGGCCCCTCCCGCTCGAGCGCAGCCGAGAGTGGGGGAGCGTGCTCTCGGCGTGCCGGCCGGAAGTCCTCGTACTGGACGTACTCGGGCTTTCGGCCGGTGCGGCGAGTGGGGGTCCCCCCGGCCGAAAGCTGGGGGAGCGTGCTGGGCGTCGCGACGGGGCGAACCTTGGCTGCCGCGGCACCAGCGGGTTTGGGCAGCTGCGGGCGCCCAGCGATAGCGGCAGGGCCTGTCCGGTGAGCAGGGGGTGTGGGCTGCCGTCCGGTGCAGAAGCTCCTGAGGGAATCCGGCCTGCCTGATCAGAGCTGATCGCTGATGGCTCGGTAGGCCGCGATGTACAGGGTGTGGCACAGGTCGATCAGTTCTTCGACGGTGGCGTTCTGGTGGCCGAGGGTCCAGTCCACGAGGAGTTCGTTGACTCCGCCGACCAGGCTCATCGCGGTCATGGTGAGCCGGCTGGAGGAGGCTTCCGGGTCAGGGAGCGGTGCAACGACGGCGGCGACCATCGCGGCGAATTCATGCAGGACCTCACGGCGGCGTACTTCGAGGCGGGGGCTGGCGCCCACGACCTCGATGAGCACCAGGCGGGCCTTGCGGGCGTCGCCGGCCAGTGTGCGGATGAAGACCTCGAGTCCGGCGCGCAGCTGGGCGTCGACATCGGGTGCGGCAGCGGCTGCGGCCTGCGCGGTTTCGGCGATGATCGTAGTGATCAGCTCGTCGTAGACCCCGGCGAGAAGGTCTTCGCGGTCGCGGAACGACTCGTAGAAGTAGCGCTCGGTCAGTCCGGCGTGCGAGCACACCTGCTTGACGGACGCTGCGGCAAATCCGGCCGTGCCGAACAGGTCGAGGCCCGCCTGGATCAGGCGGGTGCGGCGCTCCTGCTGTCGCTGCGCCGCGTCGCGTCCGCCGTAGCGCCGCCCGGCGGTCTGTGTGCCGGTCATTTCTCCCCTTCGCAGAGGTGTTGACACCGGTGTGCTCCGAACTGACACTCTAGCTTGTCAGTTCATCTGACATGGCATCGTGTCAGACGAGCGTGAGGTCCGCCGGCCGCTCGGCGTTCCGCTCATGCTCAGGGCAAGAAAGGGGCTCGATCGTGGCAGCACCGCCCAAAAACTCGTACACGTCCAGCCGGAGAGACCGCGACAGGCTCCCCCGCACACAACCCCTGACCGGCCGAGTGATCGCGGTCACCGGAGCGGGCCGTGGAATCGGGCGTGCCGTCGCAGCCCGGCTCGCCGCAGCCGGAGCCGCCGTGGCGATCGGCGATCTCGACGCGGAGCTTGCGGTGGAGACGGCCGGTGCCCTCAGCGCGCGTCCCGGGGGACGGCTGCTCGGGCTGTCTCTCGACGTCACCGACACCCATTCCTTCGAAGATTTCCTACGCACCGTCGAGACCGAGCTGGGGCCCATCGACGTACTGATCAACAACGCCGGAATCATGTGGGTGGGCCCCTTCGAGGAGGAACCGGAGGAAGCCGCCCTGCGCCAGTTCGACGTCAACGTCCACGGCGTACTGCGGGGGATGAAACTCGTGATCCCGGGGATGCGGAAACGCGGTCGCGGTCACGTGGTGAACATCGCCTCCGCCGCCAGCAAGGTCGCCCCGGCCGGCGAGGCGACCTACGCGGCGACGAAGCACGCCCTCCACGGCTACAGCACAGCCGTCCGCGCCGAACTGCGCGGCACCGGCGTGCACGTGTCCCTGGTGATGCCCGGCGTCGTGGACACCGAGCTGGCCGTGGGCACCGCGACCGGCCCCACCCGACGCCTGACGACGAATCAGGTGGCCGACGCGGTGCTCGACGTCGTGCTGCACCCTCGGTTCGAGGTCTTCGTTCCCCGCCAGGTGGCCGCCCTGACCCGGTTGGCCTCAGTGCTGCCGGGCCGTGCCCGCGACACCCTGCATCACCTCCTCGTCCCCGACCAGCTCGCCGCCCTGTCCGACCGGTCGGTCCGCGCGGCCTACGAACAGCGCACCCGCACCGCCCGCCTGCCCGAAGGATGAGCCCGTGACCACCACGCCCAAGCCGGCGCCCAGCGCGAAGAAGACCAAGGAGGCCAAGGAGGCCCAGGACGCCGCCGCTCCGCGCCCCATCCCCGAATTCGAAGGTGTCCACGGCGTATGGCCCCGCGGTGACCGGCTGCGCGCCGTGGGCAGCGCCGCGGCCACCTACCGTGAGCGGTTCGTCCAGCAGGGCCGCATCCGCGCCGTCCGCAGTTTCGACATCGCCGCCGCCCCGTACCCGACCCGGTTCGGCTTCCACGGCGCCGCGCTCGCCGTCAACCCGTTCGTGAGCATCGTCAACCGGATGCTCGTCGTGCAGTTCGACGGCTTCGACGGTGAGCCGAAAACACTGGTATGGGAGCCGACCGTCGCCGCCGGAACGGCTCAAGCACCGTTCTACGCCCAGCTCAAGCGTCTGGCGGGGGACTTTCTCACCGAGCACGTCTTCGCCCGCTTCTATCAGGACCCGAACACCGTCCTGCCTTCCTGCGGTCTGCGACCCGAGGACGTGGACTTCGTCAGCTTCGACCACCTGCACGTCCAGGACGTGCGCATGATCATGGGAAGTACCAGCACCATTCCCGGCGAACGGGCGCCCCGCGAAGCGCTGTTCCCCCGCGCCAGGCTGCTGGTGCACCGCAGGGAGCTGGGCACCTTCGAATCGACGCATCCGATGCAGTGGGCCTGGTACGTCGACGGAGGCATGGACGGGGTGCCGCCCGAGCGCGTCACCGCCTTCGACGGCGATGTCGAACTCGGTGTCGGAGTCAGCCTGTTGTGGACCCCCGGCCATACGGACGGCAACCACTCCCTGGTGCTGAACACCCCTGACGGCGTGTGGGTCTCCTCCGAGAACGGCATCTCGGCCGACAACTGGCAGCCCGAGCTCTCCCGCATCCCCGGGGTACGCCGCCACGCCGCGTTCTACGGCCATGAGGTGGTGCCCAACGCCAACACCCTGGAGGACTCTCTCGACCAGTACGACTCCATGGTCAAGGAGAAGACCCTCGCCGACCCCAGCCGGCGTGATCCGCGCTGGCTGCAGATCCTGCCCTCCTCGGAGCTGGCCCCCTTCAAGCGGCACTGGCCGGTGCGGCCCAGCTTCTTCCACGGCGGTCTGAACTACGGCGAACTGACCCCTGCCGGTGGTGGCCGATGACCGGCCCGGCCGCCCGCCGAATCGCCGTGGACGGCGTGGAGTTGGCCGCCTACCAATGGGGAGCGTCCACGGACCCTGCGGTGGTGCTGGTCCATGGCTATCCGGACACCAGCGCCGTGTGGCGACCGGTCGCCGAGCGCCTGGCCGACCGCTTCCACGTCACCGCCTTCGACGTGCGGGGAGCCGGAGCCTCCCACCGGCCCAGGGGGTTGCGCGCCTACCGGATGTCCCGCCTGGAAGCCGACCTGGAGGCGGTTCTCGACGCCGTGAGCCCCGACCGCCCGGTGCACCTGGTCGGACACGACTGGGGATCGATCCACTCCTGGGAGTCGGTCACCGGCACCCGCCTGGCCGGGCGGATCGCCTCGTTCACCTCCCTCTCCGGACCCTGCCTGGACCACGTCGGCCACCTGCTCCGGGCCCGCCTCCGACCGCGGCATCCGGATCTGCCGAAGATGCTGCGGCAGGCCGCACGGTCCTGGTACATCGCCTACTTCCACCTTCCGCTCCTGCCCGCCCTGACCTGGAGAGCACTGGGACACCGCTGGCGCGCCTTCCTCACCAACTCCCAAGGCGTGCCCGGGCACACCCCCTACCCCGCGCCGACGCTGGCCCGCGACGCCGTGGTCGGCACCGCGCTGTACCGAGCCAACATGCTGCCCCGCCTGCTGCGTCCCCGGGACCGGCCGACCACCGTCCCGGTTCAGCTCATCATCCCCACCCGCGACTTCTGCGTCACCCCGGTGCTGTCGTACGGAGTGGAGCACTGGACGGGCCGGATTCAACGGCGTCCGATCGACGCCGGGCACTGGGTACAGCTCAGTCACCCCGAGGAGGTCGCGTCCCGGATCGCGGAATTCGCCCACCACGTCGAAGACGGCTCCCGCCGCAGTCCGGACCACACCGCGCACCCGATCTGACGGACCAGCAGCAACAGACCGGCAGTACTGGACGACTGCCTGACCGCCCCTTCCCACACACCGATCGCCGACGGAGGAGGAACCTGTCATGTTCCGAGCCGCACATGCCCACCCGGAGCGTCCGTCTGAGCCCATCGACCACCACGACCTGGTGCTGCAACCCCGGGACGTCACCTTCGACTGGAGCACCACCCCGCTGCACTGGCTGCCGGGTGAGCCCTTCGCGACCCACACCTTCGACGTGCTCCACCTCATGCTCCCCGAGCTTGAACGCTGGTTCGTGCGCACCTTCGAGCAGGCACTGCCACTGATCACCGACGACCGGCTGCGCGAGGACGTACGCGGCTTCATCGGCCAGGAAGCGATGCACGCCGAGGCGCACCAGGAGGTCCTGGAGCACCTGCTCGCCAAGGGGCTGGACCCGGCCCCGTACACCCTGCAGTCCGAATGGATCTTCCGAAGGGTGCTCGGAGACCGGCCGGAACTGACGCCGGCCGCCACCCACGCGCACCTCCTCCAACGGCTCGCCCTCATCGCGGCCTTCGAGCATTTCACCGCGTACATGGGTCACTGGATTCTCAGCAACGGGCACCTGGACCAGGCCGGCGCGGACCCCGCGATGCTCGATCTGTTCCGCTGGCACGGCGCGGAGGAGGTCGAACACCGTTCCGTCGCGTTCGACCTGCTGGTGCACCTCGATCCCCGCTACCGGCGCCGAGTGGTCGGCATGCTCGTCACCGCTCCGGTGCTGACCCGGCTGTGGATCCGCGGAGTCCGCTTCCTGATGAGCGCCGACCCCGAACTCGACGACCGGGTCAAGGTCCGCTTCCGCGACTACCTGGCCGCCGCCCGCAAGGACCTGTTGCCGCCACCGAGCGCGTTCACCCGCTCGGTGCTGCGCTACTTCCGCCCCGGCTACCACCCGACCCAGGAAGGCTCGACCCAGCAGGCGGTCGCCTACCTGGCGGCGTCCCCCGCTGCCCGAGCGGCTGCCGAGTGACCCGGCAACCGGCAAGGCACCCCATGGACATCAGCACACCGCTCACTCGGCCGCCGGACCTGTACGGCAAGCCACGCGGCGACTCCTTCATGCAGAAGCTGGCGGCTTTCAGCGACAACGCGGCCACGCGCCTCTCGCGGCGCAGCACTCCTCCCAGGCGCCCGCCGGCCACCGAGACGCCCGAGAGCCGGGAACTGGTGGTCGCCACCAAGCACCAAGAGGCCGAGGATGTCGTCTCCCTGCGGCTGGCAGCACCCGACGGGGGAACACTCCCGCCTTGGCAGCCCGGCGCCCACATCGAACTGCACCTGCCCTCCGGCCGCAAGCGGCAGTACTCTCTGTGCGGCGACCCTGCCGACCGGCACCGGTACCGCATCGCGGTGCGCCGCATCGCCAACGGCGGAGGCGGTTCGGCCGAGGTGCACGACGTCCTCGGAGAGGGTGCGCTGGTCGCGATCACCGAGCCCCGGAACGCGTTCCCCTTCGCCGCCGAAGCGTCCATCCTGCTCATCGCGGGCGGCATCGGAATCACCCCGATCCTGCCGATGGCCCGGGAAGCCGCACGGCGCGGGCTGGACTGGAGGCTCGTGCACACCGGCCGCAGCCGCGGCTCGATGCCCTTCGCGGCAGAGCTGGCCGAACTCGCAGCCGCAGCCCCTGGCCGGGTCTCCATCCGTCCTGACGACGAGTCCGGCGTGCCCGAAGCAGCCGATCTGCTGAACGTGAGCCCGGCGGCGGGTGCGGTGTACTGCTGCGGGCCCGCGCCCATGATCGACGGCGTTCGGCGCGCGTTCGGTGGCAGCCGCGCCTCAGCCCTGCACTTCGAGCGTTTCGCCCCGGCCCCGATCACGGACGGCCGTCCCTTCGAACTCCAACTGGGCGACACCGGACGGGTTCTGCCAGTGCCGTACGACCGCTCCGCCCTGGATGTTCTCCACGAGGCCCTGCCGAACCTGCCGTTCTCCTGCCGCCAGGGGTTTTGCGGCACCTGCCGGGTACGGGTGGCCCATGGCCATGTCGATCATCGTGACCGCCGGCTCACGGCCACCGAACGTGCGGCCGGCGCCATGCTGCCCTGCGTCTCGCGTGCACCGGAAGGAGAGCGGTTGGTGCTGGATGTGTGAGCGATGGCCGAGCGCCCGTCGAGGAAGTCCTGCGTGACGCCCTCGCATGCGTACCTGAGGTGTGTTCCGACAATGCACCGAGCCCACACCCGTTCCTCTTCCGCGTGATGATGTCGACCCCGGTCGCGATGTGCGCCGTCTCGAAGACTGACTGCGAAGAACGCACTTCCAGCGCTCGGGTGAAGACTGAGGCCGCGGGAACCCGAGTACGCTTCCCGTTCCGTTGAGTAGACCTTTTGGCCTCCGTGCGCCCCACAGCCTCGTTGGTCAAGCCGCGCCGCGGCCAGACTGCTGCACTGGTCCACCTGACGCAGACGCCACCATGCAACAGCCTGCCGCAGCCATTACCGACGACGATCCGCCGACAAACCCCCTGGATAGATCACGAAACCGCACTGGAGCACTAGGCGGTTACCTGCGACGTCGCGCGGGGAAGCCATCCGCACTCCTCAGTAATAGGGGTTCGAGACTCGCCCACCTCCGCGACGGGAAACCGATCGGTTTTCGCGCGCAAGTCCGACCGGAGGGGCGTCGCTCGGTGTGCCCCGACGGCCGCGCGGACTGGCTGCTCGTGGCTGGCGTAGGGAGGTCGTTCACCCATGCAGTTCCCGACATCGCCACGCCCTGGACAGGGCACACCCCAGCACGGGCGCTCTCACCCTTCTCAGCAAGGATCCAGCACGGATCCAGCACGGTAGGGATGAGCGGGGGTGATGACAGATGACGAGAGGTCAGAAAATCCAGCACCTGTCCAGCACGGTAAAAATCAAGGGGCCTGACCCCGAAGAGTCAGACCCCCATCGACCTGCACGTTTGCCAGATCAGCGATGTGGTGCTAAGTCACCGGCTAGACATTGAACCGGAACTCCACCACATCCCCGTCCCGCATCACATAGTCCTTGCCCTCCATGCGGGCCTTGCCCTTGGCACGGGCCTCGGCGACCGAGCCGGTCTCGACCAGGTCCTCGAAGGAGATGACCTCGGCCTTGATGAAGCCCTTCTGGAAGTCGGTGTGGATGACACCGGCGGCCTCGGGGGCGGTGGCGCCCTTCTTGATGGTCCAGGCTCGGGATTCCTTGGGGCCGGCCGTCAGGTAGGTCTGCAGGCCGAGGGTGTTGAAGCCGACGTGCGCGAGGGTGGCGAGGCCGGGCTCCTCGGCTCCGACCGATTCCAGGAGCTCCATGGCGTCCTCCTCGTCGAGCTCGGCGAGGTCCGCCTCCAGCTTGGCGTTGAGGAAGATCGCCTCCGCCGGGGCGACCAGGGCGCGCTGCTCGTCCTTGAAGGAGTCGTCGGTCAGCTCGTCCTCGTCGACGTTGAAGACGTAGAGGAAGGGCTTGGTGGTCAGCAGGTGCAGGTCGTGCAGGAGTTCGGCCCGCTCACTGCCCTGGAGGATGCCCTGGGAGAACAGCGTGTCGCCCTTCTCCAGGATCTCCTTGGCCTCCTCGACGGCCTTCACCTTCGGCCCGATGTCCTTCTTGATCCGCGACTCCTTCTGGAGCCGGGGAAGGACCTTCTCGATGGTCTGGAGGTCGGCGAGGATCAGCTCGGTGTTGATCGTCTCGATGTCGTCCTTCGGCGAGACCTTGCCGTCGACGTGCACGACGTTCTCGTCCTCGAAGGCGCGGATGACCTGGCAGATCGCGTCGGACTCACGGATGTTGGCCAGGAACTTGTTGCCCAGGCCCTCGCCCTCGGAGGCGCCGCGCACGATGCCCGCGATGTCGACGAAGTCGACGGTGGCCGGCAGGATCCGCTCCGACTTGAAGATCTCGGCCAGCTTGGCGAGGCGGGGGTCGGGGACGCCCACGACTCCGACGTTCGGCTCGATCGTGGCGAACGGGTAGTTGGCCGCCAGCACGTCGTTCTTGGTCAGGGCGTTGAACAGGGTCGACTTGCCGACATTCGGCAGACCGACGATTCCGATCGTGAGCGACACGGTGCGACTTCCCGGAGTGAGAGTGAGACGGCTGACGTGAGAGGGCCGAGGGGACAGGCCCCTGGGGGCCGATCCACCAGTCTACGGCGTACCGCACCCCGCCCCGGCGACGTATCGAACGCATGGCCAAGGTCCGGCCGACGGCGTGTCTGAGGAGCGATTCTGCACATTAACCGACCTAGGTTTGTCCAGTGGAGCGACACAGGACCCGACCCCGGCAGCACGAACCGCGACGCGGCACGACCCCGCCCTTCCCCCCGCAGGCGGGACGGGATGCGGACGGCCACCCGGCGCGACCCGGCAGAACCGCCGCTCCGGCGGGCCGGGACGGTGGGGTCCCCCGGCGTCCCCCGGAGGTACGGCCGTCCGGTCCCCCGCTGGTCCAGGCGCTGCGGCGGATGCCCAACCCCCGGCTCACCGGACTCGGCGGCGGACTGTTCTGCGGGACGCTGATGGTCCTGCTCGGCTGGGTCGACGCGCTGCTGTTCGGCTCGTCGCTGACGGCGTACAGCGTGCTGTTCGTCCTGGCGTCCGCGCTGACCGCCTTATGGATCCGCCGAGGCGATCTGCTGACCGCCCCTGTCATCGTGCCGATCGCCTTCACCGTGGGGCTCCTGCCCGTGATCGACAGCGATACCGGGCTCGGCGGCCACCTGATGGGACTGTTCACGGCACTCGCCACGCAGGCGGGATGGCTCTACACGGGCGCGCTGGTCGCGGGCGTGATCGCGGCCGTACGGAAGATCCGCCTGCTGAGGCGTCGGTCGGCGCGGGACCAGCGGGACCGGCGGGACCGGCGGGACCGGCCGGACCGTACGCCGGTGTGATCCGCCGGCGCGCCGCGCCCCGGCTACTCCTCCGCCGCGTGCCGCCCCGGCTACTCCTTCGGCGCGTGCGTGGCCGCGTGCATCGCCGCGCCCACGATCCCGGCGTTGTTCTGCAACTGCGCCGGGACGATCTCCGCCTTGATGCCCTCGATGTGGGGCAGGAACTTCTGGGACTTGCGGCTGACGCCGCCGCCGATGATGAACAGCTCGGGCGAGAAGAGCATCTCGACATGGGCGAGGTACTTCTGGACCCGGCGCGCCCAGTGCTCCCACGTCAGGTCCTCGTCCTCCCTGGCCTTGCTGGACGCACGCTTCTCCGCGTCGTGGCCGTGCAGCTCCAGGTGCCCCAGCTCGGTGTTGGGGACGAGGGCGCCGTCGACGAACAGGGCGCTGCCGATGCCCGTGCCGAACGTGAGGAGGAATACCGTGCCGCCGCGCCCCCGGCCGGCGCCGAAGGCCATCTCCGCGACGCCCGCCGCGTCCGCGTCGTTGACCACGGTCACCGGCAGGCCGCCCAGACGGTCGCTGAACAGGGCACGCGCGTCCGTGTCGATCCACGCCTTGTCGACGTTGGCCGCCGTACGGATCGTGGATCCGCCGGTGACCACGCCGGGGAAGGTGAGGCCGACGGGGCCGGTCCAGCCGTAGTTCTCGACGACCTGTCGTACGCCGTCGGCCACCCCGTCCGGTGTCGCCGGGTGCGGGGTCAGCACCTTGAAGCGCTCCTGGGCGAGATCGCCCCTTTCCAGGTCCACCGGGGCACCCTTGATCCCGGATCCGCCGATGTCCACGCCGAAGATCTGCATGTCTCTACGTTACGTTGAACGACTGACAGTCACTCCGCCGAGGGGTCGCCCGCGAGGTCCTTCACAACGCCGCCACGCTCCGCGACCAGCGCCGCCGCTTCCTCGCGCAGATCGCGGCGCAGCTCCTTCGGCAGCGAGAAGGTGATGGATTCCTCGGCCGCCCTGACCAGCTCGACGTCGCCGTAGCCGCGCTGCGAGAGCCACTCCAGGACCTCCTCGACGAGCACCTCCGGCACGGAGGCGCCGGAGGTGACGCCCACCGTGGTCACGCCCTCCAGCCAGGCCTCGTCGATCTCACTGGCGAAGTCCACGAGGTAGGCCTCGCGGGAGCCGGCGAGCTTGGCGACCTCGACGAGCCGCTTGGAGTTCGAGGAGTTGCGGGAGCCGACGACGATCACCAGCTCGGCCTCGGCACCCATCTGCTTGACCGCGAGCTGACGGTTCTGGGTGGCGTAGCAGATGTCGTCGCTGGGCGGCGAGATGAGGCCGGGGAACTTCGTCTTGAGGGCGTCGACGGTCTCCATGGTCTCGTCGACGGAGAGCGTGGTCTGGGAGAGCCAGACGACCTTGGAGGGGTCGCGGACCTCGACCTTTGCCGCGTCCGCGGGGCCGTCGACCAGTGTGATGTGGTCGGGCGCCTCGCCGGAGGTGCCGATGACCTCCTCGTGGCCCTCGTGCCCGATCAGCAGGATGTCGTAGTCCTCGCTCGCGAAGCGGACGGCTTCCTTGTGGACCTTGGTGACCAGCGGGCAGGTCGCGTCGATGGTGGCGAGGCGGCCCTGCCTGGCCTCGTCGTGGACGGTGGGTGCGACGCCGTGCGCCGAGAACATGACGATGTTTCCCGGGGGCACCTCTTCGGTCTGTTCGACGAAGATGGCGCCCTTCTTCTCCAGGGTCTGCACGACGTACTTGTTGTGGACGATCTCGTGCCGGACGTAGACCGGAGCGCCGTACTGCTCCAGGGCTTTCTCGACGGCGATCACGGCGCGGTCCACACCCGCGCAGTAGCCACGGGGGGCGGCGAGCAGGACACGGCGGCCAGGCGAAGCAGTCATGCGTCCCATCGTAAGGCCGCGTCCGGCCCGTCGAAGATCGCCTCCGAGCCGGGGTGGTGGTGCGGGGATCTGCGGGGGCTCACACCGCCGGGGCCCGAGCCCCCGGTGGCCGTGCACGCGTGGCGGGGCGTTGTCGGACCCGGACGTTAGTCTCGGCTCATGGCTGCGAACACGTCCCCGGAAGCCCCCCTGCCCGTCGGCGAGGTGTCGCGGCTCATCGGGGGGTGGATCGACCGGCTCGGTGCCGTGTGGGTGGAGGGGCAGATCACCCAGCTGTCGCGGCGGCCCGGCGCGGGAGTGGTGTTTCTGACGTTGCGTGACCCGTCGTACGACATCTCCGTGAGCGTCACCTGTTATCGGCAGGTGTTCGACGCCGTGGCCGATGTGGTGAGCGAGGGTGCCCGGGTCGTCGTGCTGGCGAAGCCGGAGTGGTACGCGCCGCGGGGGCAGCTGTCGCTGCGTGCCGCCGAGATAAGGCCGGTCGGGGTCGGCGAGTTGCTCGCGCGGCTCGAACAGCTGAAGAAGTCGCTCGCCGCCGAGGGGCTGTTCGCGCCGGAGCGGAAGAAGGCGCTGCCCTTCCTGCCCCAACTCGTCGGGCTGGTCTGCGGGCGCGCCTCGGCCGCCGAGCGGGACGTCCTGGAGAACGCCCGGCACCGCTGGCCCGCGGTCCGGTTCGAGGTGCGCAACGTCGCCGTGCAGGGCGTGCACGCGGTGCCGCAGGTCGTACAGGCGGTGAAGGAGCTCGACGCGATCGACGAGGTGGACGTCATCGTCGTCGCCCGTGGCGGCGGCAGCGTGGAGGACCTGCTGCCGTTCTCCGACGAGCAGCTCATCCGGACGGTCGCGGGATGCCGGACGCCGGTCGTGTCCGCGATCGGGCACGAGCCGGACAACCCGCTGCTGGACCTCGTCGCCGATCTGCGCGCCTCCACCCCGACCGACGCGGCCAAGAAGGTCGTACCGGACGTGGGTGAGGAGTACGAGCGGGTGCGGATGCTGCGGGACCGGGCGCGGCGGTGCGTCGAGGCGTTCGTGGAACGGGAGGAACGCGGGCTGGCGCAGGCGCTCGCGCGGCCGTCGATAGAGGATCCGCACCGGATGATCGACGAGCGGGCCGACCATGTCGCCTCGCTCCTCGACCGGGGCCGGCGCACCCTGGGCCACCTGCTCGACCGCGCCGACTCGGAGCTGACACACACGCACGCGCGCGTGGTGGCCCTCTCCCCCGCCGCGACCCTGAAGCGGGGGTACGCGGTGCTGCAGAAGACGGACGGCCATGTCGTCCGCGACCCGGCCGAGGTGACCGGGGACGAGGTCCTGCGGGCGCGGGTGTCCGAGGGTGAGTTCGTGGTTCGAGTCGATGCGTAGGCCGATGCGTAGGGTGGGCGGATGACCAGCAAGACGGAGGAGACGGCGGCGGTGGCCGAGGGGCTCGGGTACGAGCAGGCACGGGACGAGCTGATCGACGTCGTACGGCGGCTGGAGGCGGGCGGTACGACGCTGGAGGAGTCCCTCGCCCTGTGGGAGCGCGGCGAGGAGCTGGCCAAGGTGTGCCGCCGTTGGCTCGAGGGGGCGCGGGCCCGGCTGGACGCCGCCCTCGCCGGGGAAGAGGGGCGGGACGCGGGTTCCGAGGACGCCGATTGACATGCTCCTCGGGCTGATGCCCGGGGATTCTGGCCGTCCTCACCTGTTGCTGTGCCGCTACGCGGCACAGGTTCGGGTGGGGATTCCGTGGCTTCCTGTTTCTTCGCGCTGCGCCGGGACAAGTCCCGGTCTTACCGGCGCTCCGCAGGCTGATGCCGCCAGTCCGGCGGCCTGTTTGACGTTGATTGCGGCGTTGTGGTCGCGGTCGTGGAGGGTGTCGCAGGCGGGGCAGGTCCATTCCCGTACGTACAGGGGTTTGGGCCCGTCCCGATGACCGCAGGTGGAGCACACCTGACTCGTGGGCTCGAACCGGCCGATCTTGACGAACGTCCGGCCGTACCTTTTCGCCTTGTACTCCAGCATGGTCACGAACTGTGACCAGCCCACGTCGTGCACACTCTTGGCCAGCCGGGTGCGCGCGAGCCCGGATACCGCCAGGTCCTCCACCGCGACCGCTTGGTTCTCGCGGATCAACTTCGTGGAGAGCTGGTGGTGGAACTCCTTGCGCGCATCGGCCACAGCCGCGTGGGCACGGGCGACCTTCAACCGGGCCTTGGCCCGGTTCTTCGATCCCTTCTGTTTGCGGGACAGCTCCCGCTGGGCTTTCTTCAGCTTCTTCTCCGCCCGGCGAAGGAACCGCGGAGAGTCGATCTTCGTGCCGTCGGAGAGGACCGCAAAGTGGACCAGCCCCAGGTCGATGCCGATCGCGGCCTCGGGGTCCGGCTCCGTCCAGCGGGCCCGGTCGGTGTCGGGATCGGTGTCGATGACGAAGCTGGCGAAGTACCTGCCTGCCGCATCCAGGATCACCGTCACACTCGACGGCACGGCGGGCAGGATCCGTGACCACTTGACCTGCACGTCGCCGATCTTCGGCAGGGATAGCCGCCCGCCCCCGGTGATCTTCCAGCGGGCGTTGGCGGTGAACCGGATCGCCTGCCGGGTGTCCTTACGTGACCTGAAGCGTGGCGCACCCACCCGCTTCCCCTTGCGCTCCCCTTTCAGCGAGGCGAAAAAGTTCTTGTACGCGGCCTCCACATCCCGCAGAGCTTGCTGCAGAACGACCGAGGAAACCTCGGCCAGCCAGCAGCGTTCAGAGGTCTTCTTGGCCCGGGTGATCAGCTGCTGGGACAGGACAGCGGCACTGGGGTAGGGCTCCTGGGCCGTACGGGCATCCTCACGGGCACGTACCGCGTCGTTGAACACGACACGGGCACACCCGAACGCCCGCGCCAACGCGGCGCGTTGACCAGGCTCCGGGTACAACCGGAAGGCGTACCGAAGTTGCATTCGGTGATCGTACGAACACGCGACACTCGATGTCGCCGGGAACACCCGTTCCCTACGTCACCCCGATGGTCGCAGCGTCCGGCTCCACCTAACGACACCGCGACGCGATCACGAGATTCGCTTCACCACCGGACTGAAGCCCGATGCGCTACGAATGAAACTCGGTAGCACCGGGTGGCGGCCCGGGACTGTGAAGCGGGTCACCACGCCCTGGTTTTAGTTGAAGGTTGAATTTCACTGGCGTACGGTCGTGTCCGTAAGCGGTCCCCGGTCCGTTTCCGGGTCCGACGCATACTTCGAGAAGGTTCACGCATGTCTCTCGTCCTTGACCCCGCCGCCCAGGACCTGCTGTTCCGCGAGGCCCGCACCGCGAACACCTTCACCGACGAGCCGGTGACCGACGAGCAGGTGCAGGCGATCTACGACCTGGTCAAGTACGGCCCGACCGCCTTCAACCAGTCGCCGCTGCGCATCACCCTGGTCCGCTCCCCCGAGGCCCGTGAGCGCCTGGTGAAGCACATGGCCGAGGGCAACCAGCCGAAGACCGCCGCGGCCCCGCTGGTGGCGATCCTCTCCGCGGACAACGAGTTCCACGAGGAGCTGCCGGTCCTCTTCCCGCACTTCCCGGCCGCCAAGGACGCCTTCTTCTCCGAGCGCCCGGCCCGCGAGGGTGCCGCCGCGCTGAACGCCGCCCTGCAGGCCGCGTACTTCATCATCGGTGTCCGTGCCGCCGGTCTCGCCGCCGGCCCGATGACCGGTCTCGACTTCGCGGGCGTCCAGAAGGAGTTCCTGGACGACGACCACACCCCGCTGATGGTCGTCAACATCGGCAAGCCGGGCGAGGACGCCTGGTTCCCGCGCTCCCCGCGCCTGGCCTACGACGACGTCATCACCACCGTCTGAGCGGTGCGCGCACAGCGAAAGGCCCCCGGCGACGACGCCGGGGGCCTTTCGCACGTCTGATGGCTCACGCCATCCTGAGCGCCCCGGCCATCTGCGTCAGCTGGGCGAACGAGCCCGTGCCGGCCACCACCGTGGTCGAGCCCTTCCCCGCGAGTACCAGGGCGTCGTAGCGGCCGCCGGTGTAGCGCGTCCACGTACGGCCGTCGATCACCTGGGTGGTCTTCGTCGCGGCACCGCCCTGACTGGCCTCGCCGATGAACGTGGACGGCTTCTGAGTGGACTGCTCGATCTGCACGTACCCCCCGTCGGGGGCCTGGAAGCCCAGGTGCCAGGCGTCGAACTGGTCGCCGCGGAAGCGGACCGACGTCGCCTTCCAGCTGCCGGACAGGCCCTCGGGCGCCGCCACCGGGTAGGCCGCCGCACGGCGAGCAGTGAGCAGCTCGACGCGGTAGTCGACCTTCTTGATGTCCGGAGCGGAGTCGTCGTGTGGGATGAAGACATAGATGACCGCGACCGCGATCCCGATCAGGCCCAGTGAGAGGACCATGTCCCGGACCGTCTTCTGCTTACCGTTCGAACCTGCCACGTCCCTATCGTCGCAGGTACCCTGGCCCGCTCATCCGTGGGGCCCCCTGCTCATTTTGTCTGCCTGACGATAGAGTCGGTCCACACCCTCATCCGGCCGTCGTCGTATCAGAAAGGTGCGCTCCGATGACCGAGCATCATCATCTGCCGTCCGAACTCGAAGTTCCGTCCGAGGCTCCCGACCGCAACCTCGCCCTGGAACTCGTCCGGGTCACCGAGGCCGCGGCGATGGCCGCGGGCCGCTGGGTCGGGCGCGGCGACAAGAACGGCGCCGACGGCGCCGCGGTACGGGCCATGCGGACTCTCGTCTCCACCGTCTCGATGAACGGCGTCGTCGTCATCGGCGAGGGCGAGAAGGACGAGGCCCCGATGCTCTTCAACGGAGAGCAGGTCGGCGACGGGACGGGGCCCGAGTGCGACATCGCCGTCGACCCGATCGACGGCACCACGCTGACCGCGAAGGGCATGACCAACGCGATCGCGGTGCTGGCCGCCGCCGACCGCGGGTCGATGTTCGACCCGTCCGCCGTCTTCTACATGGACAAGCTGGTCACCGGGCCCGAGGCCGCCGACTTCGTCGACATCAACGCGCCCGTGTCCGTGAACATCCGCCGGGTCGCCAAGGCCAAGCGGTCCACGCCCGAGGACGTCACCGTCGTCATCCTCGACCGGCCGCGCCACGAAGGTCTCATCGACGAGGTCCGCGAGACCGGCGCGCGCATCCGGCTGATCTCCGACGGCGACGTGGCCGGCTCGATCCTGGCGCTGCGCGAGGGCACCGGCGTCGACCTGCTGCTCGGCGTCGGCGGCACGCCGGAAGGCATCATCTCGGCCTGCGCGGTGAAGTGCCTGGGCGGCACCATCCAGGGCAAGCTGTGGCCGAAGGACGACGAGGAGCGGCAGCGGGCGATCGAGGCGGGGCACGACCTGGACCGCGTCCTGACCACCGACGACCTGGTGTCCGGGGAGAACGTCTTCTTCGTGGCGACCGGCATCACGGACGGTGAGCTGCTGCGGGGCGTGCGGTACCGCTCGGAGACCGCGACGACCGACTCGATCGTGATGCGGTCGAAGTCGGGGACGGTGCGGAGGATCAACTCCGAGCACCGCCTCAGCAAGTTGCGGGCCTACAGCGCGATCGACTTCGACCGGGCGAAGTAGTTCCCCGGACCGGTCGAAGCAAGTCCCCGAGCAAAGAAGTGAGGCGTCCCCGGTGCGGCGGGGCGCCTCTCTTCTTTGCCCGATGCCTCAGCTCTCCGGCTGTGGCGCGGGTCAGCCGACTGCCGCTATGCGCTCACCCGCCCTGGCCGCCTTCTTCAGTTCCAGGTCGCGGCGGCGGCGCCGGGCCAGGACGACGCGACGCTCGGCGGCGGTCAGGCCGCCCCAGACGCCGTAGGGCTCCGGTTGCAGGAGCGCGTGCTCGCGACACTCGACCATGACGGGGCAGCCGCCACAGACGCGCTTCGCTGCCTGCTCCCGGGAGAGCCGGGCGGCGGTGGGTTCCTTGGATGGCGCGAAGAACAGGCCGGCCTCGTCACGCCGGCACACCGCCTCGGTGTGCCAGGGTGCGTCTTGGTCCCTGTCCCGCACTGGCACCCGCTGGGCCGGTACGGCAGCTACCTGCAGGGACGAATGCGGCGGTTGCAGCACGGTCTACTCCTGACGACGGCTTCGCGAGCGAGAGACGATGCAGCAAGCCCTACCCGCTGTACGCGCGCCTATGCACTGAGTTCCCAACCACCGGATCACGACGACTCGTACGCGCTCTGTACGCGCTCTCAAGCCGGCCGGACCATGATCCCTACCGTCCGGAACGCGACCGGTCACCCCGTCGGATTCACACCCGTCAACGATCCAGGTGCTTGCGCAAACCCTTGTCGACCTTGCGCTGCACCCGGTCGAGGATGTCCGCGACGAGTTTGCCGCGCTTGGGCCGCCCTTCGACGTTGCCCAGCACGGCCCAGCCGTCCACATAGACCACGGGGGCATGCGGGTCGCCCGAGTCGACGGTGTCCACCTCGAAGTTGCCGAGGACGCCGCCGCCGGTGCCGCGCAGCGACACGTTCTCCGGGACACGGACCTCGACGTTGCCGAAGACCGATATGGCCTTGATCACGACCTGCTGGTACTCGAAGATCGCCTCGCTCAGGTCGATCTCGACGGTGCCGAAGACCGCGTACGCGTGGATCCGGCGGCCCGCGCGCCAACGACCCTTGCGGACCGCGCTGCTGAACACCGCGACCACGTTGTCGTCGGGGTCGTGCGGAAGCGGGTCGGTGGGGTGGTTGGGGGCCGGGGAGTAGCCGGGGGCCGCCCGGTGGCTGTGGGCGGCCGGCAGGTCCCGTATGAAGACCTCCAACTCGCCCACCGTCTTGGCGTTCAGTACCCCCTCGACGCGTTCCGCGTGCTCGTCGGCGGTGAGGCGCCCTTCGGCGAGGGCCTCGCGCAGGATGTCGGCGACGCGGTCGCGCTCGGCGTCCGAGGCGCGCAGGTCGGCGACCTGCGCGCGGGCGGGTTCCTGCACCTGCGGTTCGGTGTGCTTGTGAAGGTCCACGGCAGCAGCGTACCGAAACGCGATAGATCGCGACCAGGGGTGTGGACGAACCTTGCACCGGCCGGCTGAAGGCCCGCTGAGGGCCGACTGAGGACAACCTCACAACAGCGCTGCCGGAGGCAGGTTCTACGCTGGTGGGCGCTGCCAATGGAGGCCAGCGGCCATCTGTCGAGTGAGGAATGGGCGACATGCCTGAGTTCGCGTACACCGATCTGCTCCCCATGGGAGAGGACACCACCCCCTACCGGCTGGTGACCTCCGAGGGTGTCTCCACCTTCGAGGCCGACGGGCGGACGTTCCTCAAGGTGGAGCCGGAGGCGCTGCGCAAGCTCGCCGAGGAGGCGATCCACGACATCCAGCACTACCTGCGCCCGGCCCACCTGGCCCAGCTGCGCCGGATCGTCGACGACCCCGAGGCGTCGGGCAACGACAAGTTCGTGGCGCTGGACCTCCTGAAGAACGCGAACATCGCGGCCGCGGGTGTGCTGCCGATGTGCCAGGACACCGGCACCGCCATCGTCATGGGCAAGCGCGGACAGAACGTGCTGACCCAAGGCGGCGACGAGGAGGCCCTCAGCCGCGGCATCTACGACGCGTATCTGAACCTGAACCTGCGCTACTCGCAGATGGCGCCCCTCACCATGTGGGAGGAGAAGAACACCGGCTCCAACCTCCCGGCGCAGATCGAGCTGTACGCGACGGACGGCGGCGCCTACAAGTTCCTGTTCATGGCGAAGGGCGGCGGCAGCGCCAACAAGTCCTTCCTCTACCAGGAGACGAAGGCCGTCCTGAACGAGGCCTCCATGATGAAGTTCCTGGAGGAGAAGATCCGTTCGCTGGGTACGGCCGCCTGTCCGCCGTACCACCTGGCGATCGTCGTGGGCGGCACGTCCGCCGAGTACGCGCTGAAGACGGCCAAGTACGCCTCCGCGCACTACCTGGACGAGGTCCCCGCCGAGGGCTCGCCGCTCGGCCACGGCTTCCGGGACAAGGAGCTGGAGGAGAAGGTCTTCGAGCTGACCCAGAAGATCGGGATCGGGGCGCAGTTCGGCGGCAAGTACTTCTGCCACGACGTGCGGGTCGT
The DNA here is from genome assembly GCF_040612855.1 of Streptomyces sp. NPDC006332. NCBI lineage: Bacteria > Bacillati > Actinomycetota > Actinomycetes > Kitasatosporales > Streptomycetaceae > Streptomyces > Streptomyces sp. NPDC006332. The sequence continues at coordinate 143,348 of NZ_JBEXRA010000016.1, forward strand.
GCGGCTGCCCCGGCACGGCGCGTCCTGCCCCGTCGCCATCGCCGTCTCCTGCTCGGCGGACCGCCAGGCCGTCGCGAAGATCACCGCCGAGGGCGTCTTCCTGGAGCAGCTGGAGACGGACCCGGCGCGGTTCCTGCCGGAGACCACGGACGAGACCCTCGACGAGGGCGCCGAGGCCTCGGACGTCGTGCGGATCGACCTGAACCAGCCGATGGACGACATCCTCGCCGAGCTGACCAAGTACCCGGTGAAGACCCGACTGTCCCTGACCGGCCCGCTGGTCGTGGCCCGTGACATCGCGCACGCCAAGATCAAGGAGCGGCTGGACGCGGGCGAGGGAATGCCGCAGTACCTGAAGGACCACCCGGTGTACTACGCGGGCCCGGCGAAGACGCCCGAGGGCTACGCGTCCGGCTCCTTCGGTCCGACGACGGCCGGCCGTATGGACTCCTACGTCGAGCAGTTCCAGGCGGCGGGCGGCTCCAAGGTGATGCTGGCCAAGGGCAACCGCAGCAAGCAGGTCACCGACGCGTGCGACGCGCACGGCGGCTTCTACCTGGGCTCGATCGGCGGCCCGGCGGCCCGGCTCGCGCAGGACTGCATCAAGAAGGTCGAGGTCGTCGAGTACGAGGAGCTCGGCATGGAGGCCGTCTGGAAGATCGAGGTCGAGGACTTCCCGGCGTTCATCGTCGTCGACGACAAGGGCAACGACTTCTTCAGCCCGCAGCAACTTTCTCAGCCGACGTTCACCACGATCCCGGTACGGGGTCCGGGGCTGGCCTGACCTAGGCAGCGACACCACGTAGAGCCCTCGGCCATCGGTCGGGGGCTCTACGTGCAAAGCGGGGCCGCCCCGACCGCGAGCGGCCCGCACAGAGCCGCGTAGGGCCTCACATCGAGGCCAGGCCACGACAGCCAGCGGCACGGCCCTTCCTGGCAGCGGTTTATGCGACAACGCGCATAGTCGCGTGATCGCATAGACGCCCCGATGTGCCCCCTCGTACCGTCGTGCTGACGGCCCAACCGGGGCCATGTATCAGGGGGTTCGCTATGGCGCGCGAAGAACTGACTCGGCTCACCGGGAACGGGAACGGTGAGTGCGGCGAAGACGACTGCCCGAACGTGTACGCCACGAAGCGGGGAACGTTCGTCGTGCAGGGCGACGTGTCCGAAGCCTTCCAGCCGCCCACGGGTGAGGGGCTGGTCGAGATTCCCGAGAGTGTGCTTCGGGAGGCGTTCCGTGCTCTTGGATGGTGACGAGTGGCGGGCAATGTTCCGGGGGATCGAATCGGAAGCGTGGCGACTGGAAACCCTGCCCCAATACCTCGTACCGCAGGAGGCCGCAGAGATCGAGGCATTCCGAGCGGGCAAGCGAATCGACCCGCACGCATACACCTCGTCATACACGGAAGATCTGAAAAAGCTCCGGAAGGAAGGGAAGAGGAAGGGACGGGTGCACATCCTGACCCAACCTCTTTCCGAGTATCTGAGCTTCGAATTCTCGCGGTACTACGCGCCCCACGCGCTCGCCGGTGAGGATATCCGCATTCTCGATGTGACCGGCCGCGAGAATCCTCTTCGAGGCGTTCAAGACTTCTGGATCTTTGATCGGTCGACTGTCGTCCTCATGCATTACGAGGAAGACGGAACGCAGATCAGTCGAGAGCTGTACGAGGGTGATCCCACGCCGTATGTCGAGTGCCAGCGAATCGCCGAGGCAGAGTCGATCCCGTTTCTGGAGTATGTGAAGGAGTGACGTTCGAACCCGAGCAACTTGGCCAGTCCAGTCAGGAACTGGCCGCGAAGCTCAGAGAACTACGCAAGCAAGCCGGACTCTCAGGGGTCCGGCTTGCTGCGCGCTGCAACATGTCTCAATCCAAGGTGTCCCGGATTGAGAATGGGAAAGTGCGGCCATCGCTGGTCGACGTTGAGCAAATCTTGAGAGCCCTCGACGCGCCGCCGGGCTTGATTGAAGAAGTCTCCTCACTCGCCCGGCTTGCGAACACTGAATGGCGGAACCTTCGAGAGCTGCGGCGCAAGGGTCTAGGAACGAGGCAAGCCGAGCTGAAGGCGCTCGAAGCGTCCTCGGCGCACATTCGCTACTTCCTGTTGTCTATGATCACCGGCCTTCTTGCCACTCCTGAATATGTGCGGGCAAGTCTTGCGCACTCCACGGCAGACACAAGTAAGGCTGTGGCGGGAAAGCTGGAACGTCAAGCCGTCCTCTACGACACGACGAAGCGGTTCACATTCATTCTTACCGAGCAGGCCGTTAGATGGCCCGTGGTGGCTCCGCTAGCCTTGGCCGAGCAGATGGACAGGCTTGCTTCGCTGACTTATCTCCCGAACGTGCGAATCGGCCTCATCCCAATGGGTACGCCTACCCCAAGAACGCCCCTAAACACATTCACCATCTATGACGCATCATTGGCCACGATCGAAACTTCGGCGGGATTGCTCGTTCTCCGTGACGACCGAGACGTTCAAAGCTACCTCGAAGAGTTCTCGGGATATGAGAGCAGCGCACTCTTTGGAGAAGACGCCAGGGCGAAGCTGTCTGAATGGTCGGCGGCCTGCCGCTCATGATCTTTAACCCAAGACGCGCATAAAGCGCCTAACCATGCACCCCCCTTGGCACCATGATGTGACAGACATGGAGCCGAGGGGCGATCGATGCTGGAGCCTAAGCCGCACGCTGAATCCCATTCCGGACCCGCAGCGAGGAATATTCCTGGACTTGAACCGGTCGGGGTAGAGGGGTGCATGACGTGCGCCGCGCTTTCTCACTCCCGCGAAGACGCCCGCGAAGAGGGCGTAACTGAAGCCGTGGCGAGTGCCAATCGGGAAATCAGCAACCATCCGCACAGCGCCGTAGGTGACGGCCGCAAGCTCCCTGTCGTGACCGTGTGGGGGGTGGCCGTGTGAGTCCGCAGCGGGTTCCCCTAGGGGCGCTGGATGACTGGCTATACGAAGCCAAGCCGAAGCCCGATTGCGCCCGGTGTACGGACGAGAAGGCGAAGCTCGACGAAGCCGCGAAGTCCGGCGATGCGAACGCGCGGTTCGACGCGGCCCGCAACATTCGGCAGTGCGAGCACGGGGCCAGGGCGTGACCGTCGCCCCAGAGCGGCCCCCGAGGCGCGGAGGCCGCCGAGGATTCGACCTCGGAAAGCCTTCCCTGTTGGAGTTCCTGAACGAGATCTCAACCATTTGCGGGATGTGCTTCGGGCACCGGGAACTTTGGTGCCCCCTCTGCGGGGGCCTGGATGGCTGCGAGACGTGCAATGAACGGCTGAAGGTTCCTTGCCCCGAGTGCGCGGGCGGGAACTGGTCCTACTGGCTCTGACGGCTTCCCTATCCTGCGAATGGGCTTCAAGTGCTGCAACCGACTTACAACCCGACAGACCCGCAGAGCGGCCCCACCGTGGTCACACATGACCTGGATAAGCTCGGCATCGGCCAGCATTGGACCCGAGTAGGCGGGCAGGCGGGACTGCCAATCTTTAGCCGACAAATTCCTGCCGGGCACGGCTGGTGTCGCGCTCTCTACGTAGCCGAGGCTCATTGGCCAGACGGTGCGGAACTCTGCGTCGAAGTGGAATGGCACCCCGACCAGAAGATCAGAGAAGAGGGGTCCAAGGCTGAAAACGAAGACCACTGGCGCACTCGGGTGAGCGCCGTAGCTGAAGCTTTGGAGTCTGTCGGCTACGTCGCCCAAATGCCGGGCCCCCGGCCCTCTCCCATGCGCGATACGCGGGCTTCCCTTCTCGTCTACCGTATTCGGGATGGGGTGCAGCCGGCCGCTTGCCCAAAAGACGGTTGGGACCATTTGGAAGAGCGATATCCGGAGCGCCCTCACTGGCCCGATAGAAGCCCCGAAGCTGAGCTTCGGCACCTGCTGCGGGAAGCGGGTCTTACGAACTGGTCGCAACGAAGTGGATACTTCGTCGGGAACATTGACCGGTTTTTCTGGCCCCCTTACTCCTCCGTTTGCTGCTTTGTGGGATGGCACCCACCCAAGCACGCTAACGGCGAAGATCAGCAAAAGGCCCTGTCGGAGCTAAAGCGGTTCCTTACAGGTGCCGGTTACAGCCTCAAGAGGCGTACCGGGTTTTGGCGGTCGAGCGATTGGCCAGGCGTCTTTGCCTATCTGCCCATGGCCCCTGAAACGCGGAAATCCCCCCGCACCCGGAATGGGTGCGAGGGGATGAGGCGCAGCTAATCTCAGCTAGCGGCAGCCTTGACAATCTGAGCCGAGGAAGCCTCGGCCAGAGAGACACCAGCAAGACGCATAGTCAGCTTGAAGCCCACCTGATCCTTATCGAAGCGGGCATCTTCGCTCACGCGCACCGTGGCGTTTCGACGAACGCCAACCACGATCCGTGAAGCGTCGGCGACCACAACCGTCTTAGCGGGCAGGAACGCGCTAGCGAGAATCGGAAGACCCCAGGCCGTAGAAGCCGGGGAATCCGTGGGAGAACCAGCCTGATAGGTGCCCGACCCGGCGGCCTTCTCCTTACGGAGAGCCGCAGCCATATCGACGGAAGCCCACACGACCGACGGAGTGCCGTTCATGGCTTCGATGCGGGCTACAGCGTCGGCCAGGTCGTCATAGGTGACGGTGACCTTTCCGGTGCCGAGAGTCGTAGAGACACCCTGGGAGACAATCCCCTTGACCGGGTTGGCACCGGAGCCAACGAAGGCGTCGGCATCGAACTTCAGCGAAGCGTCACGCAGGAGGTTATTCGCAATCGAGTTACGCAGATCGATAGCGGAGTCTTCCAAAATCTCAGTCGAAGCCCACTGAATCCGGCCGATCTTCTTCGGCTCGAACTTGACCTCACCCCAGACCATGTCTCCCTCGGGGAGAGACTGGCCTTCCTCGACGTAATCCATGCCGTCCGAGGACACAAGCTGCGGGACAGAGAAAGTCGCCGAGGTGAAGGGAACGATGCTCTCGGCCGGAAGGCCGCGCAGGAACGTCGACTTGGCCTTGAGAGCGTCGATGTACTTCGTAGCCGTCTGCTGGGAGACGGTGTAACCGCCGTCGCCCGGCACACCTTCAGCCACCAGGGCGCGGTACTCGCTGAGCGACGGCATCAGAGCCCGCCAGGAGCCCTCGTCACTGGCCGGGGGTGCCGCAGGCGTCAGCACGCCCAGGCCGCCCGCCAGAGAGCGAACCTCAGCTTCCCGTTCGCCGCGCTCGACAGCGTCGCGGGCCTCGGCCTCCAGACGCATGATGTCCCGGTCGAGCCGCTCGACGCGCGTGCGCTTCGCAGCGTCACTCAGGGACGAGTCACCCTCGACGGAGCGAAGCTCGGTTACCAGCTTCTTCCGATTTTCAAGGGCGCTCATTGCCTGGCGCTTGAATATGTCGCCGCAGTCAGTCATTGGTATTCCTTCTGTTCGGGGCCGGAAGGGGCCAGGAATGCAAAAACCGCCCAACACCCGGAAATGGGTGGGGCGGCTTGAAGGCGGCTGTAATCCGCTAGTTGGCGGAGTTGTTCTCTATGTTCGACGTCTCAGCGCGTGTCGCGCGCTGTTGCTTAATGCGTTCTACGTAGCGGACTCGGCGCGCAATGGCGCGGGCTAGGTTCTTACAGGGAGGGCCGCAATACCGGGGCGGCCTGCCAGGGCCGTACTGAATATTGAATGGCTTCTCACAAGCCCAGCACTTCAGCTCGACTGTGTTGTTCATGTCCCATGTCTCTTCGAGATCGTTCGAGGGGAGCGCAGCGTTCGGCGACAGAACGGAAGACAGCCCGACCCCACGGCCACATTTGGAGAAACATGCCGTGAAGCCGGGCCGTCGTCTTCGCACCGCCCCGTGCGCTTCCTCCCCCGACCCCCGAAGGGTCGAAGTCGCTGTTGCATGAGTAGAAGACCTGTTAATACTCCAGCTGCAGATCGTGATCTTCATGTCTGGGATGCGGCTTGTCGCTTGTAATGACTGGTTCGTGATCGCTGCTGGTGGCGACGCCGCCAGTCGGACCAGCTGAGTCGGTGGGCGATGCCGTGGAGGGGCTGAACGACGAGCGTGAGGAACAGGCGCTGGATCTCGTTGCAGGACAGCGGGACCAGCCCGTCCGGGGCTGGGTTGCGGGCGTGTTCGTCGGCGCGGACGACGGCGAGGAAGGCGTGGGCGAGCATGGCGAGGGTGACCCAGCGGGTCCAGGAGGGGTAGCGGCGGACTTGGTGCTCATCGAGTCCGGCCAGCCCTTTCTCGGTCTGGAAGGTTTCTTCCACACGCCATCTGGATCCGGCGACCCGGACCAGCTCGGTCAGCGGCATGGGCTGGGGTGAGAAGCAGCGGTAGTAGGCGAGTTCGCCGGTGGTGCGGTTGCGGCGGATCAGGAGCTGGCGGCGGCCCGGCGCTGCCTCGGTTAGATCGATGACGGCCCAGTCGTAGAACCGTTGCCCCTTCACACCGCGTCCGGCCGAGAGCTTCTGCCAGGCTCTCTTCGGCACCTTCTTCATCAGGGCATCGGCGCGGAAGGTGCCTGCACCGGTGGTCACTTCAGCCGAGCAGGCCACCGCGAGGACATAGCTGATACCGCGTCCCTCCAGAGCCGTGCGCAGTTTCGGGTTGCCGCCGTAGACCTCGTCCCCGGTGACCCAGCCCACGCGGTGTCCGGCATCCAGGAAACGTTCGATCATCGTGCGGGCCAGTTCCGGCTTGGTCGCGAAGACGGTGTCCTCGCCGAGCCCCGCTGCCCGGCAGCGGTCCGGGTCGCATGTCCAGGAGCGCGGGATGTACAGCTCTCGGTCCACCGCCGCGTGTCCTCGGGCGCCGGCGTAGACGAGGTAGACGGCGACCTGGGAGTTTTCTATTCGCCCGGCCGTGCCGGTGTATTGGCGCTGGACCCCTACCGTGTGGGTGCCCTTCTTCACATCGCCGGTCTCGTCGACGACCAGCACCGCAGCTTCGTCGTAGAGGTGTTCGACAACGTAATTGCGCACGTCGTCGCGGACGGCGTCGGCGTCCCACACGGCCCGGGACAGCAGGTGCTGCATGCCGTGCGGGCTGGCCTCCCCGGCCCACTCCGCGATGGTCCAGCAATTCTTGCGCGGCAGGTCCGACAGCAGACCCAGTACCAACCGCCCGGCCCGCAGGCGGGGTTCGTACCGGGCGAACCGGCCCGCGATCCGTCCCATGGCTACCTCGAACGCCTCCCGCCACCGGGCGGGATCTATGCTGTGACCTGCGGCCACCGTCTCGTCGTTTGTCCACACAACTCACGATGATCAATGGTGGCCGCACCCGTCTGTCCAGCGACCCCACCAGCAAGATCACGATTTATAGGTGGAGTAGTAGCCTTGGATCCATGCTGGACCGGCTGACGCTGCCGCCACTGCCCACACTGCAGGGGGAACATGTCATCTTGCGCGGGCCGCGGGGATCTGATGTTGACGATCGGCTGCGTCATCCCATCGACCCCGAGGAAGAGGATGGCTACGGCTCGTCGTGGCGGCGGGAGTGGGATGGCCGCCGCTACCACACCAGGGAGCACCTGACCGCCAGCCAGCGGTCACCGGACCCCGGCGCCTATACCTGGGCGGTCGAGTACGCCGGCCGTTGTATCGGCCGCGCCGGGCTTGGCGTGGATGCCGATCAGCACTGCGCGACCTACACGGTTGGCTTGTTCGCCGCCGACCTGCGTGGCCAGGGGCTGGGCCGCGAGGTGACTCGGCTAGTGCTGGCCTGGGCGTTTGACGTGCTGGGCGTGCACCGCGTCCAGCTGGAGGTGTTGGCCAGCAATACCCGTGCCATCCGCTGCTACCTGGCCTGCGGTTTCCGCCAGGAAGGCGTCCGCCGGGAAGCTCAGCTGTACCCGGACGGCTGGAAAGACTTCATCGTGATGGGACTGCTGCACTCGGAGCACGAGCCCCAGGCGGAGATCGCTGGCTGACCGGAATCTGGCCAGGCTTGACGCATTTCGTCGGCTGGTCCGACCGGCGGCGCCGCCATCAGGCCCGGTCCCGCACCAGCCATTACTGGCGACAAGCCACATCCCAGACATGAAGATCACGATCTACAGCTGGAGTATTAAGGCGCGCGAAACCCCACGCGTCACCCCGCGCGATTCATGGTGCGATTTCGAAGCCCTGGCCGGATAGCGGTCCGGGTTCCGGTCCCACGACTTCCGGCTAACCCCCGCGCGCTCACGCGAAGGGAAGGCTGCGGGTGCGGGGAAGGATGCCCTCAGAGTTTCAGACCTCCCCTCCCGGCCGAAAACCCCTTGACGGTGCCAGTACCGTGGATCGCATGGGCTGGTCGCTGGGGTACTTGAAGCCGCGTGAACCTCGACTGCTGGATGCGCTTTTCCTGTCAGCTGGCAGGGCGTTGCACCTGGCTAATTCCTTCGAGTCAAAGTGTCAGTACGTTTTGCGTATGGCGCATTTCGCCGAGGCTGCGCAAGCTGACCCCGTCCTGGGCTTGCAAGAGATCATCGCTGGTCTGCCTCAGGACAAGATGCTCGGTGGCACGCTGCGAGACCTATTGAGTACGTCGCTCGGGTCGCGCACCACTGACTTTGATCTACTCGATGGGGCAAGGAAGGCCCGCAACTTCATTGCACACGAAGGTGCCTCGATTGGAACGATATCGAGCGCGAGGCGAGGTGACATCTTGGAACACGCTGTTCGACTGAGGGCAGCTGTGTCCGACCTAGCCTCGGGTGACAATGTCGTATCGCAATGGTGCTTCCACCTCGATGAGCCGAACGAATCTCTTCCGAGGATGCTGATAGACGCTTACCCAACGATGGTTGATGGTTGGGTCTTTGGTCATTTCGGTGGATTGCTCGACCCCGAGGATGAGTCGCCCGTGAGCGGCGCAGGGGCTGAGTGAGTCAGACTTGCCCCTAGAGCGTTCTGTTGCCTCGACTGAAGTTGCACGGCCCGCAGGCCGGGCGAAGGTTCTCTATGTCATTCGTTCCGCCTCGGCTGAGCGGAACTATGTGGTCGGCCGTCTCAGCCGGCCGGGAATAGCAGATAGAGCAGACTGGATTATCCGCGAGGATCGCGGCTCTAGCTTTCCGATATTGAGTGTTGTATCCACGCGCCCAGGCCGAAGGGCGCGTGTGCTTTCTATTCTGCTCCCGTCGCTTCGCTCCGGACCGGGCACACGGCTCACAGCGGGAGCCGAGCGGATAGAGCCGCTTACAGCGGCTGCACATAGACATAGGCATAGCTACTCCAAGAGAGCGCCCCTACAGGGGCGCTTCTAGATAGAAAGAGTTAGGGCACCCTCGGCGGGGTGCCCGTAGTGAGGTTGTCTTTCCTGGCCTTCGTTACTCGGCTAGGGCGAGAAGCGAGCGGCAGAGAGCTTCTATAGAGCAGCGCCCTTCGCGGGGCGCTGCCTCTCTAAGGCCACAACTTCTCCTGGCCTTGATCGGCCAGGGCATAGCTGCGTAGCGGAGCGCAGCAGCTAACGGCCCCGGAAGGGGCCTTACTAAGGCCATAAGTAGCCGAGGGCCGTTCAGGCTGCCTCGGCGAACCACTCCGCATCATCGATCCACCCCAGGCATTCCGAGAAACGCTCACCGGGAAGGAGTCGGAACGTCGTCTTCGCTCCGCGTTTGCTTCCGACCGTTTCAACTTCCAGCCATCCGGCATCGCTTAGGGCTTTTGCCCCGCGTTCGGTGTAGCGGCGCAGGTTCCCGGCCCGGTCACGCACGCCGACGGCATCAGCGAGCGAACGCCATGGAATGGTGACCTCGGATTCGTCGCCGCACAGGCGGGCTATCTGCCTGGCCACGGCCTGACCGCTGCGCGGGACGCACTGAACCGCGTCGGCGTACCACAGGGCGGCTTGCCCGGTCGGTAGTGCCGTCTCAGCCGCGAGGGCAACCCCGCGCTTCCGTAGCTTCACTCTGCTGATCTCGATAGCGTCCGCATACCGTTCGAGAAACGTCATTCACGTAGCTCCATTTCAGGTGGGGCATAAGGAAGGCCCCGACTTGAGTGCTGGGCTGTGATCCGGTTGTACGTCAGGGAGGGTGGCGGAATCAAAGGTGGTTGCGACATAACATCAAACGACTGGCGGTTTCAACGGAAGGTGTTTAAACGGGGGCAGTGAGAGCGTGTAAACGCTCTCTCCGAGTGCAGACATGGGCTGGCCCCCGACGCGTTTACACGCGACGGGGGCCAGCCTCTACCGTCGTCAGCCTCCCACGTAAGGACGGCGAGCGGGGATAATCCACTCGGATTCCGGCTCGGTCCAGAGGTACCCTTCGGGGACGTGAAGGCCCGTCTCCTTCGCAATCTCCGAAACTTCGGGAATCTTGATGCGCGCCCGCCGATTTCCGTCCTCAGTCATGCCGACCGTCACAGTTATGGCGTGCCGCTGAATGAAGACACGACGCTGTTCGTCATCCTTGTTCTTCCATTCCTCGGCGTACGTGCGACCCGTCTCCTTCCAGGACGGCGCGTTCTCCGCCTCTTTGATCTCGCTACGCAGCCTCTCCACCTTGGCGGACTGGAATTCATGCTGCTTCCAGTAACGCTCAACCTGAACATCGGTCTTGATTCGTCCAGCCAGATAATCACTCTCCAGCCGGTCAAGGGTCGCTTCCGCCTCGGCAAGCTCAGTCTTGGCTTGACTGATCGAATTATTCACCCTTTCCATTACCGGCAGAGGGCCGAGGGTGACATTCACGAACTGACCTACGGCCGCGTCAAGGTCTTCTCTCCGGATTCGAGCGGGACTCGGGCAAGTCCCCGTGTTGATGTTGTTGCAGGCGTAGTAGTGAAAGACTCGGCCGTTCTCCTTGGTTTTCTTGGATGAAGACATCTTCGAACCGCATACGTCGCAAATAGCAACGCCGCCCAGCATCGAGCGCGAAGGAGTAGCACGGGCCACGGGTCGATTGGCGGTCATGTCGGCGACCAGGGAAGCCCACTCCCCGTATTCCATGAGCGGGTCATCCGTGATCCGTACCGGCTCACCGTCGTCGTCCATGACAGGCTCGCCCTTGTACGTGTAGATGCCGCCGACCGTGGGGTTAGTCACGATCGCTCGAATGGCGTTGGCAGTCCAAGCGACACCCTTCGGTTCGTCGCCGCGATCAATGCGCAGGTAATCCCGCCACGTAGGAACGCCACGCTTGTTCAGATCAACGGCAATCTTGTACGAGGACCAATCACTCTTCAGCTTCTCCACAATGTCACGAAGAAGGTTCGCGTATTCGTCATCCTGAATGAGCTTCTTACCCCCGTCCTCTTGGCGCTCAAATCGGTATCCGAACGGGAGGACACCGCCGATCCAAACGCCCTTCGCCTTCCGGGCCATCGAGCCGGACAGGGCACGCGCACGGATGGTGTCCAACTCGCCTTCGGCAAAGGCGGCGATGATCTGCGCGAACATCTTCCCCATGGGGGTGGACATGTCGATGCCCTCGGTCACGGACACGATCACCTTGCCGTGCTTCTGGCACCACTCGAAGACCTCGGCGAAGTGACCCGCCTTCCTGCTGAGGCGGTCGAGCTTCCAGACGGCCAACACGTCCCACTCGTCGGCCCGCTCGTTGAACCAGGGACCGAGGCCCGGCCTCTTGAAGGGGTGCATAGCGCCGGACACGTCTACGTCCTCGGCCCACCCGACGATGCGTCCTTCTATAGAGGGTCCGTTCGCCCAGTGCTCGACGGCCGCACGCTGCTTCTCCGGGCTGGTCGTGTCGTCCTTCATGACGGACAAGCGGACGTTGCCCAGCACCCTCGGGTTAGAGATCATGCGCGGATGCTACGGGTGGTGCCGTCAACTGAACAAGTCGAACGACTTCTTCCAGGACCCGGCGCCGCAGCCGACGTTCACCAGCATCCCGGTGCGGGGCCCTGGCCTGGCCTGAGCCGCCGTCCAGATGTAGCGCCCCGAGAGGATGAGGACACGGCCGACGGGTGGTTGGCCTTTCATCGCGGCGCGTCCGCGGTGGTGATGGTGGTTGTAGGTGTGCAGTCAGGCGGGGAGGGCCTGGCGTCCTTCCCCGCTCCGAGCGGCAGGGGCGGGCGTCGGCCCACTCGTTCGGCAGTGTCCGGTTGAACCGTTCGCCCTTGCCGGTGGTCTGCGGGCCGTAGGAACGGGTTCGCTGGCCTTTGGTAGCGGCGTACGACACGGCCGGTGGCGCGGTCGGGGCTGGCTAAGCGGACCAGGCCATAGCGGACCGGCACCAGGTGCTCGATGGAAGGCACCAGGCGCAGCCGGTGGGCGATGCGGGCCGGGCCCCAGCGGCGCGGCACGCGGTCCTTGATGATCCGCCGCGCCGGCGAGACACCGAACAGCGGAGCGAGCTGCCTCATCGTGAGGTTCGTGCGGTGGTACAGCCACCAGCAGCACCCGCTCAACCCTCAACATCCCACCCGTATACGAGAGATGCACTGATCACAGCCTTCTGCAACTCCTTTTCGGAGTGGGCGAGTCGGGGCTGCGTGTATGCAGCGGTGATCAGCCATAACCCCCGCTTGTCATGAATCATTCAGGCCATTCCTCCCGCTGCCCGACCCACTTCTCTTGATCCTCGGCTGTGGCCTATGCCTATCTTGATGCCCGCATAAGGCAGCCCGACCAAGCTGCTGGCCCAGGCGGCCGCCCAACGACCGGGGCAGCCGTCACCACAGGGGGATACATCGTCATGCATTGCTGCCGGGCTGCCGCGCACGCCGATCCAACCTTGCGTGCCCGCCCTGCTCTGCGTGCGACTCCTTACGCTCAGCACCCAGCGGACTGCCGGGGATGAAGTGCGCGGCCCCCTTCCCTCCTTTTCTTTTTTGAGCGCTTCGACCGTTTGAGGAGAGTCCGTCGCATGGCCGATGAGAAGGTCCTTGCTGCCCAGAAATGGGTCAACGCCACATACGGCAACGTGCCGGGCTACGCGAAATGTCCCGAGGACGGGAAGACTGGCTGGTCCACCATGTACGCCCTCACGATGGGATTACAGAAGGAACTCGGTGTCAGCCCCGTAGTAGCGAACTTCGGCGACGGCACTGTCTCCAAGCTCGCTGCGCTCGGCGAGATCGGCAGCGGCTGGGCGAAGAACGCGAACATTGTCAAGATCATCCGACACGGCCTGTTCTGCAAGGGCTACAACGGTGGCTACTCCGACACCGGTTACTTCGACCCGGACATCGTTCTGGCCGTCAAGCACATGCAGGACGACATGGGCCTCACCCAGAACGGCACGCTCCACCCGAAGGTGTTCAAGGCTCTCCTCAACATGGATGCCTACGTGCTCACCGCCGGTGGATCGGACGAGGTCCGCTCCATCCAACAGTGGTTGAACGGAAACTACTGGACGAAGAAGACCGTCGACATAGGCCCCGCCGACGGGCACTACTCGCGTAACGTCCAGCAGAACCTGATGAAGGCCATCCAACTGGAGATCGGAATCGCCGAAGCGGACGCCACCGGCAACTTCGGCTCCGGAACGCAGGCCGGCCTCAAGTCCAAGGCCGTCGTCTCCCAGGGCTCTTCCGGGATCTTCGTTCAACTGTTCTCCGCCGCGTGCGTCTTCAACCAGCCGATCGTCACCATCAACGCGGCAGGCGACACCGTCCAGACGAAGACGGTGTTGAAAAAGACGTTCGACAGCAATCTGACAACGTTTGTCACCATCTTCCAGCGGTTCTCCGAGCTGCCTGTCACTGGCAAGGGCGACTACGCGACGTGGGCCCAGCTTCTGGTTTCGATGGGTGACCCGGACCGACCGGTCACCGCTTCCGACACCGCCTACACCATCACGCCGTCCCGGGCGAAGAAGATGTACGGCGACGGCTACCGGTACGTCGGCAGGTACATCAACGAGGCCTCCGCAGGCGGGGGGTCGAAGATGCTTGAAGAAGGCGAACTCGCCAACATTTTCGCCGGCGGCCTGAGCGTGTTCCCGATCTTCCAGGACAACGGAAGGACCCTTTCCGAGTATTACTGGGGCAACGGATACACGCACGCTCGGAAGGCACACGACCAGGCCGTGCACTTCGGGTTCAACCGTGGCACGGTCATCTACTTCGCCGTCGACTTCGATGCCACCGACGCCGACATGTCACACATCCTGGAGTACTTCCGGGGCGTCGTGTCGGGCCTCGGAAGCAAAGGGAAGCGGTACCTGCACGGCGTGTACGGGTCTCGGAACGTATGCGCCGAGGTCACCAAGGAGACCTACGCACGCCACTCGTTCGTGTCCGGCATGTCCTGGGGTTTCTCCGGCAACCTGGGCTATCCCCTGCCGTCGAACTGGTCGTTCAACCAGGTGAAGGAATACAAGGTCACCGACGGAACGGACACGTTCTGGCTTGACCGTGACGCCCACCGCGTCGGTTCCGACCCCGGCCAGCACAGCATCAACAAGCCGGCGTCGCCCGCAGGTGACTTCATCAACTACATCCAGTCGCTGTATGACCTCGCGAAGGCCTACGGCAAGGGCGACCCGAACCAGCTCGTCATGGAGTACATCCGTAGCGACAAGTACGACGACGCGACCTTCCGGGGCCTCATCGGGAAGGTGGACGCCGGGTTCGTCGCGTACGCGAACGATCACAACATGAGCATCTGGGACGAGTTCAAGGACCCGTTCACGGGCCAGTACCTTGGCCCAGAGCACATGATGGCCACGGCGAACGGCCAGTACGTCAAGCCGAACCCCAAGGGAGACATCAGCCTCGGCGACGTCGCCGGCTGGGGCGGCGACCTGATGACCCTGTACGGCGAATGGCGGCGCGACCACGATTCCTACGCCTCCGGTGCCACCTACATCCGCGACAAGATGGGCAAGATCGGCGTCGCATCCACGTTCGGATTCACCGACCTCGTCGAAGACGTCGACGGCTACCTCATCGCCCAGGCCGTGCGCGGCGGCAAGACCATCGTTCAGGCCGTGCGCGACCACTACCAGGGCAACGCCGGTCTGACCCGGTTCAGGGACTACGTGAAACAGCGGTTCGGCGGCACCATCAGCGAAGCAGCCGCCCAGGCGAAGAAAATCCTGACGGACACTCCCCTCAGCACCGACGGGGCGATTCTGGTGGGTGGCCGCGTCCTGCTGATCAAGAAGTTCGGGGGCACGGACGCTCTGATGCCGCACCTTCTGCCCAGCGGTCAGCTCGACGAGTGGTGCAACGCGTTCGGTGACAACCTTGTGCAGCACGCCTCCACGGAAAGGGTTCGACGGGCTGAGTACCAGGCGAACCAGCAACGATTCCTCGGCTCGAAGTAGCGTCAGGGCGCATGGTGTCCCTGTTCACGTTCTTCGGCCCGCCCGCCATCACCCTCCTCCTCTTTGCCGTTGGGGCATTCCCGTACGCGTTGTGGGTGACCAGGAGGAAGCCCTCGCAGCCGGCCCGCTGGGCCGTGATCGGTATCGCGGCAGCGATCGCTGCCTACGGTGCTGGGACCCTCTACGGCCTCGCCTTCACGAACCCGCTTGACGTGTGTGGGGACAAGACGGGCGACGGCGTGTACATGGACGCCGGGCGGGACTACAGCCTGACATCGGTGAGCGTGGACAGCTTTCCCCCCTCCATCACCTGCCACTGGACCAGCGGCCACGACACCGAAGAGGGGTGGTTCTGGGTCCTGCCTCTGCTGTACGCAGGGCTGGCCTGCTCCGTCGTCTGCTTCGCCCTGCTTCTCATCAACCGCTACAAGGACAGAAAGGCTTCTCGTGACCACGAGCTTGACGCGTAGACGGGCTCTCGGCCTCGGCATGGGAGCAGGGGCGGCAGTCGCCCTGGCGACTGCCGGGTCTGCGCAGGCCGCCCCTGCTTCCAGTGCGCGGACGTGGAAACGTCCACAGTCCGCGAACGGCTGGCCCGTCCTTGATCACGCCACGACGTATCAGGTGGAGGGCACGGACGTCGAGGTCTCCTTGGCGAAGGGCGACGTGGCGACCGTACTGGTGCACGTGGCCCGCCGGTTCGCGTACGAGATCGGCATGCTCAGGGCCGGAGACCTCCGCGGTCACACCACCGATAGGACGGTGGCTGCCTCGTTCGAGTCGAACTGTCTCTCGGGCACTGCCATGGTGATCCGACCCATGCACTATCCGCTCGGCGCAGACGTCGAGAACACCGGCATGAGCGAGACCGAACGGATCGTCGTCGCAGACATCCTCGCCGACTGCGAAGGCTTGGTCGCGTGGGGCGGGGACCTGAAGCCGGTGAAACAGTCCCATTTCCACATTGACGTCAAGCCCGGAGATCCCCGCTTGAAGCGTCTGGCCGCCCGCATCCGAGGACAGAACGACACACCTGGTGAGGGTGCCGGGGCCATCGACGCCTTCGCGCCTGCCAGGCGTCGTCTCGCCGCCCGCTACCAGTAGTCCTGTTGCTACCAGGCCCCGTCGGGGCGAGATCCTCGCCCGCCCTGGCCCAGGACGTACGGCTCCGGTGAAAGAAGCCGGTCGCATCCGGCCGACTCACCCCGGCCCGGGTCCACCCTCGCCCGCCGAATCCGAGGTGCGCAGGCCCGGCCCCGGACCCGCCGCCGGGTCCATCGACCATTCCTTCCGAACTGCCGCAAAAAGACTGCGGCTACCACCAAAGCGGCTCATCCGCGAAGAAGGGAACACCTGATTTCCATGCGCAGACTGCCAGGCATTCTTGCCACCTCCACCGCTCTCGTCTCCATTCTCGCGGTCACTCCACAGGCGCTGGCCGACACCCGCGCCTCAACGGGCAGCGACGTGCTCGTTTCTGGGACCAGCGTCGCGTTGTCCGAGAACGGCGCCCGCGACCCCGGGACGCGCGCCGTCGCAACCGCGAACCCTGCCGCCGTCCGTGCCACGGCATCACTGTGCGGGTCCGGATACCAGCTCGAGAGGGCCGAGCGTCTCCCGGACGCACGCCGATTCGGCACCCTGTTCACCTACATGAAGCTCTCGAGCAGCATGGACGGGGCTTGCGCGGTGTTCGACAACAACCTCGGCGTGGCGAAAAAGATGAAACTGAAGCTCTGCCCGAACAAGGTCGGCGCGACATGCAAGGTGGACGAAGGCACCTTTTCGCAATACGCAGGGCCGGTCAAGTACGAGTCAAACAGTGACATATCGATCAACTGTTCAAAGGTGACCGCGATCATGTGGTCAGACGGTGTCCCGATCATCGACCGAGTCATGTCCGTCTCGGAATGTGACTGACCGTACCCAGACCGCTGCGCACCAGCGCCCACCTGTGCGGGGGCCGGGTCTGGTGTGAGCCTGTGACGGACGGCCGCCCCTGATTGGCGCAGGGGCGGGCGCCGTGTCAGATCAAGGTCTGGTCAGCCGACGCAGACGACGAAACTGATGCCGAGCTTCGTCCGCGTCTCGTCGAGGCACGTCGGCCCCGTCCAGGCTCCAGCCCGCGAAGTCGACCGGAAGGGTCGGGTCCTCGCCGTAGCGCATCGTGGTGGCGTCGCTCTTGGTGGCCGTGACCTCGACGCACGCACCCCTTCGTCTGCTGCACGGCCGCCGTGAGGGCTGGGTCACCCGGCAAAGGGCCCACGGGCGGCCGAGCGTCCGGAACATCCCGGGCGCCCCGTTCGCTGTACAAGGCATGAGTGACTACCGCATCGAGCACGACTCCATGGGCGAGGTACGCGTACCGGCCGACGCCAAGTGGCGGGCCCAGACGCAGCGCGCCGTGGAGAACTTCCCGATCTCCGGGCAGCACATCGAACGCGCCCACATCGAGGCACTCGCCCGGATCAAGGGCGCCGCGGCCAAGGTGAACGCGCGTCTCGGTGTGCTCGACAAGGACATCGCCGAGGCGATCCAGGAAGCGGCGGGTGAGGTCGCCGAGGGGCGGTGGGACGAGCAGTTCCCCGTCGACGTGTTCCAGACCGGGTCGGGGACCTCGTCCAACATGAACACCAACGAGGTCCTCGCCACCCTCGCCACCGAGCGTCTGGGCCGGGACGTCCACCCCAACGACCACGTCAACGCCTCGCAGTCGTCCAACGACGTCTTCCCCTCGTCCATCCACATCGCGGCCACCGCCGCCGTCACCCAGGACCTGATCCCCGCCCTGGAGCACCTGGCGGCGGCCCTGGAGCGCAAGTCCGAGGAATTCGCCGCCGTCGTGAAGTCGGGGCGCACCCACCTCATGGACGCCACCCCCGTGACGCTGGGCCAGGAGTTCGGCGGGTACGCGGCGCAGATCCGCTACGGCGTGGAACGCCTCACCGCCTCCCTCCCCCGGCTCGCCGAACTGCCCCTCGGCGGCACCGCCGTCGGTACCGGCATCAACACGCCCCCCGGGTTCTCCGCCGCCGTCATCGAGGAGGCCGCCCGCACCACCGGGCTGCCGCTCACCGAGGCCCGCGACCACTTCGAGGCGCAGGGCGCGCGGGACGGGATCGTGGAGACCAGCGGGCAGCTGCGGACCATCGCGGTCGGACTGACCAAGATCGCGAACGATCTGCGCTGGATGTCCTCCGGCCCCCGCACCGGGCTCGCCGAGATCTCCCTCCCGGACCTGCAGCCGGGCTCGTCGATCATGCCGGGCAAGGTCAACCCGGTGATCCCGGAGGCCGTGCTCATGGTCGCCGCCCAGGTGATCGGCAACGACGCCACCGTCGCGACCGCCGGAGCGGCCGGCAACTTCGAGCTCAACGTGATGCTGCCGGTCATCGCCAAGAACGTGCTGGAGTCGATCCGGCTGCTCTCCAACGTCTCGCGGCTGCTCGCCGACCGGACCATCGACGGGATCGTGGCCCACCGGGAGCAGGCCCGTGAGTATGCCGAGTCCTCGCTGTCCATCGTGACGCCGCTCAACAAGTACATCGGGTACGAGGAGGCCGCCAAGGTCGCCAAGAAGGCGCTGGCCGAGCAGAAGACCATCCGTCAGGTCGTCGTCGAGAGCGGGTACGTGGAGCGCGGTGACCTCACCGAGGAGCAGCTCGACGAAGCGCTGGATGTCCTGCGGATGACACACCCGTAACCGCCGGCGAACCATTCACGCCGCGTGTGTGAACCGTGACGCGCACCGCAGCATCGGATGCCTATGGCACCTAATATCTGTGCATGGCAGACGGTGGAGCGGTGAGAGCCGACATGGCAGCGGGCGGGTCGGCGGTGTTCTGGGCACCCGGGAGTCAGATCCTGTGGCGTTACCGGGAGAACGGCGGCACGCGCTTCCACATCGCGCGTCCCGTGACCGTCGTACGGGACGACAGCGAGCTGCTCGCGGTGTGGCTGGCGCCGGGGACCGAGTGTGTGAAGCCGGTGCTCGCCGACGGTACGGCCGTGCACGTCGAGCCGCTGGAGACCCGCTACACCAAACCGCGGACCGTGATCCGCGACCGGTGGTTCGGGACCGGCGTGCTGAAGCTGGCCCGGCCGGGCGAGCCGTGGTCGGTGTGGCTGTTCTGGGAACCGGGCTGGCAGTTCAAGAACTGGTACGTGAACCTGGAGGAGCCGCTGGCGCGTTGGTCCGGCGGGGTCGACTCCGAGGACCACTTCCTCGACATCTCCGTGCACCCGGACCGCAGTTGGCACTGGCGCGACGAGGACGAGTTCGCACAGGCCCAGCGGGACGGGCTGATGGACGACCGGCTCGCCCGGAAGGTCGGGGAGGCGGGGCGGTCGGCGGTGGAGGTGATCCGCTCCTGGGGGCCGCCCTTCTCGGACGGCTGGCAGCACTGGAGGCCCGATCCGTCCTGGTCCGTCCCGTCATTGCCCCCGGACTGGGATCGTACGCCCGCGCATCTGTCCTCATGAGACCCTTGATGCGCCCCCGGGCAAGAAACGTAGGATCGTCCTCCGCAAGGGCGCGCAGTGGCAAACACCGGAGCACGCGCTGGGCTTGACCGATCGTCACCGAGGGGCGGCAGGACGTGAGCGAGGGGTACGAGGACAACACCGGTACGGGACGAAGTCGGGCCGCCGGTGACACAGGAACAGCCTCTGACCACGCGGGAAATCCGTTCCAGGGACATGTATTCCGGGTATCGGGTTTTCGGCGGGACCATCTGCGCGCGCGGCGCGCAGCCCCGGACGGACGGATTCGACACGCGTGACGGAGCAGCCGACCTTCGAACGCCCCCAGGCGGGCGTCGACCCCGCGGACGGCCGTGGGGCGCTTCTGCGTGCCTCCGCGGCGGCGTCCCACCCCCACGGCGCGGACACGCCGTCGTGCACGCCCGGCGCCGGAGTCTTACCGGTACAGGCGCGCGCCGGTGACACACCGCCGGCCGCCCCCGGTACGACGTCCGCGTCCGGTACGACGACATCGAGCGGCATGGACAACAACCCCGCCGGCACCGGCCCCGAGCACTCCCAGCCGGCCGCGGCAGAGCCCGACACCCACCGCCCTCGGCCCGTCCAGGAGAGCATCCCGCTCCAGCCGGGCGCCGAGGCCTCCGACACCGTGGACGGCACGGAGCGCCGGACCGGGCAGAGTCTGCCGCCGGGTGCGCCCACGCCGATGCGGCGGGACGGGGACCGGCTGCGCTTCGTGGGCGCCGCGACCCGGCGGATCGCCCGGGGCCTCGACCTCGACGAGATCGTGATGGGGCTGTGCCGGGCGACCGTGCCGACGTTCTCGGACGCCATCCTCGTCTATCTGCGCGACCCGCTGCCGGTCGGCGACGAACGGCCCGTCGGTCCGCTGGTGCTGCGGTTGCGCCGCACCGACCGGATCCCGCAGGAGCGGGACCTGGAGGACGGGATACTGCCGGTGCCGGTGCCGGACCCGTCCGAGCTGGGCACCATCGGCACCGAGCTGTGCGAGGTGCGGCCCGGCAGTGCGCTGGCCGAGGTGCTGCGCGGGGTGCGTCCCGTCTTCACGGACCCGCCCGCCGCGCGCGCCGCGCTGCCCGAGCTGCTGGGTGAGGGCGGCGAGTTCGCCGTACCGACCGGCAGGCGCGCGATCCTGGCCCCGCTGCGCGGCCGTCGCCGGGTGATCGGTGCCGCGCTGTTCCTGCGCCGCCCGGACCGGATCGCCTTCGAGCCGGACGATCTGCTGGTCGCCGCCCAGCTCGCCACGCACAGCGCGCTGGGCATCGACAAGGCGGTGCTGTACGGCCGTGAGGCGTACATCGCCGACGAGTTGCAGCGCACCATGCTGCCGGAGACCCTGCCGCGCCCGACCGGTGTGCGGCTGGCGTCCCGCTATCTGCCGGCCGCCGAGACCGCGCGGGTGGGCGGCGACTGGTACGACGCGATCCCGCTGCCCGGCAGCCGGGTCGCGCTGGTCGTCGGTGACGTCATGGGCCACTCCATGACCAGCGCGGCGATCATGGGCCAGCTGCGGACGACGGCCCAGACGCTGGCCGGACTCGACCTGCCCCCGCAGGAGGTCCTGCACCATCTGGACGAGCAGGCGCAGCGCCTGGGCACCGACCGCATGGCGACCTGCCTCTACGCCGTCTACGACCCGGTCTCGCATCGGATCACCATCGCCAACGCCGGCCATCCCCCGCCGGTCCTGCTGCACCTGGGCGGCCGGGCCGAGGTGCTGCGGGTGCCGCCGGGTGCGCCGATCGGTGTCGGCGGCGTCGACTTCGAGGCCGTGGAGCTGGACGCGCCCGCCGGAGCGACCCTGCTGCTGTACACCGACGGGCTGGTCGAGTCGCGCCTGCGGGACGTGTGGACCGGCATAGAGCAGCTGCGCGAGAAGCTCGCCGCGACCGCGCAGCTGACCGGGCCCGACCATCCGCCGCCGCTCGAAGCCCTGTGCGACGAGGTGCTCGACATGCTCGGCCCGGGCGACCGGGACGACGACATCGCGCTGCTCGCCGCCCGCTTCGACGGGATCGCGCCCAGCGATGTGGCGTACTGGTTCCTGGAGCCGGAGGAGATGGCTCCCGGCCGGGCCCGCCGACTGGCCCGCCGCGCGCTGTCCCGTTGGGGCATGGAGGAGCTCAGCGACTCGGTGGAGCTGCTGGTCAGCGAGGTCGTGACGAACGCGGTGCGGTACGCCACCCGGCCGATCACGCTACGGCTGCTGCGTACGGATGTCCTGCGCTGCGAAGTGGGCGACGACGTACCCCAGTTGCCGCGGCTGCGGCAGGCTCGGGCCACCGACGAGGGCGGGCGTGGACTGTATCTCGTGAACCGGCTGGCTCGGCGGTGGGGCGCGACTCGGTTGAGCACCGGGAAGGTGGTCTGGTTCGAGCTGAACCAGACGTGACAGCGAGGCGCGGGTGACGGCGACGGTCAGGGAACTCCGTGGACGGCGTCGCGTGGATCCGGGAAGCCTTTGACGCGTACTGCGTCACGTTCGCCAGAGGGGTGAGCGTGCCGGAACTGGTACGGCGGATGGGCTTGGACCCCGAGCGGATCCTGCCGTCGGTGTCCGCGGACGAGGCCCTGCGGCTCGCTCGGGACGAGGGACCCGTCGCCCGGCTCGGCACCGGCAACGGCTGGGCGTTCGCCGTGGAGTCCGCGAGCGCCGAGGGCACCGACCGGCGTACCCTGCGGCGGGTCTCCCGGGGTACGGACGCGGTCATGGTGTTGGACAGCGGCACCCCGCCGTACTGGTTCGTGCACGCCCGCGACGGGGAGATCGCCTCCGACTTCGAACCCGGTGTGGAGGCGGAGCAGATCGGCGGCGCCGATCCTTCGTTCCTGGTTCCGGCCATGCGGGAGGCGGGCATGCTGCTGCCGGACGGGACGGCCGATCCGGGCGACTGGGAGCCGGAGCGGCGGATCCTCACCGTGGCGGAGCGGGTGTTCTCGCTCGACCTGCCCCGTACGGCGATCGAGGGCGGGTCGCTTCCCGCGGTGGTCCTGGTCTAGATCGGCCGGCCGGTCCTGCCGTTGTGCCGGATCGCCGCGGTGAGGGCGAGTCCGGCGCAGGACGCGGACCGCCGACCCCGTCGGCTCGTGCCGTCTTTTCTCGCGGGCGTCCGCGGCACTCCGCGACCGGCACAGGACCGCCCCTGGAGCTTGCTCGGGGGCGGTCCTTCTGTCGCTAGCGGGCTGCCGCAGCCTTCTTGGCACGGCGGATGCGTGCCGGGGCGAAGGCGTCGATACTGCCGGCCCCCTGGCCGGGCGTGGCGTCCCAGCCCTGGATCCGACGGGCCAGACGGGTCAGACGGGCGTCACCCGGACGGACGTCGATCTGGAAGTGGGACTCCTTCACCGGGTCGAGGTCACCTCCCCAGGCGACGACGCCCTCGCAGTCGGCGAGAATGTCCCGCACAACAGTGCGCTCCTGCTCGGTCATCCCGGTGGCTTTGTCCGCGCCAAGAGGGTAGAAGAGCGGACGGATCGCCATCGCGGTGCCGGACAGGTGGTTCGACTCGAAGCCCGTGACGACGTCTCGGTCGGTGCTGTGCCCCTGGACATCGCCGGGGCGCAGCATGTCGATCTCGTACGAGAACCGGCGGGCCACATACAGCAGTACGGTGGCCACGTCCCCCTCCACCAGCGAGACGTGGACGTTGGGGGCACCCTCCAGGCGCTGCTCGGCGGCCTGGTCGACGAGGGGCCAGCCGTTCGCGGAGCGGGACCCACGCCATGTCCGCTCCTGCGGAGCGGCGAAGGCGGGTACGGCGGACGTGGTCACGAGAGCGGTCCCGAGGGCCAGGCCCGCCCCAAGACTCAGGACATGACGACGGCTGGGGTGGCCTGTGGACGCGTTTCTCAACGCATGGATCCTTTCCGGCTGATGAATGGGATCTTCCCGCTCCGTACGGCCAGCCCCACAGCGAGGAGGAGACAGAGGACCGCGGCGACCAGCAGTGTCACCACGGTGGGCGCGATCCAGGCGGGAACAAGGTTGATGACGCCATGGTCCGTGTGGCGGACCTGACGGGCGGGGAGAAAGGAGACGGCCTGGCCACGATCCCCGAACACCGAGATCACGCCGTACATGTTGATCAACCAGGCAACGCTCGCGAGGAGCAGCGCCGCTTCGGACAGGGCCCCATGGGCCTCGTCCGCCAGCAGCACCCGCTTGGTCCACGAGAACATGATGACCTTGGCGATCAGAACACCGATGGCCAAGACCGTGGTGGCCAACACGACGACCGTCATGATGCCTCTCCTTTCACCGAGCGGACCGAGTCGGGGTCCAGCTGCTATTCGACCTGGACGTGACCGGCCAGCACCTCGGCGAAGCCCTGGCAGAACTCGTTCAACTTGTTCGCCGGCAGAGCGCCGGGACCGATGGAAAGCGCACCGGCGTACTTCTTGAACAGCGCCGTGCGACCGGCCGCGATCGGCTCCTCTTCGGTCACCAGCATCTCGTGGGCCAGCGCGGTCGTCTGTGCCACGGTTTTACCGAACCGGGCCGCGTAGTAGTTCTGGAACCGCTTGGCGCCGCCGGCACCGGTGTAGTGGTCCCGCACCGCTTGCACGATGGTCGCACCGCCCCGGACCTTCTGGGCGAGCAGATAGCCGTCGGCATCCTCGACCAGGTCCGAGTAGGAGAAGGTGGAATTCACCCCGATCTTTCCGAGCTTCTCCTTGCAGTACGTGTAACCGGAGGAGTAACTGTCGCTGTCACGCCGCCACTCTCCGTAGAACGTGAACAGGTCGCCTCCCCACCCGCCGACGTCGCCCACGTTCACGGCCCCGGCGTCGGACGGCTGGGCCTTGACGAAATGCGCGTTGGCCGTGGCCATCAGATGCTCGGTGCCGAGTGAGACGCCGGAGAAGGGGTCCATGAGGTCGTGCGTGATGGAGGCGCCGCGGTCCTCGGCGTAGCTGATGAAGTCCCAGTCGGGGTCGCCGATCAGGATCCGCCACTGCCAGTCGCCGTACAACTTGTGGCGGAGGTACTCCATCACCAGCTGGTTGGGGTTGCCGCGGCCGTACGCCACGGCCAGGTCGTACAGCCCGGAGATGTAGGTGACGAACCCGTCCGCGGGAGTGGTCGGTTGATTGACGCTGTTCTGCCCTTCGTCCGATCCCTTCCGATGGGCGTCGGCATCGAGCCAGAAGGTGTCGGATCCGTTGGTGACCTTGAATTCCTTGATCTGGTTGAAGGACCAGTTCCCCGGCAGCGGGAAACCGAGGTTCCCCGAGAATCCCCAGGACATCCCGGACACGAACGAGAAGGCGGCGTAGGTCTCCTTGGTGACCTGGGCGCACACGTTGCGCGAGCCGTAGACGCCGTACATGTAGCGCTTGCCCCTGCTCGCCAGGCCCGAGGCCACTCCCTGGAAGTACTCGACGACCTTGGGCATGTCGGCAACGGTGGCGTCGTAGTCGACGGCGAAGTAGATGATGGTCCCGCGGTTGAAGCCGAAGTGCACGGCCTGGTCGTGGGCCCATCGTCCGTGCTCGTAGCCGTTGGACCAGGTGAAGTCATCGTAGTCGCGGGCGTTGTCCTGGAAGATCGGGAAGACGCGCAGGTTCGCGGCGAAGATGTCGGCGAGTTCGCCCTCCTCCAGCATCTTGGAGCCGCCGCCCGAGGACGCCTCGTTGATGTAGCGGCCGACGTACCGATAGCCGTCGGCGTACATCCTCGCCGCGCGCGACGGAGTGATGCTGTAGGCGGTGTCCGACGCGGCGACCTTCCGGTCCGGGTCACCCATGGACACCAGCAGCTGGGCCCACGTCGCGTAGTCGCCCACGCCGCTGACGTTGCCTTTGCTGTCGGTGAGCGCGGAGAACTTCTGGAAGCCACGCACCCAGCCGTCGATGTCGGCGTCCCAGGAGGAGGTGAAGTGCGTTCGCTGGTCGTCCTCGAGGGAGGTCGCGACCGGCTCGTTGAAGACGCAGGCGGCGGAGAACAACTGCATGAGGACCCCGGAGGACCCCGGACCCTGCGGGTTCGCCCTCAGGCCCGCCTGGGTGCCCGAACCGAAGTTTCCGGTGGCCTGGCTCTCGGGAATGCCGACTTCGATCTGTACGGCCTTCATCAGGGCCTGCTGGACGTCACGGGAGAAGATTCCGTCCGCGGGGCCTATGGAGAATGTGCTCTTCTGCCAATACCGCTGGTTCAGCCACTGCTGAATGGTGCGAACCTTGTCCGTGCCGCCGGCCACGACCACATAGGCGTCCATGTTCAAAATCGCCTTGAGCATCTTGGGCTGGACGACACCGCCGTCCTTGGATATTCCCATGTCGCTCTTCATCTGGTCCACCGAGGACGCCGCGACGGGGTCGAAGGAGGTGACACTCATGTCGCCGCCCCAGTAGCCCTTGCAGAACAACCCGTGCCGAATGATTTTGACGATGTTCTTGTTTTTCTGCCACCCGACGCCGATTTGACCGAGGGCGGCGACCTTGGAGAGAGTCCCGTCACCGAAATTGGCGACGACGGGACTGATACCCAGTTCGTACTGCAGGCCCATGATGAGGCTGTACATGGTGGCCCAGCCGGTAGTGCCGGTCTCCGGACACTTCACATAGCCCGGGACGCCACCGTAGGTAGCGTTCGCCCATTTCTGCGCCGCAAGTACCTTTTCGTCTGCCATGAAGCTCCCCGTACCTCGACCGCGTTCCACGTAGCGAAGGGGAAACAGACAGAAGCGACAACCGGTCAGCTTTTAACGCCACAGTGCACACCACCCTCGTCCCCCGAATGCACTTACAACTTACCGGAGAGTAGAGAAGCGAGGAGAGGAAATAAAATGGCATCGCCATGTGAT
The DNA here is from genome assembly GCF_040612855.1 of Streptomyces sp. NPDC006332. NCBI lineage: Bacteria > Bacillati > Actinomycetota > Actinomycetes > Kitasatosporales > Streptomycetaceae > Streptomyces > Streptomyces sp. NPDC006332. The sequence continues at coordinate 169,860 of NZ_JBEXRA010000016.1, forward strand.
CCACATCACCAGTGCGGCATTTCATGTGCGGCTTTTATTCAATTCCAACGGCGCCAGCACCACCTGGCGACAGCACCGCACGGCCGGCCTGTCCGTCCCCATGGCGAACACCCCGGTCCCGGTGAAGCCGGTCACGGTCAGGGAGGTGACGGTGACGCCCTCGAC
>NZ_JBEXRA010000017.1:0-160699 GCF_040612855.1 Streptomyces sp. NPDC006332
AAACGCCCGGTTACATTTCGAACCCGGAAGCTAAGCCTTACAGCGCCGATGGTACTGCAGGGGGGACCCTGTGGGAGAGTAGGACGCCGCCGAACAATTATTGGGAAAACCCCCGTGCCATGGGCACGGGGGTTTTCTGCGTTTAGGGGAAAGAAAGGGGCAGGCCACCGTCCCTTTGGTCCGAGGGGATCTCGGATCAGAGACGGCCTGCTGCCTTGAGTGCCAGATATGCGTCTGCCAATGCGGGAGCCAGCTCGTCGGGTGTCGCGTCGACGACCGTGACGCCGTGCCGACGCAGCTGTTCCGCGGTGCGGTGGCGCTCAGTCTGGGCCTGGGCGGCGGCTGCGGCCTCGTAGACGGCGTCGGTGTTGCCGCGTGCTGTGGCCATGCGGGCGATATGAGGGTCCGCGACCGATGCGAGCAGAACCGTGTGTCGCTGGGTGAGTTGGGAAAGGACGGGCAGTAGGCCCTCCTCGACGGGGGCTGTGTCGAGGGTCGTGAGCAGGACGATCAACGAACGGCGCGGGGCGAACCTGAGAGCGGTGGCCGCGAGACCTCGGGCGTCCGTTTCCACGAGTTCGGGTTCGAGGGTGGCCATCGAGTTGACCAGGGATGGCAGAACATCACCGGCCGAGCGGCCCTGGACGAGGGCGCGTACCCGGCGGTCGTATGCGAGAAGGTCGACGCGGTCGCCGGCGCGGGAGGCCAGGGCTGCCAGAAGCAGGGCCGCGTCCATGGAGGCGTCGAGTCGTGGAGCATCGCCCACCCGGCCGGCGGAGGTGCGGCCGGTGTCTAGGACCAGAAGGATGTGACGGTCACGTTCAGGGCGCCAGGTGCGTACCGCGACTGTGGTCTGCCGGGCCGTTGCGCGCCAGTCGATGGAGCGGGTGTCGTCGCCGGGGACGTACTCGCGGAGGCTGTCGAATTCCGTCCCCTCGCCGCGGGTGAGGACGCTGGTGCGGCCGTCCAGTTCACGCAGACGGGCCAGCTTGGAGGGCAGGTGCTTACGGCTGGTGAAGGGAGGCAGGACACGCACCGTCCAGGGAACCTTGTGGGTGCCCTGGCGGGAGAACAGGCCGAGGGGGCCGAAGGATCGGATCGTGACGCGGTCCGTCTGGCGGTCGCCGCGGCGGGTCGGTCGCAGCCGGGTGGTCACGCGGCGGCGTTCGCCCGCGGGCACCGTCAGACGGTGACGGGACGCCCCGATTTCCGTGCCGGGCTGCCAGCTGCTGGGGGGCCAGGCGTCGCGCAGGTGGGCGCGGAGCGTCCTGCGGGACGGGTTGGTGATCGTGAGGGTGACGTCTGCGGGGTCGCCGAGGCGTACGGAGGTGTCGCCGGACCGGGTCAGGCCTAGGCGTCGTACGGGTGCTGCAAGCGCGAAGTCGCAGGCACAGGCGACAGCCAAGGGGGCGTTGACGGCGAGAAGACCTGTCCAGCCGGGTTCCCAGACGCCTACCGGGAGGGAACCCAGGGCCGCGAGGAGGGCAGTGCGCCCGGTGAGCGCCATCAGCGGGGAACGGGGACGTGAGCGAGGATCGCGTTGATGACGGAGTCCGCCGTCACGCCTTCCATCTCGGCCTCCGGGCGAAGCTGCACGCGGTGGCGGAGTGTGGGGAGTGCGAGTGCCTTGACGTCGTCGGGAGTGACGTAGTCGCGGCCCGTCAGCCAGGCCCAGGCGCGGGCTGTGGTGAGCAGGGCCGTCGCGCCTCGCGGGGAGACACCGAGAGTGAGGGACGGCGACTCACGGGTGGCACGGCAGATGTCCACCACATAGGCGGTGATCTCGGGAGAGACCGTCGTCTTGGCGACGGCGGCACGGGCAGCTTCCAGGTCGGCGGGGCCCGCGACCGGGCGTACGCCGGCGGCGTGCAGGTCGCGCGGGTTGAAGCCCTCGGCGTGCCGGGTGAGGACGTCGATCTCGTCCTGGCGGGAGGGGAGCGGAATCGTCAGCTTGAGGAGGAAACGATCCAGCTGTGCTTCGGGGAGGGGGTACGTGCCTTCGTACTCGACGGGGTTCTGGGTCGCGGCGACCAGGAACGGCTCGGGGAGTGGGCGTGGGGTGCCGTCGACGGTGACCTGGCGTTCCTCCATGGCTTCCAGGAGGGACGACTGGGTTTTGGGCGGGGTGCGGTTGATTTCGTCGGCCAGCAGGAGGTTGGTGAAGACAGGGCCGGGCTGGAAGGAGAACTCCGCTGAGCGGGTGTCGTAGACGAGGGAACCGGTCACGTCGCTCGGCATCAGGTCGGGGGTGAACTGGACGCGCTTGGTATCGAGTTCGAGTGCGGATGCGAGGGTGCGGACGAGCAAGGTCTTGGCGACCCCGGGGACTCCTTCGAGGAGAACGTGTCCGCGGCAGAGGAGCGCGACGACGAGGCCGGTCACGGCGGGGTCCTGGCCGACCACGGCTTTGGCGATCTCGGCGCGCAGGGCTTCCAGGGAGGCGCGGGCGGCGCCCGCGTCCCCGGCGTACCCGGCGTTGTCAGTGGTCGGGTCCATCATGGACGGCGTACCTCTCTTTCGAGGGCGTCGAGTTGGTCGGCGAGGCAGATGAGGGCTGTGTCGTCGTTCGGCGACGGGCCGAAGAGGAGGGACTGCATGGCCTGTCCGTCTCCAGGGCTGTGGAGGTGGGCGGACAGGGCGGGGAGCAGGGCCTCGGGCGAGTGCGCCTGGGTCACGGGGACGCCTACGAGGGGAGCGAGGCGGGTGCGAGTGGTGGAGCGAAGAGCGGCGGCCGCGCGGTCGCGGGCGTTCGCCTTGCGGTAGAGGCGGGCGCGGCCTTCGACGGTTTCGGAGGCGCGGATCGCCACGGGGAGTTTTTCGGGCACGAGGGGGCCGAGTCGGCGTGCTCGCCAGAGGGCGGCGAGTGCCGCGGCGATGAACAGTTGCAGCGTGCCCCAGAGCCAGCCCGACGGGAGCAGATCGAAGAAACCCTTTTCGTCGTCCGTGTCGGCGGCCGAGTCGGAGAGCGAGGGGAGGTACCAGACCAGATGGGCGCGGGAGCCGAGGAGTTGGAGGGCGAGCGAGGCGTTGCCCTGCTCGTCGAGGGTGTCGTTGTAGAGGATGTCGGGTGCGCCGAGCGCGATCGTGTCGCCGTCGCCGGACGTGTCCGGGACACGTACCAGGGTGGCCAGGCGCTCGCTGGGGTAGCACTCGTCCGCGCCGGGGCGGGTGACGGTGTAGCGGATCCCGCCCGTGTCGGCCGCGCCGGCGCGCTGGGCGGCGGGCAGGTCGCAGGCGGGGGAGAGTGTGGAGTCGAGGCTGGTGGCGGGGCTGGCGACGATGCCGGGGACGAGCCCTTCGATGGACGCGCTGCCCGGGGCGACGAGGACGGTGCGGCCTCCTGCACCGTCCGTGGCGGCGTGCAGCTGACTTTGCTGACGTTCGGTCAGCAGGTCGGGGACGGCCACCAGGAGGGTGGTGTCCGGGCCGGTCGCGGAGCGTGCCTCGGCCAGGGTGGTGACGACGCGCGTGGAGACGCCCCGGTCGGCGAGGAGTTCGGCGACGGCGCGGCTGCCGTATGGGGTGGCGGAGCGCGGGTCCAGGCTGCCTTGGTGGCTGTCGGAGCGGATCGCCGCGATGGCGATGGCCCCCACCAGGAGGAGAACGAGGGCGAGGATGACGCCTCGCGCGCGGGTCCACACCTGACGGGTGGTGGGCGACGCCGAGGTGGACGGGAGCGTGACCTCGGTGGTCATTCGGCGGCTCCCTGGCGGGTGTCGTGGTCCGCACTGTGGCTGCTGCTGCTGCTGCTGCTCGCGAGCTGGGGCTTGGTGCGCTCGAGGTCTCGGTCGAGTTCGGCGATGCGGTGGTACGACTGCTCGCTCGCCCTTCGGCCGCCGTATGTCACATCGTCGAAGTCCCGGGCGGCGGTGCGCAGTCGGGTCGCCTGGGAGGGCAGGGTGCGGCCCGCCTCCACGGCAGCCTCGTCGGCGGTGCGGCCGGGGCGGAGGTCGAGGAGGGCGCGTTCCTCCAGGGATCTGACGATGGCCCGCATGTGTTCCTGGACGGCCTGGTTCCAGTGGCCCTGGGCGGCATGTGCCTCCGCGGCCGCGCGGTGTTCGGCGGCGCTGCGGGGGCGGTCGTCGAACAGGACGGATGAGGAGGCCGGTTCGCGGCGTGGGGTGCCCAGACGCCACCACAGGGCGGCCAGGACCGCGAGTACGGCCACGATGACGACGACCAGGCCGAGCGGGCCTCCGGGGGTGGCGGCCGAGGCTGCGTTGAACAGTTTGTCGACCCAGTCCCAGAACGCGTTCAGGGCACGTTGGAACAGGCCGGGGTCGTTCTCGTGGTACATCCGCTTGGACAGCTCGCGTCGGGCGGCCTCCCGCGCGGGGTCGCGGGGGATCGTCAGCGGCGGCGCGTCGTCGGAGCGAGACAGCGACAGGACGGACGCGGTGTCGGCGGTGCGCAGGGCCGCCCTGACGACTGTGTCGCCCGCGCGCAGCACGAGACGTACGGCCGAGTCGGCGGCGTGCGGCGGCGTCGATACGGCTGTGAGAACTCCCCCCGTCGGATTCACCGCATCAGCTCCCGGGGGTGGGGCCGTAGCCCTGGACGCCGGCGGCGCGGGCCAGTTCGAGATCGAGAGCCTCGCGGCGGATGCGCTGGTCGACGTAAAGGAGCACGGTGACGCCCGCGGTGATCGGGAAGGTGATCATGGAGCCGATCACCGAGCCGACGCCGCTGATGATGAGGAAGCTCCAGCCGAGGCCGCCGGAGCCGTTGAGCAGGCTGCCGATGCCGTCCCCGCTGAATGCGGCGGCGAGGAAGGTGAAGGGGAGGACCACGATCGCCGAGACGATACCCGCGATGACCGACGCGAGCAGTTGGATGCCGAAGATCCGCCACCAGGAGCCGCGGACCAGCTTCGCCGACCGGCTCATCGACTTGGTGATGCTCTGCTTCTCCAGCATCAGCGCGGGGGAGGCCAGCGAGAAGCGGATCCCCAGCCAGAGGGCGACGACGGAGGTGCCCATGGCGCCGAGGACGGCGAGCGCGACGCCTCCGGCGGTCTCGCCCGAGACGGCCAGGAGGATGCCGGGGACCGCGCCGGCCACAACGACACCGACGACGATGAGCAGCAGCAGGAAGATCAGGCCGAGAAGCTTCAGCACCTGCGGGCGGGCGTCACGCCAGGCCTCGCCGGTGGTGACCGACTTGCCGAGCACCGCACGGCTGGTGACGGTCGTGAGCAGGGCGGTCGCGGCGACCGTGCCGATCAGCGAGATCACGAAGACGACGGAGGAGCCGAGCATGGCGTCACCCATGGCGCGGGTCAGTTCGTCGAGCGTGGCGCTCGGGTCGTTGAGGGCTTCACTGCCGGCGGTGTCGTTCAGGACCAGGCCCTGAAGCAGGATGACGATGATCTCCGTGACCACGGCGACGGTCAGGGAGATGCCGAGGACGGTGCGCCAGTGGGCGCGCATGGTGGAGACGGCGCCGTCGAGGATCTCGCCGACGCCGAGCGGGCGCAGGGGGATGACGCCGGGCTTGGCCGCCGGTGGGGGCCCGCCCCAGCCGCCGTGCCCGGGGTAGCCGCCGGGCGGGCCGTAGCCGCCTCCCCAGCCACCGTGTCCGGGCGGGCCGTAGCCGCCGGGGACGCCGTAGCCTCCGGGGCCGGCCTGGGGCGGGGCGCCCCAGCCGCCCGGGCCCGGCGGTGGGGGCGGCGGGGGTGGCGGGGCCTGGCCCGGGGCGGTGGGGCCGGTGGGCGCGGACCACTGGCCGGCCGGCGGCTGCTCCTTGGACCACTGCGAGCCGGGGCCTTGCGGGTCTGGTCCCGGGTGCTCCGATCCAGGTTGTTCCGCGGGGTTCGTGGTGCCGGGGCGGTCGGCGGGCTCGGCGGGACCGGACGCACCGGGCTGCTGCCCGTCGGACGGGGCGGATCCGGGCGAGGCCCAGCCCGGAGTGTCGTTCATCGTCGCTCCTTCACGGTGCCCGTCCGCGGGCGCGGCGGCAGTGCCAGCCATCGTGCCATGGGGTGGTCACCCAGTGACCAGCCGCGGTATGGGCTGCACACCTTCAATTGTCCGCCGGATAACGGGCAGACTGATCACATGGCTGATCAGTACGCGCAAACCAGCGAGGACAGCAGGCCGACCGACATACCGGCGATCCGCTGGGAAGAGCCACCCGAAGGCCCCGTGCTGGTGCTTCTGGACCAGACGAGGCTGCCGGCCGAGGAGGTGGAACTCGTTTGTACGGATGCGCCCGCGCTGGTGGAGGCGATCCGTTCGCTCGCCGTGCGGGGGGCACCGTTGCTCGGTATCGCGGGGGCGTACGGTGTCGCGCTCGCCGCCGTGCGTGGGTTCGACGTGGACGACGCCGCGGCGGCGCTGGCGGGGGCGCGTCCCACCGCGGTGAACCTGGCCCGGGGAGTGCGCAGGGCGCATTCCGCGTACCGGGCCGAGCTCGGCAGGGGCGGTGACGCCGGGCAGGCCGCGGGGGCCGCGCTGGCCGCCGCGCGCAGGCTGCACCAGGAAGACGCCCAGGCCAGCGCCCGGATGGCCGAGCACGGTCTGGCGCTGCTGGACGAGCTGCTGCCGGGCGGGGGGCACCGGATCCTGACCCACTGCAACACCGGGGCACTGGTGTCGGGCGGCGAGGGGACGGCGTTCGCGGTGGCCCTGGAGGCCCATCGGGCTGGGCGTCTCCGGCGTCTGTGGGTGGACGAAACGCGTCCGTTGCTGCAAGGTGCTCGCCTGACGGCGTACGAGGCGGCTCGCAGCGGTATGGCGTACACACTGCTGACCGACAATGCGGCGGGCTCGCTTTTCGCGGCCGGAGAGGTGGACGCGGTGCTCATCGGCGCGGACCGCATCGCGGCCGACGGCTCGGTGGCGAACAAGGTGGGGAGCTATCCGCTCGCGGTGCTCGCGCGGTACCACCATGTTCCGTTCATCGTGGTGGCGCCGTTGACGACGGTGGATCCGGACACGCCGGACGGGGCGTCCATCGAGGTCGAACAACGCCCCGGTCATGAAGTGACCGAGCTCACAGCACCCCAGGTGCCGGTGGCGGGAGCGGAAGCGGGAGGCGGAATTCCGGTGGCACCCCTGGGGACCCAGGCGTACAACCCGGCGTTCGATGTGACGCCGTCCGAACTGGTGACGGCGATCGTCACCGAAGAGGGCGCCGTTTCGCCCGTGACAGCTGAGGCACTTGCCCAGCTGTGTGCCAGGTCACGCCAGGTAACGATTAGCTAATGGGATGATGTCGTTATGAAGGGACGAGTCCTTGTCGTCGACGACGACACCGCACTGGCCGAGATGCTCGGCATTGTGCTGCGTGGTGAAGGTTTTGAGCCGTCTTTCGTAGCTGACGGCGACAAGGCGCTGGCCGCTTTCCGTGAGGCCAAACCCGACCTCGTGCTGCTCGATCTGATGCTGCCGGGCCGGGACGGTATCGAGGTGTGCCGCCTGATCAGGGCGGAGTCCGGGGTGCCGATCGTGATGCTCACGGCCAAGAGCGACACCGTCGACGTCGTCGTGGGGCTGGAGTCGGGGGCCGACGACTACATCGTGAAGCCGTTCAAGCCGAAGGAGCTGGTGGCCCGGATCCGGGCGCGGCTGCGGAGGTCCGAGGAGCCGGCGCCCGAGCAGCTCGCCATCGGCGATCTGGTCATCGATGTGGCAGGTCACTCCGTGAAACGGGAGGGGCAGTCGATCGCGCTGACGCCCCTGGAGTTCGATCTGCTGGTCGCCCTCGCCCGCAAGCCCTGGCAGGTCTTCACGCGTGAGGTGCTGCTGGAGCAGGTCTGGGGCTACCGGCATGCTGCGGACACCCGGCTGGTGAACGTGCATGTGCAGCGGCTGCGCTCCAAGGTCGAGAAGGACCCTGAGCGGCCGGAGATCGTGGTGACCGTCCGGGGTGTGGGATACAAGGCAGGACCCAGCTGACATGTCAGGAGACAGTGCCGCTTCGTCGCCCGGACGGACCGGGGCTCGCGCGGGGCGGCCTGTCGGCCGGAGCACGGGAGGCTCCCGTTGGGGACGCCTTCTGGAGAGCGGGCTGCTGCAGGGCGGCGTCCAGGGCAGCCCGGTCCTGCGGCTGTTCATGCGCTGGATACGCCGGCCGTTGCTGCCCGTCATGCGGCTGTGGCGGCGCAACATCCAGCTCAAGGTCGTGGTCACCACCCTGCTGATGTCGCTGGGTGTGGTTCTGCTGCTGGGCTTCGTCGTCATCGGACAGGTACGCAACGGACTGCTCGACGCCAAGGTGAAGGCGTCGCAGAGCCAGGCCACCGGGGGTTTCGCGGTGGCCAAGCAGAAAGCCGACGAGGCGGCGGCCGGGACCGGGGACGACGGCGCCCCGGTGGACGACCGTGCCGAGCAGAACGTCATCCAGTGGATGAGTGACCTGGTCGAGTCGCTCTCCAGCGGCGGCCAGAGCGCCTTCGACGTGGTGACGCTTCCCGCGGGCGACGACAGCGGCGGCGGGCGCGGGCCCCGCGCCTCCGGTGACGTCGATCCGTCGGCCAGCGTGCCCGAGGGCCTGCGTGAGCGGGTCGACGACAACACGGTGGCGGCCCAGAGCTACACGCGCATCGTCTACAGCTCCACCAAGGACTCTCAGCCGGCCCTGGTGATCGGCAAACAGGTCAACGATCCGAACGGCGATCCGTACCAGCTGTACTACCTCTTCCCGCTCACCCAGGAGGAGAAGTCGCTGAGCCTGGTCAAGGGGACCCTGGCGACGGCCGGTCTCTTCGTGGTCGTCCTGCTGGGGGCCATCGCGTGGCTGGTGGTGCGGCAGGTCGTCACGCCGGTGCGGATGGCGGCCGGGATCGCGGAGCGGTTGTCCGCCGGACGCCTGCAGGAGCGGATGAAGGTCACCGGCGAGGACGACATCGCGCGGCTCGGCGAGGCCTTCAACAAGATGGCGCAGAACCTTCAGCTGAAGATCCAGCAGTTGGAGGACCTGTCGCGGATGCAGCGGCGGTTCGTGTCGGACGTGTCGCACGAGCTGCGCACTCCGCTGACGACCGTCCGGATGGCGGCCGACGTCATCCATGAGGCGCGTGAGGACTTCGACCCCGTGACGGCGAGGTCGGCGGAACTGCTCGCCGACCAGCTGGACCGGTTCGAGTCGCTGCTCGCGGACCTGTTGGAGATCAGTCGCTTCGACGCGGGAGCGGCGGCGCTGGAGGCCGAGCCGATCGATCTGAGGGAGGTCGTGCGGCGGGTCGTCAGCGGGGCCGAGCCGCTCGCCGAGCGCAAGGAGACGACGATCAGGGTGGTCGGCGACCAGCAGCCCGTGGTCGCGGAGGTCGACGCCCGGCGGGTCGAGCGAGTGTTGCGCAACCTCGTGGTCAACGCCGTGGAACACGGTGAGGGCAAGGACGTCGTGGTCAAGCTCGCCGCGGCGGGCGGGGCGGTCGCGGTCGCGGTGCGCGACTACGGCGTGGGACTCAAGCCCGGTGAGGCGACCCGTGTCTTCAGTCGCTTCTGGCGGGCAGACCCGGCACGTGCTCGCACCACGGGCGGTACGGGCCTGGGGCTGTCCATCGCCCTGGAGGACGCCCGGCTGCATGGCGGCTGGCTGCAGGCCTGGGGCGAGCCGGGCGGCGGCTCTCAGTTCCGGCTGACGCTGCCCCGCACCGCGGACGAGCCGCTGCGGGGCTCCCCGATACCGCTGGAGCCCAAGGACTCGCGCCGCAATCGCGGCCTCGACGACGCCGGGCTGCCGCGCGGGGGCGGCGAGAAGACGGCGACCGTGCCCGCCCAGCCGACGGACGGCCGGGGGCCGTCACGGAACCCGATCGCGCCGCGCCAGACGTCCTCGGCACCCACGGCGGACCCGACGGCGTTGCCCGGCAACGGCGCGCGCGTGGTGCCCCGGCCGGCGTCGAGCGGGCGACGGCAGGACGAGCCGTCCACCGGGAACGGGGGCGGGCCGCAGGGCACTGCCGCGAACGGGCCGGAGGACGACTCGCCGGGTTCTGCCGGGGATGCGTCGGCGGGGTCGGCAGCGGCTTCGTCGGGCAGGGCGTCCACGGATCCGTACGAGCAAGGGGAGAGGTTTCGTGGGCGTTGAGCGCGAGGGGGGCGCCCGGCGCCGAGGGGGGCGCGTGATGGCGTACTCCGCCTGCGGTGTCGTTCTGTTGGCCGGGTGCGCCTCGATGCCCGACAGCGGGGATCTGCGGGGTGTCGAGTCGACGCCCCGCCAGGACACACAGGTGCGGGTGTTCGCCATGCCGCCCCAGGAGGATGCGAAGCCCCCGACGATCGTGCAGGGCTTCCTGGAGGCGCTGACCAGCGACGATCCGCACTATGAGACGGCCCGTAAGTATCTGACCGCCGAGGCCGCGAAGACCTGGCAGCCGGAGCGGGTCACCACGGTGCTCGCCGAAGGGCCGGGCCTCGTCGTCGAGCCCTCGGGCGGACGGCAGGACTCCGACGACCTCCTGTTCACGCTGACCGGCAGCAAGGTCGCCGCGGTGGACTCTCAGGGGGCGTACGCTCCCGCCGGCGGGAGCTATCACCAGTCGGTGCACCTCGTCCGGGATCCGAAGACGGACCAGTGGCGCATCGACGGGCTCCCGCAGGGCGTCGTGATGGGCAAGTCGGACTTCCAGCGCAACTACATGTCCGTCGACAAGTACTACTTCGCCTCGAACACCACCCCCACGACGGGCGCGCAGACCGTGGCGGTAGCCGACCCGGTGTACGTGCGTGAGCGCGTGGACGCCATGACGCAGATGGTGCGGTCCCTGCTCAGGGGGCCCACGACCTGGCTGGGACCGGTCGTCAGGTCCAGCTTCCCGACCGGGACGGAGCTGCGGAAAGGCGTCACCGCACTGACCCCGGACGACCAGAACAAGCTGACCGTGCCGCTGAACGACAAGGCCGCCCGGATCGGTTCGACCGTGTGCGACTCCATGGCGGCGCAGATCCTGTTCACCCTGCAGAAGCTCACGCCTGCGGTGGACGAGGTCGCCCTGGAGGCGCGCGGCAAGCAGCTCTGCTCGCTCGCCGAGGACCAGGCCGACCGCGTCGCCGTGCGCGGTTCGGTGCAGGATCCCGCGTACCTGTACTTCGTCGACGGCAAGCACCGGCTGGTGCGGACCGCGGCCGACGGCAGTGGCGGGAAGCCCGATCCCGTCCCGGGGGTGCTGGGGGAGGGCGACAAGGACCTCCAGTCGGTGGCGGTGTCGCGTGACGAGCGCAAGGCGGCGGGTGTCTCCATCGACGGCAAGTCGCTGTACGTCGAGTCGATGGCGTCGGGCGGGTCGCTCGGGAACCCCGTGCTGACCAGCGGCGGCGCGACTCCACGCGACCGTCTGACCGCGCCCAGTTGGGACACGGAGGGCGATCTGTGGGTGGCCGACCGCAATCCCCGTGACTCCCGGCTGTTGTTGCTGGAGCAGGGCGCGGGGGAGCCGCTCACGGTGGAGACCCCGGGCCTGGACGGACGTATCAAGGACGTTCGGGTGGCCGCCGACGGGGTGCGGATCGCGCTCGTGGTGGAGAAGGACGGCCGGCAGTCGCTGCTCATCGGCCGGATCGAGCGCGGCGAGAAGTCCGGCGGTGGGCCGCTCGTCTCGGTTCAGGAACTGCGCTCCGCGGCCTCGGAGCTGGAGGAGGTCACGACCATCTCCTGGGCCGGTGACAGCCGGCTCGTGGTGGTCGGACGCGAGCAGGAGGGCGTGCAGCAGATGCGGTACGTCCAGGTCGACGGCTCCACCCCGGAGGGGCCGCCGCCGGCGGCGCTGACCGGCGTGAAGGAGATCGCCGCGTCCGAGGACGACCAGTTGCCGCTGGTGGCGTACTCGGAGGACGGGATCGTGCGGCTGCCGTCAGGGGCGCAGTGGCAGAAGGTGGACGCGGACGGGACGGCGCCGGTCTATCCGGGGTGAGCCGGGCAACGGTCGGTGAGCTGTTATCCACAGGCAGTTGTCCACAGGGGTGGTCGGGGCGCGTCGGCGTTGGCACAGTGGTGGGCATGCGGGGGTGGTGGCAGGACCTCACCGACCTGGTGCTGCCGGCCGAGTGCGGGGGATGCGGAAGGCCTCGCACGGTGCTCTGCCCGGAGTGCCGTGCGGCCCTGAGCGGGGCCGTACCGCGCCGGGCGCGACCGGTGCCGGAACCGCCGGGCCTGCCGGTCGTGCACGCGGCGGCACGGTACGGCGACGAGGTGCGCGCGGTGCTGCTGGCCCACAAGGAGCGGGGCGCGTTGGCACTTGCCGCGCCGCTCGGGGTGGCGTTGGCGGGAGCGGTGCGGGCGGGAGCGGCGTGGGCGGACGAGCCGGTGGTGCTCGTCCCGGTGCCCTCCGCGCGCAGGGCGGTTCGGGCGCGAGGGCATGATCCGGCGCGGCGGATCGCACTCGCGGCGGCCCGTGAGTTGCGGAGAGGCGGGGCCTCCGCGCGGGTGGCGGCCGTGCTGCGGCAACGCCGGGATGTGGCCGACCAGGCGGCGCTGAACTCCCGGCAGCGGCTGGAGAACCTCGCGGGCGCGCTGGCCGTGCTTCCGGGCGGTGGGCGGCTGCTGGCCGGCGGGTCGGTGGTGCTCGTCGACGACCTGATGACCACCGGGGCGTCCTTGGCGGAGGCGGCGCGCGCGGTGCGGGCGGAGTTGGCGGACGGGACGACGGGGGCGATGTCGGAGGCGGGGATGACGGCGGGCGAGGTGCGGCCGTGGGGTTTGGATCCCGGTGGACAGGCGGGCTGGGGGATTGGTCGCACGGTTGATGTGGGGGATCTGGGTGAGTGCCGGTCGGATGCTGGGGCGGGGGAGTGCCAGGGGCCGAATGCGTCGGTGTACTGGGCGGGAACTCGGGAAAGCAGAGAGGAACGGATGCCCCGGGTGACGCAGGAGGAGGCGGGGCGGGTGCTTGGCCGACGGGGAACAGCGGGTGGCGGAGCTGCCCGTGACGTGCTCTGTGCGGCTGTGGTCGCGGCCACGCCGGATGCCTTCGAAATCAACCGGAACTGACTGTGAACTTGCATCGTTGCAGGTAATAAGAGCGCCAATTCACCTGAACGGAGGTACGCCGCAGTAGAGGGTGACGCCATCCGTCCGGGCGAGATATGTTCGGTTGTGAGAGAGAAAGGCGCAGGCCACACCTCTCATCTCTGAATGCCGTGCTATGGGATTTTCACCATCACCCGCGCCGGTGGAATGGAGACCTTGCCCGCGGGGGAGGAGGTGGACGTCACCGAGTCCGAGGTTCCGGGACTCACCGGAGCCTGGTGCAAAAGGGAGACGCTCCGCAGCGAGGCGGGGCGTTCCGGGAACGGAGTTCTGCGTGGACATCGTCGTCAAGGGCCGCAAGACCGAGGTGCCCGAGCGGTTCCGCAAGCACGTGGCCGAGAAGCTGAAGCTGGAGAAGATCCAGAAGCTCGACGGCAAGGTGATCAGCCTCGACGTCGAGGTGTCCAAGGAGCCCAACCCCCGACAGGCCGACCGCTGTGACCGAGTGGAGATCACGCTCCGCTCCCGCGGACCGGTGATCAGGGCGGAAGCGGCAGCCAGCGACCCGTACGCGGCACTCGATCTGGCAGCGGAGAAGCTGGACGCGCGGCTGCGCAAGCAGCACGACAAGCGCCACACGCGCCGAGGATCACGACGGCTCACGGCGGCCGAGGTCGCCGATCACGTCCCGGACGCGGCGACGCTCAACGGAAATGGCCACGTCGTCCACGAGGAAGAGCCGGACGGCGTGCCCACGAAGAAGATCGGCTCACTGGAGATCAAGGGTGACGGCCCCCTCGTCGTCCGCGAAAAGACGCACGTCGCTTCCCCGATGACCCTCGACCAGGCCCTTTACGAGATGGAGCTGGTCGGGCACGACTTCTATCTGTTCATCGACTCCGAGACCAAGGAGCCGAGTGTCGTCTACCGGCGGCACGCCTACGACTATGGCGTCATCCACCTCAGCACGGACCCGATGGTCACTCAGGCGCAACCGACCGCCGCGGGTGGCACGTTGGGTGGCTGATCATCCGGTCGGCAGTTGAGCAGGTGCCCCTGGTGCGCGTGTGCGCCCCCAGGGGCACCGGCGTGCGACCACTTCGCGCCCCGCTCTGTCACCGCAGTGTCGTCCGGGCATGAAATCATGGTCGCACCGGCCCAACCGGCGGGTCGTTGCCTTGCGTTGGCGATGGCACAGAACCACAGGCCACAGCCTTCAGGGGGAGGAACGATGGCGGACACCTTCGGACCGATGCAGGACGAGGACGCCGGCCACGGCGCCGTCGGCATGAGCCCGGACCAGGGCGCGCCACGCAAGGAACCGATCCGCGTCCTGGTGGTGGACGACCACGCCCTCTTCCGCCGTGGCCTGGAGATCGTGCTCGCCGCCGAGGAGGACATCCAGGTCGTCGGCGAGGCCGGCGATGGCGCGGAAGCCGTGGACAAGGCCGCCGACCTGCTGCCGGACATCGTGCTGATGGACGTACGGATGCCCAAGCGGGGCGGTATCGAGGCGTGCACCTCCATCAAGGAGGTCGCTCCCAGCGCGAAGATCATCATGTTGACGATCAGCGACGAGGAGGCCGACCTCTACGAAGCGATCAAGGCGGGCGCGACCGGATATCTGCTCAAGGAGATCTCCACGGACGAAGTGTCCACCGCGATTCGCGCGGTGGCCGACGGGCAGTCGCAGATCAGCCCGTCGATGGCGTCGAAGCTGCTCACCGAGTTCAAGTCGATGATCCAGCGGACCGACGAGCGTCGGCTCGTGCCGGCGCCCAGGCTCACCGACCGTGAACTGGAAGTGCTCAAGCTCGTCGCGACGGGGATGAACAACCGGGACATCGCCAAGCAGCTGTTCATCTCCGAGAACACCGTGAAGAACCACGTGCGCAACATCCTGGAGAAGCTGCAGCTGCACTCCAGGATGGAGGCCGTCGTCTACGCGATGCGGGAGAAGATCCTCGAGATCCAGTAGCTCCTGTGTCGGCGGAACCTGGTGATCAGGCGAGGGCGTGGGTGAGTTCTCTGGTAAGGGGCTCGCGGAGGTCCGGGGCGTCCACCCGTTCCACGCGGACGTCCGTGCAGTCCACCCAGCTCGCCGCCTCGACCAGGGCCTGTGCGACCGCCGGGACCGCCTTCGGGCCGTTCAGGGTGACCTGCCGGGCGACCAGGGTGCGGCCCTCACGGGCCGGGTCCACGCGGCCGACCAGGTGGCCGCCGGCCAGCACCGGCATCGCGAAGTAGCCGTACACCCGCTTCGGCTTGGGGACGTACGCCTCCAGGCGGTGGGTGAAGCCGAAGATGCGTTCGGTGCGGGCCCGCTCCCAGATGAGGGAGTCGAAGGGGGACAGCAGCGTGGTGCGGTGGCGGCCGCGCGGGGGTGTCTCCAGGGCCGCGGGGTCCGCCCAGGCCTGTTTGCCCCAGCCCTCGACCGTGACCGGGACCAGACCCGAGTCCCCGATCACCGCGTCGACCTGCTCGCCCTTGAGACGGTGGTAGTCGGCGATGTCGGCGCGGGTGCCCACACCCAGGGACTGGCCGGCCAGGCGGACCAGGCGGCGCAGGCACTCCGTGTCGTCCAGGTCGTCGTGCAACAGGGGTTCCGGTACGGCGCGTTCGGCGAGGTCGTAGACGCGCTTCCAGCCGCGGCGTTCCACGCAGACCACCTCGCCGTACATGAGGGCGCGCTCCACGGCCACCTTCGCTCCGGACCAGTCCCACCACTCGCTGGTCCTCTTGGCGCCGCCCAACTCCGTGGCCGTGAGGGGGCCTTCGGCGCGGAGGTGCTTGATGACCTGCTCGTAGGCGCCGTCCGGGAGGTCGTGGTTCCAGTGCGGGCGGTTGCGGTAGGCGCGGCGGCGGAAGGCGAAGTGGGGCCACTCCTCGATGGGGAGGATGCAGGCGGCGTGGGACCAGTACTCGAAGGCGTGGGTGTCTTTCCAGTAGGCGTTCTCGATGGTCTTGCGGCCCATGGTTCCCAGGCGGGCGTACGGGATGAGTTCGTGGGAGCGGGCCAGGACCGAGATGGTGTCGAGTTGGACCGCGCCGAGGTGACGGAGCACACCTCGCACGCCGGACCTGCGGTCCGGGGCGCCGAGGAAGCCTTGGGCTCTCAGGGCGAGGCGGCGGGCCTCGTCTGCGGAGAGGGGGGTGGAGGGGCGCGGGGTCGTCATGGGTTCGCACCCTAGGGGGTGGGACTGACAGTGGGGGCTGAACTGGGGGTTTGTGGGGTTTGGGGTTCTGGTGCGGACCGTTGGCCCGGTCACTGGGGGCCCGGTCACTGGGGCCCGGCGGGGGCCGGCGTCGGGACGTAGGGAGTGGTGGAGGGCAGCGACAGGTCCGAGGGGAGCAGGGAGGCGAGCCAGCAGTCTCGGCGTACGCCCTTGTTGGTGATGGCGGAGCGGAGGGTGCCCTCGATGGTGAAGCCCGCTCGTTCCGCCACCGCGCGGGAGGGATGGTTGCCCACTTCGGCGCGCCACTCCACGCGGTCGACGTGGGCTCGGGTGAAGGCCCAGTGGCAGGCGCTGCGGGCGGCCTCCGTCAGGTAGCCGTTGCCGCGGTGCTCCTTCGTGCCCCAGAAGCCGATCTCGGCCGTGCCGGGGGAGCGCATGGTGATGCTGAGCATGCCCACGAGGTCCTCCCCTGCGGGCAGGAAGACACCCCACGTGTACATCGTGTCGCAGGCCCAGCCCTCGGGGGCCACCTGCTCCGTGAAGCTCCGGGCGTGCTCGCGGAGGTAGGGCACGGGGATCGTGGTCCAGCGCTGGATGTCGGGGTCCTGGGCGGCCGCGTACACGGAGTCGGTGTGCCGCGCGGTGACCGTGCGCAGGACGAGGCGGTCCGTGGTGAGCGTGACGGGGTCCATCGGGCGATTCTGCTCAGGAGGCGGGCCGGGACGCCATCCTTCAGCCCTACGTGAGCGGGTGATCACAATTCGTGCAATTCGTCGGCGGGAGGCGGCACCATCCGCGGGGCCCGGCCGTTGTCCCCTTTGAAGAAGATTTGAATCAGGTGCGCGAAGCGGCGGACGGTCGTCGTCGCGGCAGGCCTCCCGGCGCGGTGGGGTCCTCGCATACGATGGCCGTTGCTCAGTAGTCCAATAAAGACCGACCGTCCCAGGCCCGACCGGCAAGGAGACCAACCCCCGTGTCCGTCCTCTCAAAGATCATGCGTGCAGGCGAAGGAAAAATCCTGCGCAAGCTGCACCGCATCGCGGACCAGGTCAGCTCCATCGAAGAGGACTTCGTCGACCTCTCCGACGCCGAGCTGCGGGCCCTCACCGATGAGTACAAGCAGCGGTACGCCGACGGCGAGAGCTTGGACGACCTGCTTCCCGAGGCCTTCGCGACCGTGCGTGAGGCCGCCAAGCGGGTGCTCGGCCAGCGTCACTACGACGTCCAGATGATGGGTGGTGCGGCCCTCCACCTCGGCTATGTGGCCGAGATGAAGACCGGTGAGGGCAAGACCCTCGTCGGCACCCTGCCCGCGTATCTGAACGCCATCGCGGGCAAGGGCGTCCACCTGATCACGGTCAACGACTACCTGGCCGAGCGCGACTCCGAAATGATGGGCCGCGTCCACAAGTTCCTGGGCCTGAGCGTCGGCTGCATCCTGGCCAACATGACCCCGGCCCAGCGCCGTGAGCAGTACGCCTGCGACATCACCTACGGCACGAACAACGAGTTCGGCTTCGACTACCTGCGCGACAACATGGCGTGGTCCCAGGACGAACTCGTCCAGCGTGGCCACAACTTCGCCATCGTCGACGAGGTCGACTCGATCCTCGTCGACGAAGCCCGTACGCCGCTGATCATCTCCGGCCCGGCCGACCAGGCCACCAAGTGGTACGGCGACTTCGCCAAGCTGGTCACCCGCCTGAAGAAGGGCGAGGCCGGCAACCCCCTCAAGGGCATCGAGGAGACCGGCGACTACGAGGTCGACGAGAAGAAGCGCACGGTCGCCATCCACGAGTCCGGTGTCTCCAAGGTCGAGGACTGGCTGGGCATCGACAACCTCTACGAGTCGGTGAACACCCCTCTGGTGGGCTACCTGAACAACGCCATCAAGGCCAAGGAGCTCTTCAAGAAGGACAAGGACTACGTCGTCATCGACGGCGAAGTCATGATCGTCGACGAGCACACCGGCCGTATCCTCGCCGGCCGCCGCTACAACGAGGGCATGCACCAGGCGATCGAGGCGAAGGAAGGGGTGGACATCAAGGACGAGAACCAGACCCTCGCCACCATCACCCTGCAGAACTTCTTCCGCCTCTACAAGCGCCACGACCAGAACGGCAAGGAACTGCCCGGTCTCTCCGGCATGACCGGTACGGCGATGACCGAGGCCGCCGAGTTCCACCAGATCTACAAGCTCGGCGTCGTCCCGATCCCGACCAACCGTCCGATGGTCCGCAAGGACCAGTCCGACCTGATCTACCGCACCGAGGTCGCGAAGTTCGAGGCGGTCGTCGACGACATCGTCGAGAAGCACGAGAAGGGCCAGCCGATCCTCGTCGGTACGACGTCGGTCGAGAAGTCCGAGTACCTCTCGCAGCAGCTCTCCAAGCGCGGCATCCAGCACGAGGTGCTGAACGCGAAGCAGCACGACCGTGAGGCGCCGATCATCGCCCAGGCCGGCCGCAAGGGCGCCGTGACGGTCGCCACCAACATGGCCGGCCGTGGTACCGACATCAAACTCGGCGGCAACCCCGACGACCTCGCCGAGGCGGAGCTGCGCCAGCGCGGACTCGACCCCGAGCAGCACATCGAGGAGTGGGCCGCGGCCCTGCCCGCCGCCCTGGAGAAGGCCGAGCAGGCCGTCAAGGCGGAGTTCGAGGAGGTCAAGGACCTCGGCGGGCTCTATGTCCTCGGCACCGAACGGCACGAGTCGCGTCGCATCGACAACCAGCTGCGCGGTCGTTCCGGCCGTCAGGGCGACCCCGGTGAGTCGCGCTTCTACCTGTCCCTCGGTGACGACCTGATGCGCCTGTTCAAGGCCCAGATGGTCGAGCGCGTGATGTCCATGGCGAACGTCCCGGACGACGTGCCGATCGAGAACAAGATGGTCACCCGCGCGATCGCGTCCGCCCAGTCGCAGGTCGAGCAGCAGAACTTCGAGACCCGTAAGAACGTCCTGAAGTACGACGAGGTCCTCAACCGGCAGCGCGAGGTCATCTACGGCGAGCGGCGTCGCGTCCTGGAGGGCGAGGACCTGCACGAGCAGGTGCAGCACTTCATGAACGACACCATCGACGCGTACGTCTCCGCGGAGACCGCCGAGGGCTTCCCCGAGGACTGGGACCTCGACCGGCTGTGGGGCGCGTTCAAGCAGCTCTACCCGGTGAAGGTCACCGTCGAGGAGCTGGAGGAGGCAGCCGGCGACCGGGCCGGACTGACCGCCGAGTACATCTCCGAGTCCATCAAGGACGACATCCACGAGCAGTACGAGGGCCGCGAGAAGCAGCTCGGCTCCGAGATCATGCGTGAGCTGGAGCGCCGGGTCGTGCTGTCGGTCCTGGACCGCAAGTGGCGCGAGCACCTCTACGAGATGGACTACCTCCAGGAGGGCATCGGCCTGCGGGCGATGGCCCAGAAGGACCCGCTGGTCGAGTACCAGCGCGAGGGCTTCGACATGTTCACCGCCATGATGGAGGGCATCAAGGAGGAGTCCGTCGGCTACCTGTTCAACCTGGAGGTCCAGGTCGAGCAGCAGGTCGAGGAGGTCCCCGTCGAGGACGAGAAGCCGTCGCTCGAAAAGGACGCGGTGCCGGCGCAGGCGGGCGCCCGCCCCGAGATCCGCGCCAAGGGACTCGACGTCCCGCAGCGCCGGGAACTGCACTTCTCCGCGCCCACCGTGGACGGGGAGGGCGGCGTCGTCGAGGGCGACTTCACCGACGACGAGGAGCCGGTGCGTTCCGAGGCCGACGGTCTCACGCGCGCGGAGCGGCGCAAGCAGTCCCGTGGCGGGCGCCGCCGCAAGAAGTGAGGTCCGTGTGAGGCGACGCCGCGAGAGCGACTGTGTGGTCGACGTGACGGTGCGGTCGCCAGCGTCGCTGTAGCGATCGGCGAAGGGCCGGGTCACCATTGGTGCCCGGCCCTTCGGCATGCGGTGACCGCGGTGGACGGGCGGGGGCGGTGGGCGTCAGTCGTCGTCCGTCTCCGGCCTGCGTGGGCCGCCCAGTTCCACCGCCGTGCAGCGCCAGCGCAGGTCCCTGCCCTGCTCCAGCCGGAAGGCCATGGCGCGCAACTGGTCACCGGCTCCGATGCGGGCGAAAACCTCGATGGCGCCCGGGCGGGGGACGAAGTAGCCGATGTCCCGGACGACCGGCGCGGTGCCCCGGGTGGTGCGCAGGGGGCCGCGATCGGCGAGCCAGGCCAGTTCGTCGTAGGCACGGCCCGCGGTGTGCCGGAGCATCCAGTGAACGGGCCGTCGGCCGCTCAGGACCGCGAGCAGACGGTCGGCGAACACGTCGGTGGGGCGGGGCTGCGGAAGCGGCCTGGGCGCGGTCTGAGCGGGGACGGGGGGAGCGACGGACGCGGGTGCGGCCACGGGCGTGGGCGTGGGGGAAGCGAGGGCGGAGGAGGCGGGTGGGCGGTTGTCTAGGGGCCTGGTACGCAGCGACGGGCCTCCGCCGCCCGGGGAGCCCGGAGGGCGGCCGTCCGGGGTCGTGGTGCGGGTGGTGCCCCCGCCCGGTGTGCGAGGGGGCGTGCCGCCGGGACGGCGCTGGTCGCGACGGCTCGGTGGGCGGGCGCCGGGGTGGTGGCTCGCCCTGGTCATGACCTTGTTCATGTGAGTCCCCGTTCGCGATCGGCCCGGCTGTACCGGGCAGTAACTTCGTGGTTGGGGATCTTGTACGGGGCGGTGGGGCCTGGAAGCAAGGTGACGGAGGCTTCGGGCGGGGCGCCGGGGAGGTTCACTTATCCGAGTGGTTGAGGACGGAAAAGGCCGTGGTGGCGAGGGTGTGAGGGGTGATTTTCCAGGTCGAGGGTTGACGCCTGCGGGAGGGTGGGCAGGGACTCGAAAGGGGACGCCCCGCACGTATCCTGAGGGCCGTCCGGGAGATGCGGATTCGCGCTTCCGGAACCTGTGCGGAAGCCTCCGACCACGGAACCGACCACGAAAGCGGCCAGCCATGCGCGTCTACGTCCCCCTGACCCTTCCCGGTCTCGCCGAGGCGTACAAGACGGGAGAGCTGGGGAGCGGGCCGTTCGTCGCCTACGCGGTGACGCCGGCGTTGCGCGAGTGGTACCTCTCTGACGACATCGAGGAGTTGGAGTACGCGGCGCTGAACCGTGCCGCGCAGGCCGCGCTGCGGCTGCTGGCGGCGGACCCGGACGCGGCGCGACGCCGGGTCGTGGTCGCCGTGGACGTACCCGACGGGACGGCGAGCGCCGATCCCGACCGGGCACTGGATCCGGCGGTGCTGGGCGAGGTGCGGGTCACCGGGGCCGTACGGCTGGCCAAGGCGGCTGCCGTGCACGTCGACTCGGACGACGCGCAGACCGATGTGGCCGCCGCGGCCGAGGCGATCACGGCGGCGGACGGCGGGGACGACGACGCGCAGTTCGTCGTGGACGGGGCCGAGGACCACGAGTTGCTCTGGTTCGCGACGCAGGAGATCCCGAACCTGGTGGGGCCGGTGGGCTGAGCGGGCAGCTCGGCGCGCCTCTCGGATGCAGCGCCTGACAGCCCCTGGGTGGCGTTCTGGCCTGTGCTCACTTGATTGTCAGTGGCGGCGGGTACTTTTCTGACATGGGGAAGCAGACAGGCGCACACATCGTCTGGGACTGGAACGGCACGCTGTTCCACGACAACGAGGCGATCATCGGGGCGACGAACGCGGCGTTCGCCGAGCTGGGACTGGCGCCGCTCACGCTGGAGCAGTACCGGGCGCTGTACTGCGTGCCGGTGCCGAAGTTCTACGAGCGGCTGATGGGGCGGCTGCCCACCGATGCCGAGTGGGAGGTCATGGACGAGACCTTCCACCGGTACTACTCCGAGCACCGGGTGGGGTGCGGACTCACCCCCGGGGTGACGGAGCTGCTCTCGGGGTGGCGGTCGGCGGGGCGCAGCCAGTCGATCCTGAGCATGTACGTCCATGACGAACTCGTCCCGCTGGTACGGGGGTTCGGGATCGAGGCGCACTTCGTGCGGGTGGACGGGCGGACCGGACCGTCGGGCGGGAGCAAGGCAGAGCACATGGTGCGGCACCTCGCGGCGCTCGCCGGGGTGGACCCGGCCCGGACCGTGGTGATCGGGGACGCGGCGGACGACGCGGTGGCGGCGCTGCATGTGGGGGCGCGGGCGGTGCTGTACACCGGGGGATCCCACGGGCGGGCCAGCCTGGAGGAGATAGGGGTGCCCGTGGTGGACACGCTGGCGGAGGCGGTCGTGGAGGCGGAGCGGCTGGCGGCGTGAGGGGCGGGGCGGGCCTGCATCCTGCCCCAGCAGTCCACCCCTGTGCGAAACGTCAAACTTCGACCCCCAGTTTTGTACACATACGGCTCATGACGGGGGCCCTGTAAGGAGCGATAGCCTTGGTGGCGTGATCAGCGCGATAGTTCGCGGGGGCGTACTCGCCTCTGCCCTGCGCCCGGGAAGCACGGCTTATCTCCGTGACCGGGCGGCGGTCGCTGGTCTTCAGGGGCGGGCCGGGGGCGCAGGAGCCCCCAGGACTCCGTACACACCTCGGAAGCACATGCCACAGAGAGCAGTGTCACACCCCGATGGCGTGTCGAGAATGGCTGATATCCCCCCGCACATCTCACCTTGCGGCATAGCGTCGAAGCAGACCGGACACCCCGCGTCGCGGCGTCACGTCACCAGGGAAGAGACCGTACTTCCTTCTACGTCACGCAACGGCGCGCGACAGGAGCCAGAGGACAATGCAGACCAAGCTGGACGAAGCCAAGGCCGAGTTGCTCGAGAGGGCCGCCCGGGTTGCTGAGAACAGCCCGGTCGGGGGGCACCTACCGACCGGGACGACGGACGAGAGCACACCCGACCGGGACACCCTGCTCACGTTCCTCCAGCGCTACTACCTGCACACCGCACCGGAGGACCTCACCGGCCGCGACCCGGTCGACATCTACGGTGCCGCTCTCTCGCACTACCGGTTGGCCGAGAATCGCCCGCAGGGCACGGCCAACGTGCGGGTCCACACGCCCACCGTGGAGGAGAACGGGTGGACGTGCAGTCATTCGGTGGTCGAGGTGGTCACCGACGACATGCCCTTCCTCGTCGACTCCGTCACCAACGAACTGACCCGGCAGGGACGTGGGATCCACGTCGTCATCCATCCGCAGGTCACCGTGCGACGCGACGTCACCGGCAAGCTCAGCGAGGTGCTCACCCCGCCCCTGAGCGGTGAGCTTCCGCACGACGCGCACACCGAGTCCTGGATCCACGTGGAGATCGACCGCGAGACCGACCGCGGCGACCTCAAGCAGATCACCGCCGACCTGCTGCGTGTCCTGTCCGACGCCCGTGAGGCCGTCGAGGACTGGGAGAAGATGCGGGACGCGGCCCTGCGCATGGCCGACGAGCTGCCCAAGGAGCCGATCGCCTCCGACCTGCGGGAGCAGGACGTCGAGGAGGCCCGCGAGCTGCTGCGCTGGCTGGCCAACGACCACTTCACGTTCCTCGGGTACCGGGAGTACCAGCTGCTCGAGGACGACTCGCTGGCGGCCGTGCCCGGGACCGGGCTCGGCATCCTGCGGTCCGACCCGCATCACACCGAAGGCGACAGCCACCCCGTCAGCCCCTCCTTCGAACGGCTGCCGGCCGACGCCCGGGTCAAGGCGCGTGAGCACAAGCTGCTGGTGCTGACCAAGGCGAACAGCCGGTCGACCGTGCACCGGCCGTCCTACCTCGACTACGTCGGCGTCAAGAAGTTCGACGCGGCCGGGAACGTGGTGGGCGAGCGGCGGTTCCTCGGACTGTTCTCGTCCGCCGCCTACACCGAGTCGGTGCGGCGGGTGCCCGTCATCCGGCGCAAGGTCGAAGAGGTGCTGGAGCGGGCCGGGTTCTCGTCCAACAGCCACGACGGGCGCGATCTGCTCCAGATCCTGGAGACCTACCCGCGCGACGAGCTCTTCCAGACCCCGCCCGACGAACTGCAGTCCATCGTCACGTCCGTCCTCTACCTCCAGGAGCGGCGGCGGCTGCGGCTCTACCTGCGGCAGGACGAGTACGGTCGCTACTACTCCGCCCTCGTCTACCTTCCGCGCGACCGGTACACCACGGGTGTCCGGCTGCGGATCATCGACATCCTCAAGGAGGAACTCGGCGGCACCAGCGTCGACTTCACCGCCTGGAACACCGAGTCGATCCTCTCCCGGCTGCACTTCGTCGTCCGTGTCCCGCAGGGCACCGAGCTGCCCCAGCTCAGCGACAGCGACAAGGAACGCATCGAGGCGCGGCTGGTGGCCGCCGCGAGGTCATGGGCCGACGGGTTCGCGGAGGCACTGAACGCCGAGTTCGGCGAGGAACGCGCCGCCGAACTGCTGCGCCGCTACGCGGGCGCCATCCCCGAGGGCTACAAGGCCGACCACAGCCCCCGCTCCGCGGTCGCCGACCTCGCGCAGCTCGAGAAGCTCACCGAGGAGACAGGCTTCGCGCTCAGCCTCTACGAGCCGGTGGGCGCCGCCCCCGAGGAGCGCCGGTTCAAGATCTACCGCAAGGGCGAGTCCATCACCCTGTCGGCCGTGCTGCCGGTCCTCAACCGGCTCGGTGTCGAGGTCATGGACGAGCGGCCGTACGAACTGCGCTGCTCGGACCGGAGCGTGGCGTGGATCTACGACTTCGGGCTGCGCATGCCCCGGCCGAAGAGCGGCAGCGGCGACTACCTCGGCGACGACGGCCGCGAGCGGTTCCAGGAGGCCTTCGCCGCCACCTGGACCGGCAAGGCGGAGAACGACGGCTTCAACTCCCTCGTGCTGAGCGCCGGGCTGAACTGGCGTCAGGCGATGGTGCTGCGGGCGTACGCGAAGTACCTGCGGCAGGCGGGCTCGACGTTCAGCCAGGACTACATGGAGGACACCCTCCGCAACAACGTCCACACCACCCGGCTGCTCGTCTCGCTGTTCGAGGCGCGCATGTCGCCCGAGCGGCAGCGGGCGGGGCTCGAGATCGTCGAGGCGCTGCTGGAGGAGGTCGACGCGGCTCTCGACCAGGTGGCGTCGCTCGACGAGGACCGGATCCTGCGGTCCTTCCTCACGGTCATCAAGGCGACCCTGCGCACGAACTTCTTCCAGGAGGCGGCGGGCGGTCAGCCGCACACGTACGTCTCCATGAAGTTCGACCCGCGGGCCATCCCCGATCTGCCGGCCCCGCGTCCGGCGTTCGAGATCTGGGTGTACTCGCCGCGGGTGGAGGGCGTGCACCTCAGGTTCGGGAAGGTCGCGCGCGGCGGGCTGCGCTGGTCCGACCGGCGTGAGGACTTCCGGACCGAGATCCTCGGCCTGGTCAAGGCGCAGATGGTGAAGAACACCGTCATCGTGCCGGTCGGCGCCAAGGGCGGCTTCGTCGCCAAGCAGCTGCCGGACCCGAGCGTGGACCGGGACGCCTGGCTGGCGGAGGGCATCGCCAGCTACAAGACCTTCATCTCGGCGCTGCTCGACATCACCGACAACATGGTCGCCGGTGAAGTGGTCCCGCCCGCCGACGTGGTGCGGCACGACGAGGACGACACCTATCTCGTCGTCGCGGCCGACAAGGGCACCGCGACCTTCTCGGACATCGCCAACGGGGTCGCCGAGCAGTACAACTTCTGGCTCGGGGACGCCTTCGCCTCCGGCGGCTCGGCCGGTTACGACCACAAGGGCATGGGCATCACCGCCCGCGGCGCCTGGGAGTCCGTGAAGCGGCACTTCCGCGAGCTGGACGTGGACACGCAGGCCGAGGACTTCACAGTCGTCGGCATCGGCGACATGTCCGGTGACGTGTTCGGCAACGGCATGCTGCTGAGCGAGCACATCCAGCTGGTCGCCGCCTTCGACCACCGGCACATCTTCATCGACCCGAAGCCGGACGCGGCCACCTCCTACGCCGAGCGCCGCCGCGTCTTCGAACTGCCGCGCTCCAGCTGGGCCGACTACAACACCGAGCTCATCTCCGGCGGCGGCGGCGTGTTCCCCCGTACCGCCAAGGCGATCCCGGTCAACGCGCACATCCGGGAGGCCCTCGGCATCGAGGAGAAGGTCTCCAAGATGACGCCGGCCGACCTGATGAAGGCGATCCTCAAGGCGCCGGTGGACCTGCTGTGGAACGGCGGCATCGGGACGTACGTGAAGGCGAGCACCGAGACGCACGCGGACGTCGGCGACAAGGCCAACGACCCGATCCGCGTCGACGGCAGCGACCTGCGGGTCAAGGTGGTCGGCGAGGGCGGCAACCTGGGCCTGACCCAGCTCGGCAGGATCGAGTTCGCGCGGCTCGGCGGCAAGATCAACACGGATGCCATCGACAACAGCGCGGGCGTGGACACCTCCGACCACGAGGTGAACATCAAGATCCTGCTCAACGGCCTGGTCGCGGACGGCGACATGACCGTCAAGCAGCGCAACAAGCAGCTCGCCGAGATGACCGACGAGGTCGGCCAACTCGTCCTGCGCAACAACTACGCGCAGAACACGGCCATCGCCAACGCGCTCGCCCAGTCCAAGGACATGCTCCACGCCCAGCAGCGGTACCTGCGCCACCTGGTGCGCGAGGGCCTGCTGGACCGG
Organism: Streptomyces sp. NPDC006332; assembly: GCF_040612855.1. Taxonomy (NCBI): domain Bacteria; kingdom Bacillati; phylum Actinomycetota; class Actinomycetes; order Kitasatosporales; family Streptomycetaceae; genus Streptomyces; species Streptomyces sp. NPDC006332. The sequence goes on from NZ_JBEXRA010000017.1 coordinate 26,643, forward strand.
GCCCTGGAGTTCCTGCCCAGCGACCGTCAGATTCGCGAGCGGCTGAACACCGGGCAGGGCCTGACCAGCCCGGAGACGGCCGTGCTGCTGGCGTACACGAAGATCACCGTCGCCGAGGAGCTGCTGCACACCTCGCTGCCGGACGACCCGTACCTGCGCGCCCTGCTGCACGCGTACTTCCCGAGCGCGCTGCGCGAGAAGTTCCCCGAGCGCATCGACAACCACCCGCTGCACCGTGAGATCACCACGACCGTGCTGGTCAACGACACGGTCAACACGGGCGGTACGACGTATCTGCACCGGCTGCGCGAGGAGACCGGTGCCTCGCTGGAGGAGATCGTCCGGGCCCAGACCGTGGCCCGCGCGATCTTCCGCTCCGGGGCCGTGTGGGACGCGGTGGAGGCCCTCGACAACAAGGTCGAGGCCGACGTGCAGACCCGCATCCGGCTGCACTCGCGCCGCCTCGTCGAGCGCGGCACGCGCTGGCTGCTCAACAACCGGCCGCAGCCGCTCCAGCTCGCCGAGACCGTCGAGTTCTTCGCCGACCGTGTCGAACAGGTGTGGTCGCAGCTGCCGAAGCTGCTGCGGGGCGCGGACCTGGAGTGGTACCAGAAGATCTACGACGAGCTGACGGGCGTCGGCGTCCCGGGCGAGATCGCGACCCGGGTGGCCGGGTTTTCCTCGGCCTTCCCGACGCTGGACATCGTCTCGGTGGCCGACAGGATGGGCCGGGACCCGATGGATGTCGCGGACGTCTACTACGACCTCGCCGACCGTCTGCGCATCACCCAGCTGATGGACCGCATCATCGAGCTGCCGCGCGCCGACCGCTGGCAGTCCATGGCCCGCGCGTCCATCCGCGAGGACCTGTACGCGGCCCACGCGGCACTGACCGCGGACGTCCTCGCGGTCGGCAACGGCACCTCCACCCCCGAGCAGCGCTTCAAGGCGTGGGAGGAGAAGAACTCGCCGATCCTGGGCCGGGCGCGGACGACTCTGGAGGAGATCCAGAGCTCGGACTCGTTCGATCTGGCGAACCTGTCGGTGGCGATGCGGACGATGCGGACGCTGCTGCGGGCGCATTCGTGAGCGGTACGGGTTCGTAGTCGTAGCCGTACACCAGGGCGCCCCGGGCCATCGCGGCTCGGGGCGCCCTTTTCAGGCTCCGGGAAGGCGCAGGTCTAGGGAAGCGGCACCTTGGCCGGCTGGGGCTGGGGCTGGGGCTGGGGCTGCGGCTGGGCCTTCGCCTTGTCCGGGCCGCCGGTGAACGCCTCGTACGCCTCCAGCACCTCTTCAGTCGGCCCGTCCATGCGCAGTTCGCCGCGCTCCAGCCACAGCACCCGGTCGCAGGTGTCGCGGATCGACTTGTTGCTGTGGCTGACCAGGAACACCGTGCCCGCGGACTTGCGCAGCTCGCGGATCCGGGCCTCGGAACGCTTCTGGAAGGAACGGTCGCCCGTCGCCAGCGCCTCGTCGATGAGCAGGACGTCGTGGTCCTTGGCGGCGGCGATGGAGAAGCGCAGGCGGGCGGCCATGCCGGAGGAGTACGTCCGCATCGGGAGGGTGATGAAGTCGCCCTTCTCGTTGATGCCGGAGAAGTCGACGATCCCCTCGTAGCGGTCCTTGACCTGCTCGCGGGACATCCCCATGGCGAGGCCGCCGAGGTAGACGTTGCGTTCGCCGGTCAGGTCGTTCATCAGGGCCGCGTTCACCCCCAGGAGGGAGGGCTGGCCGTCGGTGTAGATATGGCCGTTCTCCACCGGCAGCAGGCCCGCGACGGCCTTCAGCAGGGTCGACTTGCCGGAACCGTTGGTGCCGATCAGGCCGATCGCCTCGCCCCGGTAGGCGACGAAGGAGACGTTCTTGACGGCGTGCACCTTGCGCACCCCGGCCGCCTGCTCGGTCTGCCTGCGCCGCAGCATGCGGTTGAGGGCGGCGGTCGCGGAACCCCGGCCCGCGCCGGTGCCGTTGACCCGGTAGACGATGTCCACGCCGTCGACGACGACGGTGGGGACCTGCTCCTGCGCGCGTTGCGTGTTGTCAGCCACGGCCGTACGTCTCCTCAGCCTTCCAGAAGTAGATGAAGCCGCCGACGCCGACGACGAGCGCCCAGGCGGTCGCGATCGGCCACACATGGGGCGGCAGCTGGTTCGAGTGGAAGCTGTCGATCAGGGCGAAGCGCATCAGGTCGATGTAGACGGCCGCCGGGTTGGCCCGGAGCGCGGGCGCCACCCAGGACGGCAGGTCGCTGTGGTTGCTGAGCAGACGGTCGAGGCTCCACATCACGCCGGAGACGTACATCCAGGTGCGCAGCACGAACGGCATCAGCTGCGCGATGTCCGGGGTCTTCGCCCCCAGCCGCGCCATGATCATCGCGATGCCCGCGTTGAAGGTGAACTGCAGCACCAGCGCAGGGATGGCCAGCGCCCAGGACGCGGACACCGGCACGCCGAAGCAGAGCAGGATCACGACCAGGGCGGCCATCGAGAACAGCAGCTGCTGGAGCTGCTGCAGCGCGAACGAGATGGGCAGCGCCGCCCGCGGGAAGTGCAGGGCGCGCACGAGGCCCAGGTTGCCGGAGATCGCACGGGTGCCCGCCATGATCGAGCTCTGGGTGAACGTCCAGATGAACACGCCCGTCACCAGGAAGGGTACGTAGTCCGGTACGCCCCTCTTGGTGCCCATCAGCACACCGAAGATGAAGTAGTAGACCGCCGCGTTCAGCAGCGGCGTCATCACCTGCCACAGCTGGCCCAGCTTCGCCTGGCTGTACTGCGCGGTGAGCTTGGCGGTCGAGAAGGCGGAGATGAAGTGGCGCCGGGCCCACAGCTGGCTGACGTACTCGCGCAGGGTGGGGCGGGCGCCGCTGACCGTGAGGCCGTGGCGGGCGGCGAGGGCCGCGAGGTCGTCGGCCGGGGGTGCCGTCGTCGGGGGCGGTGTGTGGAGGACCTGGCTCACATCCGCTGCTTTCGTTCGGGGGGTGGGGTGGCGCGTGGGGCTGTCGTGCGGGTGCGGCGGCGGGTCCGTCGTCCGGCGTTTCCTTACGGTTCTCTTCACGTTTTCTTACGTCGGGACGGGACCGTATCGTCGCAACGTGAGAGTAGGCCGATCTGACGTCGGAACGCAACCGTTTCGTCGTAACGCCCTATGCTGGTCGGTGTGACGACCAATGCCGAGGAGCCGAAGACACGTCCGCGCCGCCGTGCCCCCGCCGGGGCCGCCGTCCTTCGCGAGGATGTGACGGAGGCCATCCGGGCGGCCGTCTTCGAGGAGCTCGCGGCCGTCGGCTACGCGCGGATGTCCATCGAGGGGATCGCGCGCCGCGCGGGGGTCGGCAAGACCGCGGTGTACCGCCGCTGGCGCTCCAAGCTGCACCTCGTCCTCGACCTGGTCTCCGCGCTCGCCGTGCAGGGCCTGCCCGTACCGGACACCGGGTCGCTGGAGGGCGACCTGCGGCTGCTGTACGAGGTGACCTCCCGGGCCCTGCGGCACCCCGTGGCCTCGCAGGTCATTCCCGACCTCCAGGCCGAGGCGGCCCGCAATCCCGAGATCGCCGAGGCCCTGCAGAAGGCCCTGCGGGAGGGGCAGGAGGGCGTCGCCAGCAAGATCGTGGCGGCGGCGGAGCGGCGCGGCGAGATACGGCACGGCTTCGACGCGGACCTGGCGCTCGACCTGATCTCGGGGCCGTTGTACTGGCGCTCGGTGGTGATCCGCAGTCCCAAGCTCCCGAAGGGGTATCTGGGGTCCCTGGCACGGGCCACCGCGCAGGGGCTCAAGGCGTTGTGAGTCGCTGTGACGCGTGACCCGCACGACGCGGGTGGCGTGCCTGACGCGGGTGATGCCCGGCACGTCCGCCGGCTCGCGCGGCCGCGAAGTGGCTGGTGCCCTGGCGGGCCTAGGCCGGCACTGGGCCGCGGGCCGCTTCCGGGTGGAGGCGCAGCCAGCCGTCCCAGGCCGACGTGATCATGTCCTGGACGTCGTGCTTGGCCGACCAGCCGAGTTCGGTGGCGGCCCGGTCGGCGGAGGCGACGACGCGGGCCGGGTCGCCCGGGCGGCGCGGGGCGACGGTCGGGGGGCGGTCGTACCCGGTGAGCGCGTTGACGTGGTCGATCATCTCGCGGACCGAGACGCCCTCGCCGCGGCCGATGTTGAGGGTCAGGTCGCGGCCGGGCGACGATCTCAGGGCGCGGGCGGCGGCGACATGGGCCTCGGCCAGGTCGACGACGTGGATGTAGTCGCGGACGCAGGTCCCGTCCGGGGTGTCGTAGTCGTCGCCGAAGATCCGCGGGGACGCGTCCTCGGTCAGCTTCTCGAAGACCATCGGGATGAGGTTGAAGACGCCCACGTCCGCGAGCTCCGGGCTCGCCGCGCCCGCAACGTTGAAGTAGCGCAGTGACGCCGTGGACAGTCCCGTGGCCCGCCCGGTCGCCCTGACCAGCCACTCGCCGGCCAGCTTCGTCTCACCGTAGGGAGACATCGGGGCGCAGGGGGTCTCCTCCGTCACCAGGGCCACGTCCGGCATGCCGTACACCGCCGCGGAGGACGAGAACACGAAGGACGGCACGTTCGCCGCGGTCACCGCCTCCAGCAGGACCCGCAGGCCCTCGACGTTCTCCCGGTAGTAGTGCAGCGGCCGGTCCACCGACTCGCCCACCTGCTTCTTCGCCGCCAGGTGGACGACACCGGTGACCTCGTGGTCGGCGAGGGTGCGCGCCACGCGCTCGGCGTCCAGGATCGATCCGGTCACCAGCGGTACGTCCTCGGGGACGCGGTCGGCGATGCCGGTGGACAGGTCGTCGTACACCACCGTCTGTTCGCCCGCGTCGGTCATCGCGCGTACGACATGCGCCCCGATGTAGCCGGCGCCGCCGGTGATCAGCCAGGTCATCTGTGGCCGTCCCTTGTCCGTAGGCCTGTGATGGAGCCTGATGGGCTCCTGTCGTCCGTTCCTCAGTGAAGCAGGCCGTGGCGCCTGCCGGGGCAGGCGTCACGGTTCGGCGGACGCCCTCTAGGGGGTCTCCCCCGGCGTTTCCCCGAACGCCGCCGCGTCCAGCGTCGAGGTGAGCCGGTCGAGGCGTTCGCGCAGTTCGCGGATCTCGTCGAGGTCGAAGCCGGTCGCGGCGGCGATCCGGGGCGGCACGCGGACCGCCCGTTCGCGCAGGGCCAGGCCCTCCTCGGTCAGCCGTACCTCCACCGACCGTTCGTCACGGGCGCTGCGCTCCCGCCGGACGAGTCCGGCCGTCTCCAGCCGCTTGAGCAGGGGCGACAGTGTGCCGGAGTCGAGGCGCAGGTGCTCGCCGAGCTTCTTGACCGGCAGCTCGCCCTGCTCCCACAGCACCAGCATCACCAGGTACTGCGGGTAGGTGAGCCCGAGGTCCTTGAGGATCACGCGGTAGACGCCGTTGAAGGCGCGCGAGGCGGCGTGCAGGGAGAAGCAGATCTGGGCGTCCAGGCGCAGCCAGTTCTCCGCGGCGGCGGCGTCGGACGCCGCGGCAGCGGGCGGGGTCGGGGTCATGCCTGTCATGTCTCCAGGGTAGCTCTTGTGGGTCACTTAGTTGTGCACAACTTAATTGTGTGCTCTACTTTCCGTCGTGAGGCGGCCTGAACGGGCCGCCCGCGACACGACTTGAGAGGGATGGTTATCCATGGACGCGCTCTACACCGCGGTCGCCACCGCCACGCACGGCCGTGAGGGCCGCGCCGTCTCCTCCGACGGCAAGATCGACCTCGCGCTGGGCATACCGGTCGAGATGGGCGGCAACGGTCAGGGCACCAACCCGGAGCAGCTGTTCGCCGCCGGGTACGCCGCCTGCTTCGGCAGCGCCCTCGGTCTGATCGGCCGGCAGGCCAAGGTCGATGTGAGCGACGCCGCCGTGACCGCCGAGGTGGGCATCGGCAAGCAGGGCGAGGGCTTCGGCCTCAAGGTCACCCTCCGCGTCGAGCTGCCCGACACCGTGGACGAGGAGACCGGCCGCAAGCTGGTCGAGCAGGCCCACCAGGTCTGCCCCTACTCCAACGCCACCCGGGGCAACATCGACGTGGACCTCGTCATCGAGTAACTCGGCGACCCGGCAGCCCCGTAAGAGCCTCACCCGACCCGCGCCAGCACCTCCCCCGTCCGTCCGCTCCACGCCACCACCACCGCCTCCTCCGGCAGCCGGTGCCGGCGCGTCAGCAGCAGCCAGCGCACGTGATAGCGGTGGGCGACGGCGGTGCGTTCGGCGCGGGTCGAGGCCGGGGCGAGGTAGGCGCGGACGTCGGCGAGGCGCCGCAGCCGCTCCCGTTCGTCCAGGGCCGCGTCCGGCCGGACGGGCGCGGCGAGGTTCGGGCCGTAGCCCGCGATCGCGTGGACGGCGTGGTAGCCGTCCGTGATCACCACCTCGCCGCGCCCGATGTGCCGCGCCGCCCACTCGTACGTCGGCCAGCGCGGCGGCTGGGCGAAGCCGACCGGGTCCAGCGAGCGCGGCACCACCGCCCCCGCCTGTACGGCGAGGAAACCCACGCAGGCCCCCGTCGCCGCGGCGCCGCCCAGCGCCCGCCGCCACACTCCCCACGGCCGGGGCGCCGCCAGCTCCACCGCGAGCGCGAACTGCGGTGGCACCAGCGTCAGTCCCAGGATCCAGCCGTAGGTGTAGTGCCCGCTGACCCAGCCGTACGCCACGACCAGACAGTCCAGCGCGAACAGCAGCACCAGCGGATCCCGCCCCGAACCCCGCCGCGCCCGCAGCCACAGCGCCGGCACACCCAACAGCGCCAGCCAGAAGTGCCCGCCGAGGCCCAGGTACAGCGTCCGGTGCGCGGCATCGGCACTGCCGTCCGCGGCCCGCGCGAACACCGCGAACACGTCGAAGTACGGCCAGCAGGCGGCGACCAGCGCGGCCGTACCGCCCGCCAGCGCCCAGCGCCCGACGACGGCCGCGGACCAACCCCGCTGCCACCCCGCCACGAACGCGACCGCCCCCAGCGCCGCCGCGAGCGCCGTGATCGGGTGGGTCAGCAGGATCAGCCCGTACAGCGCACCGAGCACCGCGTACCCGCCCGCCCACGGCAGCCCGCTCGGCCCGACGTACCGCACCGCCCGCCCCGCGCCCCGCGGCCGGCCGTCCCCCGGCGACGGCGCCCCGCCCCGTGCCCGCTGACCCGTCAGCCCCCACACCCAGAACGTCAGACCGATCGCGAACGTCGACGGATACCCCAGGTTCCCCGTCATCGACATCAGCCCGAGACACCCGCTCCACCAGGCCCGTTCGGTCCCCCACAGCAGTGTCATCGCGGCCAGCGCCAGCACCGGCGCCCACTGCCGGGGCGTCAGCACGCGCACGAAGCGGCCGATGCCGGTCAGCAGCACGAGCAGGTTCAGCGGCCCGGCGAGCCGCACCACCTCCCAGCCGCCCAGCCCCGTCAGCCGCGCGAACGCGCCCTGCGCCACCGCGTACGGCGAGTAGGCGGGGCTGCCCGCGCCTGGCAGGTCCGCCACGGGATGGCGTGGCTGGAGCAGATGGCTCTTCAGGCGTTCGACGACCGCCGCGTGCTGGCCGGCGTCACAGCACAGCGGCACCCGCCAGTACGCCAGCGACATCACCAGCCAGAACAGGAAGCCGAAGACCTGATAGGGCGTCGGACGCCGGACCCGGCCGCCACGCAGCGCGCTCGCGCCGCGCACGGACCGCCGGACCAGCGCGCCGGCACTCATCGGACGGAGGGAACACGCGGCGGCTGAGGCACTGCCCGTATGTTCCCGCTCGCGTCAATGGCTTAGCAGGACATCACCACATCGAGTGAGCTCGTTCGCCGCGCGCTCGCCGTGCGCTCGAAGAGGCCGGTGGGCTGGGCGAGGACCGCACCGCCCGAGCGGCCCGGCCGCCCCGTCGGACGCCAGATGGGCGGCCGCGTCGGGGTGGGCCGTGAGGGGCTGGAGGGCATCGGAACTCCCCGGTGTGCGGACGACGTTCAGACGAGGTCGGAGACGGGACCGGCGGGCTGCGGCACGGTGGTGAGCGCGGAGCGCGCGAAAGCCGCGGCGGCGGACGGCACGGGGTGGCGCTCGGCGAGTGGCACGACCGGCGGCAGCGCGGCCTCGCTCTCGCCGAGCACCACCCGCCGTACGACCCGTTCGGCGGCGTGTCCGTCGTCCCACGGGCAGAAGCGTTCGCGGAACGCCGCGCGCTGCTGGGCGGAGTGGGAGCCGCGCCAGTGGCCGGTGGCGAAGATGTCGACCAGTTCCTCCTCACTGTGCGCGATCGCGCCCGGCGGGAAGGACCCCAGGTCGAAGTAGGTGCCGCGGGCCGCCTCGTACGCCTCCTGGTCCGGGGCGTGGATCACGATCGGGCGGTCCAGGTTGGCGTAGTCGAACATGAGCGACGAGTAGTCGGTGACCAGGACGTCCGAGGCGAGACAGAGCTGCTCGACGCTGGGATGGTCGGTGACGTCGACGATCCCGGTCGACGCCCCGGCGTCCTCGGTCGGCCGGGTGAGGTCGGCGCGGAGCAGGACGGTGAAGCGGGGACCGAGGCGGCGCAGCACGCGGTCCAGGTCCAGCGGCAGGCGCTGGGTACGCCGGTAGTCGCGATGGGTGGGCGCGTACAGGATCGCGACCGTGCCCTTCGGGATGCCGAGGCACTCGCGCAGCCGGGCCACGTCCGCCGAGGTGGCCCGCAGCAGGGCGTCGTTGCGGGGTCGTCCGTGGGTGAGCGTGGTGTAGCGGCCGGGGAGGACGCGCTCCCACGTCAGCGTGGAGTGGCGGTTGCCGGACAGGACGTAGTCCCACTGGTCGACGCCCCGCAGCAGCTCGGTGAAGTCCATGTCACCGGCGGCCGCCGGGCGTTCCTGGAGGTCGAGGCCCAGGTGCTTGAGCGGGGTCCCCTGCTGGGTCTGGACGACGACCTGACCGGGGCGTTTGACCAGACGCCGGTCGAAGTCGGCGTCGTTGACCAGGTACTTGGAACGGGCCAGGGCCGTCCAGTAGGCCGCGGTGTCCGGGGTGACCCGACGGGTCGCGGTCGGGATCGTGTGGTGGTGCTCGGGGCGGGCGATCCACGCGGTGGCGATGTGCGGGACGTGGGTGCGGAACGCGGTCTCCAGGGCTCCCGGGTCGCAGCCGTGGCCGCGGCCTCCCTGGACGGAGAACACCGCGCGGTCGGCGCGCACGGGCAGGCGCAGCTGGACGCGGTAGTGCAGCTGGAGGACGACCCGCCGCAGGCCCCTCAGCAGGCGGGTGGCCGCCTTCACGCTCCGGCGGCGCACCACCGATGCCAGCCGCAGCGCCTGGAACGTGCGGTGCAGACCCAGGCGGACGAGGGCGTGCCGCAGGCGGGAGCCCGCGGGCGCCGGGTGGCCGGGGGCGCGGTGACGGCGGCAGTGGGTGCGCGCCGAGCGCAGGAACTCGGCGCGGTACTCGCGCGGCAGCCGGTCGCGACGGGCGAACACCGTCGCCAGGTGATCGACCATGCGGCGGAACAACACCGGCCCCCAGGACGCCAGTTCGGGGTGGCCCGCGACATAGGCGAAGACCCGGTCGTACTGCTCGAAGATGTCGAAGTGGCGGCGGCCGGTGGCGCCGGGGCCGCTGCCCGGCCGGCGCTGCCGGTGGTGCACGCACACCCGGTCCAGGGTCGCGATCGTCCCGGCCGTCATCAGGACCGGGTACGTCCACGGGGTGTCCTCGTAGCAGCCGGGCGGGAAGGTGAAGCCCGCCCGCTCGACGAACTCCCGGCGGTACGACTTGTTCCAGGCCCTCGGCAGGTGCAGCAGCCCCGGTCGGTCCCCCAGCCGGAACGGGGCCGGGCCCCGTTCGGTGAGCTGGGCGGCGGCCGGGTCGGGGACGGTCCGGCCGTCCCAGTGGGTGCGGGCGTGGCCGTACACCAGGACGTCCGGCTCGGCCGTCTCCTTCAGCCGGTCGGCGATCGCCCGCAGGGCGCCCGAAGTCAGGGTGTCGTCGCCGTCCAGGAAGAGCAGGTAGTCGCCGCCGGCCGCGCGCGCTCCGGCGTTGCGGGCGCCGCCCAGGCCCTGGTTCTCGGTCAGGTGCATCGGCCGCACGCGCGGATCGAGGGCCGCGAACTCGTCGATGATCGCGCCGCCCTCGTCCGGTGAACGGTCGTCGACCGCGATCAGCTCCAGATCCGGATACGACTGGGTCAGCACCGATTCCAGGCAGTCGTGCAGGTACGCCTGAACCTTGTAGGCGGGGACGATGACACTGAACCTGGGCACGGCACATCCATGGGTCGACACGGGCGCGGGCGTTTTGCCCGGGAACGGCCAATGGAGTGATGTGGTTACGAGGTGTGCGGCATACGGGGGATTGTCAGTGAATGTGACAGGGCGGGCCGGTGGCGGCCCGCCCTGCTCAATTCATCTGTCCTACGGGCTACTTGACCGCGCCCGCCATCACACCGGACACGAAGTGCCGCTGGAACGCGAAGAAAACGGCCAGCGGGATCACCATGGAGATGAACGCACCGGGCGCCAGGACGTCGATGTTGCTGCCGAACTGCCGTACCTGCTGCTGCAGCGCGACCGTCAGCGGCTGCGACTGCGAGTTGGAGAACACCAGCGCCACCAGCATGTCGTTCCACACCCACAGGAACTGGAAGATCCCCAGGGACGCCAGCGCGGGAGCCGCCAGCGGCAGCACCACCGTGGCGAACAGCCGGACCTCGCCCGCGCCGTCCAGCCGAGCCGCCTCCAGGAGTTCCCGGGGGATCTCCGCGAAGAAGTTGCGCAACAGGAAGATCGCGAACGGCAGTCCGAAGCCGACGTGGAAGAGCACCACACCGATGATGTCGCCGAAGATCCCGATCTTGCCGAACAGGTCAGACAGCGGGATCAGCGCCACCTGCACGGGCACCACGAGAAGTGCCACGACCACCAGGAACCACCAGTCGCGGCCCTTGAAGTCCATCCACGCGAAGGCGTATCCACCCATCGCGCCGATCAGCACCACCAGCAGCGTCGCCGGCACCGTGATCCAGATGGTGTTGAGCAGCGAACTGGTGATCGCGTCGTTCTCCAGGAGCGTCTGATAGCTCTTGGCGGTCAACTGGCCCGGAGCGGTGAACACCTTCCACCAGCCCGAGGAGGCGATGTCGGTCGGCTCCCGGAACGACGACACCAGCAGACCGAACGTCGGCACCAGCCAGAACACGGCGACGATCACCAGGACGACCCGCATCACCCCGCCCGCCGCACCGCCCGCCACCCGGGCGGCCAGGGAACGCTTCGCGCGCACGGTCGTGTCAACAGTCACCGCTGACGCTCCTTCCGCAGCCGACGGATGTTCACGTACATCATCGGAAGGACGAGCAGCAGCAGGATCACACCGATCGCACTGCCCACGCCGTAGTTGCCGCCCCCGCCGAACGACGACAGGAACAGCTGCAACGCCAGCACGTTGGCGTCGTCCTGACTCGGCTGCGGGGCGATGATGTAGACCAGGTCGAAGATCTTCATCACGTTGATCATCAGCGTGACGAGGACGACGACCAGGACCGGCGCGAGCATCGGCACGGTGATCCTCCTGAACACCTGCCACTCGTTGGCCCCGTCCACCCGGGCCGCTTCCAGCAGGTTGCGGTCCACCCCGGCGAGACCGGCGGCGATCAGGACCATCGCGAAGCCCGCCCACATCCACACATAGCTGCCGATGATGGCCGGGGTGACCAGCGTCGGGCCCAGCCAGTCGATGCCGTTGTACGGCGCCGCGAAGTTCGAGCCCGGCAGCCGCAACTGGGCCCCGTCGGCCTCCTGCGGGAGGCTGAAGGTGCCGTCGGCGCCGCTCTTCGCGGAGGCGACCACCTCGCCGTCCTTCACGGCCTCCACCTTGACGCCCTTCAGCGCCTTCTCACCCGCGTCGACCTGCCCCTTCGTCCCGCCGCCGCCCAGCTTGAAGTCCAGCCAGACGGTGCCGGTGACACCGGAGCCGCTCGCCGCCTTCGCGTTCTCGGGGCTGCCGGGGAGCTTGTTCGGGGCGATGCCCACCAGGGGCAGCAGGGCGGGCGTGCCCGCCTTCACGGTGCCGGTCGTGGTGAACGAACCGCCACCGGACGGCTTGAGATCACCGGCGGTGGCGTTCGGCCGGGCCTTCGGATACACCGACGACGAGACGAACGTGTCGTGGATCGACTTGGCGACCGCGTTCGCCGCGCCCTGGCTCGGGTCCTGCTCGTACACCAGCCGGAAGATGATGCCCGCGGCCAGCATGGAGATCGCCATCGGCATGAAGACGACCAGCTTGAACGCCGTTCCCCAGCGCACCCGTTCGGTCAGCACCGCGAAGATCAGGCCCAGCGCGGTGGCCACGGCCGGGGCGACCGCGACCCAGATCGCGGTGTTGCGGACCGCGGTGAGCGTCGAGTCGTCGGTGAAGATGTCGACGTAGTTGTCCAGGCCGACGAACCCGGAACCGTCGGCGTCGTAGAGGCTGCGCCAGATCGAGTACCCGATCGGGTAGACCACGAGCGCGCCGAGGAGGACCAGCGCGGGCAGCAGGAACAGCACCGCCATCCGCCACCGGGTCCCCGTCACGCTCTTGCGCGGTGTGCCGGAGGGCGTCGGCAGTGCGCCGGCGCCCTCGGACGACTTCGCCACGGCGGACGACATGGGAGCCGTCAGCCGTTCTGGTAGGCCTTGGCCGCGTCGGCCTCCAGCTTCCGCTGGGCACCGGCCACGTCGCTCGGGTTGCGCAGGAAGTCCTGCAGGTCCTTCCACTCGCCGATGCCCTGGGTGCCGCCGAACGCCGCCGGGGCCTGGTCGGACATGTCGAACCGGAAGTCGTCACCCGCGTCGATCAGCGCCTTGGCAATGCTCCGGGTCACGTCGTCCTTGTACGTGCTCGGGTCCATCTCCTTGTTCGGGGAGAGGATGCCGCCCTGCGCCGCCCAGATCTCGGCCGCGTCCGTCGAGCCCAGGAACGTCAGCAGTGCCTGGGCGCCCTTGCCGTCCTTCAGGGCCACGGCCACGTCGCCGCCGCTGACCACCGGGGAGTCGGCGCCGACCGCCGGGAACGGGAAGACCTTGGCGTCCGTGCCGATCTTCGCCTTGGTGTCGGCGTTGATGTTCGCGGCGACGAAGTCGCCCTCGAAGACCATCGCGGCCGGAGTGTCACCGGAGAAGGTCTGGACGACCGACTTCGGGAACTCCGTCCCGAGCGCGCCCTTGCGGCCACGCGCGATCAGTTCGTCCTTGCCCCACAGCTCGGCGAGCGTGGTGAGCGCCTGCTTGACGCACGGATCCGTCCACTTGATCTCGTGCTTGGCCAACTGGTCGTACTTCTCGGGGCCGGCCTGCGAGAGGTAGACGTTCTCGAACCAGTCCGTCAGCGTCCAGCCGTCCGCGCCGCCGATCGAGACGGCCGGGGAGCCGGCGTCGGACAGTGTCTGCGCGGTGGACACGAAGTCCTTCCACGTCTTCGGCGGATCCGTGATCCCTGCGGCCTCGAAGGACGCCGTGTTGTACCAGATGAGCGACTTGTTGGCGGCCTTCGCGTAGATGCCGTACTGCTTGCCCTGGTAGGCCCCGAGGTCCCGCCAGCCCTTGGATAAGTTCTTGTCCGACTGGGCCTTTGCCTCGGCGCCGAGCGGCTTCAGCCAGCCCTTCTGCGCGAACTGGTGCAGCACGCCGACCTGCGGCAGGAACGCGACGTCCGGCGGCTGACCGCCCTGGATCTTGGTACCGAGGAAGGTGGAGGTGTTGTTGCCGGTCGGTACGAAGTCGACCTTGGCGCCGGTGCGTTTCTTGAACTCGTCCAGGACTTTCATGAAGTTTTCCTGCTCGGCCCCGGTCCATACGGCGGCGACCTCCAGGGTCTGGCCGTCGAGCTTGGGGAGCTGGAGGGAGCTGCCGCTCTCGGTGCCCCCGCCGCTCGGTCCTCCGTCGGCCTTCTCGTCGTCGCCGCCGCACCCGGTGAGCGCCAGCGCGAGGGCTCCCGCGAGGAGCGCGGCGGCGGTCTTGGCGGCCCTGGGTGTCCGGTGCTTGCTGCTCGTGCTGTGCATCAATGCCCCGTTCTTCGTGCCTCGTTGAACGTGCGAGCGCTGTCCCGTGCGATCTGGTCTACGCCCGTGCAGTGGGGTCGGCAAGAGCGCGTCCGCTGTCAAGCGGGGGATCGTGATGGCGTCGTGACCAGGGGCGGGTGCGACGGGTCGGCACTCGCCGGACTTGGCCGCTTCCAGAGCTCCAAGTCGGCCTGAACGGCCGCGCCTTGGGGCGGCGGGCGCGCTGAACGTAACGCGGCACGTCGGCACCTCGATACGTCGACCACGGGAGTGACGGAACGTCAGCCGACCGCAGGGTGACGGCACTTCGGCCGTTCCAGGAGTGACGGAAGGTCAACCAGAGCCGGAGTAAGGGAACTTCGGCGGCTGCCGGGCGGGTCGGCACCTCCGCTGCTACAGCAGTGACGGTACCGCGGTCGCCGACACCTCGCGTGCCGCTCGCTCCAGTGCGCTGGCCAGCAGTGCGAGGTCCGTCGGGCCGTTGCCCAGTTCGCGTACGGGGCGGCGGGCCGGGGGGTCTCCCATGCGGGCCCACTCCAGGGGGACGACCGTGGGGCGCAGGGTCGCCGTGCGGGGGATGCGGCCGGTGACACGGCCGGCCTGGAAGGGGGTCACCCGCCCGTCCGGCCGGGTCAGGCGGCCACGCCCGGGTGCCGGTTCGTCCGGGCCGGGGGACGGGGCGTCGAGAGTGATCCGCAGGGTGGCCCTGGAGGCCGACTCCGACTGGGCCGTACGGCCACCGACACCGGCCGCGGCCACCAGGTGCACGCCGAGCCTCTCACCCTCCCGGGCCACGGCCTCCAGCGCGCGCATCACCGACCCGGCCGCGGGCCGGCCCGGGGAGCCCAGGGCGGGGGAGACCAGCAGGTCCAGGTCGTCGACGACGACCACGAGCCGGGGCAACGGCGGGGCCGCCTCCGGCCGGTTACGGGCCGCGGCCGGGCGCAGCCGCAGGGTCGAACTGGGCGGACTGTCCAGGTCGCCGTCGATGTCGCCGGAGGAGGCCTCGAAGCCTGCCCCTGATCCCGCCCCGGATCCCGCCCTGCCGGCCGTCCCGGTGCCGCCCCTGGTGCTCGTCCCGGCGCCGGACACGCCGCGCGCCGTCGGGGTGCGCTGGGTGACCAGACGGCCCGACACCTCACGGCTGGTGTGCCACTCCGCGAACTCGGACCGCCCGAGCAGCTCCGCGCGCCGCTTCAGCTCGGCGCTCAGTGACTGGGCGAACTCCCGCATGCGCACGGGGTCGTTGGCGGTGAGATGGGTGGTGACATGCGGTACGTCCGTACAGACCCGCAGGCCCTCGCCGTGACCGCCGCCGTCCGTGCCCACACTGTCCCGGCCGTCCAGCAGGACCACGCTCAGCCGGTCGGGGCGCTCGGCGGCGGCCAGGGAGGCGACCACCGCCCGCAGCAGCTCCGTACGTCCGCTGCCTGGCGGTCCCTCGATCAGCAGGTGCGGGCCCTCGGCCGCGAGGTCCGCGCAGACCGGGCCGCGTGGTCCGGCACCGAGCACCGCCCAGGCCCGTCCGCCGAGCGACTCCTTGTCGTCGGCGGCGTCCGCCCACCGTGCCATCAGGGACGCCGGGGTGGCCCGGGCCAGCCCCAACTCGTCCAGCAGCCGGGCCGACTGGGGCAGCGGGGCCGACACCCGAGGGTGCCGGTCACCGGCGGCTCCCTCGGCCCGCAGCGGCGCCAGGGCCCGCGCGAACCGCTCGGCCCACGCGGGGGAGACGGCGTCCACGGCGGCGACGGTGCCGTGGCCCACGGGGCCGTGCCCCGTCGAGCCGGGGCCTGTCGAGCCCGACCCGGTGTGGCCGTGGTCCATGGGGGCGCCGGGAGTGTCCGTCGAGGTGCGGGCCACGCGCATCAGCCGCAGGGCCGTCGCCACGTCCCCGCTGAGCAGGGCCACGGCACCGCAGTCCCGGAAGGCCGGGGCCGCAGCGCAGGCCGCCTCGTACGTCTCCGTCACCGGGGACGCGGGCGACGCGGGGGCCGTCTCGGCGAGGCACACCACGTGGATGCCGGCCCGGGGACCCTCCAGCGCCAGCCGCGCCACCGCCTCCCGCACGGTCGCGCCACCGGTGTCGCCGTCCACGACGACCACGGTGTACGGGCCCGGGAAGCCGGTCGCATCCCGGTCCGTCTCGTCGTCCCTGGCCCAGGACGGGCGCCTGCCCGTCCGGCCGCCGCCCGCCGGGCCGGAGCCGGCCGCGTTGTCCGGGTGTGCCGAACGGATGCCCGGTTCGGTCTCCGCGAGGTGGTCCTCCAGCCGGCGCAGGAGCTCGTCGGTGCGGGCCGCGGCCTGTTCGCGGTCGTAGGCGAGGAGGAGGCGGCAGTCCTGGCCGTGCCCCGGGCGCACATGCGGGAGCCAGCCCAACCAGGACCACTCGGCGGACCGCTCCTCGACGGGGCGGGAGCGGTCCGTGCTGATCAGGACGATCTCCAGGGTGTCGGGCGAGTGCAGCGCGGCGAGCTGGGCGACGACCGCGCGGGCCAGCCCGGCGAGCCGCGTGCGCGGGCCCGCCAGCCCCAGCGCGCCGACCTCGCGCAGATCGGCGGTCACCGGCACCGCGGGCAGCAGCCCGGAGCCGTCGGGCGCCGCTCGGTCGGCGGTGCCCAGCCGGACCGTGAGCGACTCCGGGTGGCCCGGCCCCCGCTCCCACAGACGCGGTCCCGGGCCCAGCGCGGTCAGCAGCAGGGACGCCGGGTCCGGCCAGGTCTCGGGGGCCTGGGGGAGCGGGGCCGGGAAGGTCTCCGCCGCGGCGGGGACGGTGGCCTCGGCGGGTCCGGCCTCCTCGTAGGGGTCGTGGGCGGCCGGGTCCGGTTCGCCGCGTCCGCCGGTCAGTCGGCGCGCCCACGCGGAGAGCCCGCCGCGTTTACGCAGGCCCTGCGGTACGTCCGTGCCCCGGAGCGGGGTCCCCTTGCGGCGGCCGCCGCCCGTGCCGTCGGCTCCTGCGAGGGGTTCGGCGGCGAAGCCGCGGTCACCTGCCGCGGCCGCGCTCGTACCCGCGTCGTCGTCGAAGGCGCCACCCCGCCCGAGCGCCCCGAACCGGCCTCCGTGCGTTGCTCCGGTGCCTTGGTGAGTCTCGGCGGAGGGCGAAGCGGGGGCGAGGCCGGAAGAGTCGCCGTGCGTGCCCGCGCCGGTTCCGCTTCCGTGCGCCTCCTCGCCGCCACGAGTTCCCGTCCCGAAACCGCCGGCCTCGGGGCCCGCGACGGACCCCTGGCGAGGGACGGTCCTCGGCCGGTCGTAGCGCCGCGCGCCCTGCGACTCGATCAGCGGGGCTGTTCCCTGGCCGGGCACCACGGGAGGCTCACCCGACCGGGGCCCCTGCCCGCCCGGGGTGCCGGCCGAGGCGCCCCAGCCCGCCGAGCCGTAGGCGTGATGGGCACTGCCGGCGGGACTGGTGGGGCTGGAGCCGCCGTCGGTCGCGGGGGGCCGGTCCTGCCGGTCCTCGGGCGCGCCGCCGGTCGGCACGCGCACATGGCCCTCGCCGTCCGGAGCCGTCCGCACCCGGGCCCCCGGCCCGCCGGCCGGAGTCAGCCGCAGCGCCGACTCCCCGAGCCGCAGCAGCGCGCCCGGGGCGAACCGGACCGGGCGGGTGCTCACGCGCGTGCCGTCCAGCGTGGTGCCGTTGGTGGAGGTGAGGTCGGCGACCGAGACGCGGCCGTCGGTGGCGACCGTCACCGCGCAGTGCAGCCGGGAGACGTCCGGGTCGTCGAGCGGGACGTCGGCGTCGGCGGAGCGGCCGATGCGGATCTGGCCGCCGTGCAGCAGGTGGACCCCGCCCGCGTCGGGGCCGGCGATCACATGGAGCTGGGTCGGGGCGTCGTCCAGCTCGGGGTGGGCCTCCGGTTCGCCGGGGGTGCCGAGGAACAGCACCGCGCCGTCGATCAGCGGGGGCTCGCCCAGGGTGCAGCGCTGGGCGTCGAGCCGCTCCGCGCCGGCGTACAGCACGGTCGGGCCCGAGCCCCGCTCGTCGCCCGCGCGCGGGACGGCCCCGTCCGCGCAGACCGCCGAGGCGAGCGCCGAGGCCACCGCGGCGAGGGCGGTGCCGGCGGGAGCCGTGACCAGCACGTCACAGCTCGTGGCGCGGCCCCGCGCCTGGTCGGGCGGGCCCAGCGGGTCTATGACGGTCAGCCGGATCTGCATCGCCGTCAGCGGTCCCTTCCGCACAGGCGCCCGCAGACAACGGGGACGAAGCCGCTCACGGTCCCCCACCGCGGACTTCTCCCACCACCACGAGCACGTCGGCCAGTACTGAAGGCATCCTCGCACCTGTCACTGACAACGCGCCCGTCACCCAGCAGCAAATGATCTTGATTGGTCGGCTCTGCCCGTAAAAGTGCCTGACCGTTGCCCCGGACCTGACCGCTTGAGATCGGTCACGTCCGGGTTCGGCAACCAGCCGACCGAGCCGAGCGTCTTTCCTTCGAACACGCGAGGCGAGCGGTACGTAAGACGCACAGAACGACGCCAACCTGCCGTCGAGCGCGGCGGCACTACAGTAGGTCGGACACAGGCAAGCAGCTCGGGACACAGGCAAGCAGCAGGGAGCACATGACGTGCGGCCGGTAGGCAGCAAGTACTTCCTCGAGGAGCCGCTGGGACGCGGTGCCACGGGGACCGTCTGGCGGGCCCGCCAGCGCGAGGCGGCGGGCAATGAGGCTGCCGTGCAGGGCCGGCCCGGGGAGACCGTCGCGATCAAGGTCCTCAAGGAGGAGCTCGCGAGCGACCCCGACATCGTGATGCGGTTCCTACGGGAGCGCTCCGTCCTGCTGCGCCTGACCCACCCGAACATCGTGCGGGTGCGCGACCTGGTCGTCGAGGGCGATCTGCTCGCCCTGGTCATGGACCTCGTCGACGGCCCCGACCTGCACCGCTATCTGCGCGAGAACGGCCCCTTCAGCCCCGTCGGCGCCGCACTGCTGACGGCCCAGATCGCCGACGCGCTCGCCGCCAGCCACGCCGACGGCGTCGTCCACCGGGACCTGAAACCGGCCAACGTCCTGCTCCAGCAGTTCGGCGACCAGATGCACCCGATGCTGACCGACTTCGGCATCGCGCGCCTCGCCGACTCGCCCGGGCTGACCCGCACCCACGAGTTCGTCGGCACGCCCGCGTACGTCGCGCCGGAGTCCGCCGAGGGCCGCCCGCAGACCTCCGCCGTCGACATCTACGGCGCCGGCATCCTCCTGTACGAGCTGGTCACCGGCCGTCCGCCGTTCTCCGGGGGCTCGGCCCTGGAGGTCCTGCACCAGCACCTGAGCGCCGAACCGCGCCGCCCGTCCACGGTCCCCGACCCGTTGTGGACGGTCATCGAGCGCTGTCTGCGCAAGAACCCGGAGGAACGGCCCAGCGCCGAGAACCTCGCCCGCGGGCTGCGCGCCGTCGCCGAGGGCATCGGCGTGCACGCGAACTCGGCGCAGATCGCCGCGGCCGAGGGGGTCGGCGCGCTGCTGGCACCCGACCCCGCCCCGGCGGCCGTCCCGGACGTGCCCGGCGCCGCCGACCCGACGCAGGCGCTGCCGCACGGCGCGGCCGCGTACGACCCGAACGGCGCGACCAGCGTGCTGCCGCACACCTCCGGCCAGGGCAACCCGGTGGGCGCCGCCGACCCCACCGCCGTCCTCCCGAACCGGGGCGCCGCCGACCCGACCGCCGTGATGCCGCCGGTGGGGCCCGGACAGCCGGGGCAGCAGCCCGGTGGACCCGAGGACCCGCACCCCTGGCAGAACCAGCTGCGCGCCGCCCGCGACCGCAACGAACAGACGCAGGTCCAGTACCTCGACCCGAACGAGGACCCGCTGCGCCGCCGCCCCCAGCGGCAGGTCGCCCGCCCGCAGCAGCGGCCCCAGCAGCAACAACCCCAGCAGCGGCCTCCGCAGGCCGGCTACGGGCAGCCGCAGCAGCCCGGTTACGGCCATCCGCAGCAGCAGCACCAGCCCCAGCAGTACGCCCCGCCGCAGCAGCCCCCTCGGCAGCAGCCGCAGCCGCAGCGGTACGCGCCGTCCCCGGAGCGGCAGGAACCGCGGCGGGCCCCGCGCGAGCCCCGGCAGCGTGGCGCCAACCCGATGAAGATCCCCGGTCTGGGCTGCCTGAAGGGCTGTCTGTTCACGATCCTCATCCTGTTCGTCGCCAGCTGGCTGGTCTGGGAGTTCAGCCCGCTGCAGGACTGGATCGGGACCGGCAAGGGCTACTGGGAGCAGCTCAGCGACTGGTTCAACAAGGTGACCGGATTCATCGGGGACCTGGGCGGGGGCTCCTCCAAGTAGGCCCTCCGTGGCCGCCCCCCGGGCTAGGCCTCTCCGTTTGGATCACGCCGGGCTCGCGGGCCCCGGCACCGTGCCTCGCCGCGTTGTCGTCGGTGGCAGGGCTCCGCCCTGCCGCCCTCCTCCGCCTTGCGATGCACGGCACCGGACCCCGCTCCCTGATCCGGCCTGATCCAAACGAAAGACCCCAGGGGGCGGCGAACTTGGGGATTTGTCGACACCTGGCGGGTGATTTCCGTCTCCGCGGTGAAGGTTGGCTCTTCCGGCGCGTAGTTTTATCGGCAACACGCGTCTGTAGGAGCAGCCTTGGCACGGAAGATCGGCAGCCGGTACTCCGCCCACCAGATCCTGGGGCGGGGCAGCGCCGGCACGGTGTGGCTGGGCGAGGGACCCGACGGGCCCGTCGCCATCAAGCTGCTGCGCGAGGACCTCGCGTCCGACCAGGAACTCGTCGGACGGTTCGTCCAGGAGCGCACGGCGCTGCTCGGCCTGGAGCACCCGAACGTGGTCTCGGTACGGGACCTGGTGGTCGACGGCAACGACCTCGCGCTGGTCATGGACCTGGTCCGGGGCACGGACCTGCGCACCCGGCTCGACCGGGAGAAGCGGCTGGCGCCCGAGGCGGCGGTCGCCATCGTGGCGGACGTCGCCGACGGACTGGCGGCGGCCCACGCGGCCGGGGTCGTGCACCGCGACGTCAAGCCGGAGAACGTCCTGCTGGACATGCGGGGCCCGCTCGGCCCCGGCGGCTCCCATCCGGCGCTGCTGACCGACTTCGGCGTGGCCAAACTGATCGACTCACCGCGCCGGACCCGCGCCACGAAGATCATCGGCACGCCGGACTATCTGGCACCGGAGATCGTCGAGGGCCTGCCGCCGCGGGCCTCGGTCGACATCTACGCCCTCGCGACCGTCCTGTACGAGCTGCTGGCGGGCTTCACACCGTTCGGCGGGGGACACCCGGGCGCGGTGCTGCGCCGGCACGTCACCGAGACGGTCGTCCCGCTCCCCGGCATCCCGGACGAGCTCTGGCAGCTGGTCGTGCAGTGCCTGGCCAAGGCGCCGGCCTCCCGGCTGCGGGCCTCGGAGCTCGGGGCGCGGCTGCGGGAGCTGCTGCCGATGCTGGCCGGGATGCCGCCGCTGGACGTGGACGAGCCGGACACCGAGGCGGAGGAGGACGAGCGGGAGGATCCGCCACGGGAACCCGCGTCTTCCTCGCGGGTACGGCGCGGGGCGGTGCCCCTGGTGCCGGGCGCGAGGCCGGCCGACTCCAACCGGGACACCCATACGTCGATGAGGGTGCCGGCGCCCGACGAACTGGCCGGGGGTGCGCGCGGGACCGCCCGGGCACCACGGGCCGCCGGTGCGCCGCGACCGGGTTCCGCACGGCACCGGGCGGCCACCCGGCGCCGGCGGGTGGTGCTGGGCCTGGCCGCGCTGGTCCTGGTCGCGGCGGGTGTCGGCACGTGGGCGGCGACCTCGGGCGACGACGCGGGGGCGAGCCCCCAGGACACGAAGAACTCGGCCCCGGCGTCCCCGTGACCCCCCGGGTCCAGCCGGGGGCGCGGCCCGAGTGAGGTCCGGGCCCGGGGAAGGACACCTGCCTTCCCCGCTTGGCGGAGCCGTTACGCTGGTGGCGTGGCAGTCGTCGATGTATCCGAAGAGCTCAAGTCCCTCTCCTCGACCATGGAGTCGATCGAGGCCGTTCTGGACCTCGAGAAGCTGAGGGCAGACATCGCCGTGCTCGAGGAGCAGGCGGCCGCGCCGTCCCTGTGGGACAACCCGGACGAGGCGCAGAAGATCACCAGCAAGCTCTCCCACCTCCAGGCCGAGGTCAGGAAGGCGGAGGCGCTGCGCGGACGGATCGACGATCTCGCCGTGCTGTTCGAGATGGCGGAGGAGGAGGACGACCCGGACACCCGCGCCGAGGCCGAGTCCGAGCTCACCGCCGTCAAGAAGGCGCTGGACGAGATGGAAGTGCGGACACTGCTGTCCGGCGAGTACGACTCCCGCGAGGCGCTCGTCAACATCCGCGCCGAGGCGGGCGGTGTCGACGCCGCCGACTTCGCCGAGAAGCTCCAGCGGATGTACCTGCGCTGGGCGGAACAGCACGGCTACAAGACCGAGATCTACGAGACCTCGTACGCGGAAGAGGCCGGCATCAAGTCGACCACCTTCGCCGTGCAGATCCCCTACGCGTACGGGACGCTCTCCGTCGAGCAGGGCACGCACCGGCTGGTGCGCATCTCGCCGTTCGACAACCAGGGTCGGCGCCAGACCTCCTTCGCGGGCGTGGAGATCCTCCCGGTGGTCGAGCAGACCGACCACATCGAGATCGACGAGTCCGAGCTGCGGGTGGACGTCTACCGCTCCTCCGGACCAGGCGGCCAGGGCGTCAACACCACCGACTCCGCGGTGCGCCTGACCCACCTCCCCACCGGCATCGTCGTCTCCTGCCAGAACGAGCGGTCACAGATCCAGAACAAGGCGACCGCGATGAACGTCCTCCAGGCGAAGCTGCTGGAGCGGCAGCGCCAGGAGGAGCGGGCCAAGATGGACGCCCTCAAGGACGGCGGCAGCTCCTGGGGCAACCAGATGCGTTCGTACGTCCTGCACCCGTACCAGATGGTCAAGGACCTGCGCACCGAGTTCGAGGTCGGAAACCCGGAGTCCGTGTTCAACGGCGAGATCGACGGGTTCCTGGAGGCCGGGATTCGCTGGCGCAAGCAGCAGGAGAAGTAGCTCCCCCAGCGCACAGCGCTTTGTCGACAAGGCAACTGCCGCCCCACCGGCGGCAGTTGCCTTTTCTTCTGCCCCATTGAATGGCTGATGTCTGGGTTTTACATCACACTCACAGGCTTCAATCTCCGGCAAAAATCCTTTAGTTGGACATTGCGCGCGCAACGGCCTTGACGTTGCTTTGAAAAATGGAAAAGGTGAGGCTCGGCATGCGTATCTCTGGGGCGCATGTGAACCGGGGGACCTGAGCTGCAGCTACCGCCTCC
Organism: Streptomyces sp. NPDC006332; assembly: GCF_040612855.1. Classification (NCBI taxonomy): domain Bacteria; kingdom Bacillati; phylum Actinomycetota; class Actinomycetes; order Kitasatosporales; family Streptomycetaceae; genus Streptomyces; species Streptomyces sp. NPDC006332. The sequence goes on from NZ_JBEXRA010000017.1 coordinate 49,905, forward strand.
GTCGATCACGGCCCCGAGCGCCGCCTCACTGACGATGAGCTACTGGGGGTAGCAACCATATGACGAAGAAGACGCGGATCCGGATCGCGCGCATAGCCGCCGGTGCCGTGATCGCGGCCGGTGCCTCGCTGACCGCCGCCGGTGCGGCGTCCGCGCTGGAAATCGGCGTGAACGTGGACTCGAGCGGTGTCGGCGTGAACGTCGACACCGGCCTCGGCGACGAGCCGACCGACCCGGGCATCCCCACCACGCCCAACGAGCCGACCGACCCGGCTCCGACCGACCCGGGCATCCCCACCGACCCGGGGATCCCCACCGACCCTCAGCCGCCGGTCACCGACGAGCCGACGGACCCCACCGAGAACCCCACCGAGCCCACCGAGGACCCGACCGACCCGGGCACCGGGAACGGAAACGGGAACGGGAACGGAAACGGCAACGGCAACGGAAACGGTGCTGGCAACGGTGCCGGCAACGGCAACGGCAACGGTGCCGGCGGTGGTAACAGCAACACCAACCCCGACGGCGGCGGTTCCGACGCCTCCGCGCAGGAGGAGGGCTCCTCGGCCCTCACTGACACCGGCTCCGACACCACCACCCCGGCCGGCACCTCGGCCCAGGCCCAGGGCGGCGGCGCGGAGCTCGCCGAGACCGGTGCCGCGCAGACCACCTTCCTGGTCATCGGTGCCGCCACCATGATCGCCGGTGGCATCGGCTTCCGCATCCTGCCGCGCCTCATGGGCGGCCAGGGCGGCGCGGCCGCCTGACATCAGGTGGCCGACTGATCGCTGACCGTACGCACGCCGTACGGTGAAGGGCCCGGAGCGGGGGACGCTCCGGGCCCTTCGTGCGTCTTACGTCACTTTCCGGGCGCCTTCGAGACGTGACTTTCCGGGCGCCTTCGACAGGCGCGTTCTCGCCGGGTGTGCTACGTCTCGCCAGGCGTGCTACGCGGTCTGGTGCGCCAGCAGCGCGACCGCCGCGATCAGGACCGCGAGCAGCGCGATCAGTGCCATGGGGTTCAGGCCCGCGAAAAGGTTCTCCTGCTGCAGCCGCTCGCGGTTCGCACGGCACACGGGGCACCGGCCCTCGCTCACAGGCGCCGCGCAGTTAGCGCACACCAGCCGGTCGTACGTCATGCGCTCGCCCTCCTTGCACCGGTTCCATGTACACAACGCATACAGGAACGCGAACGTTCCCCCTCCACTGTGCCAGGTTCCCTGGAATTCAGCGCGGGGTCTCAAGGAGCCGGGGGGCGCACAAAACGCACATCTCTCACGTAACCCTGACCGGTGACTGCGGTTCCCTACCCGATTCGCGTAGGGTCACGCTCATCTACCCCCGGCGACCCGTGGTGCATCCGTGATCCGATTCGACAACGTATCCAAGGTCTACCCCAAGCAGACCCGCCCCGCACTCAGGGATGTCTCCCTGGAAGTGGAGAAGGGCGAGTTCGTGTTCCTCGTGGGGTCCTCCGGCTCCGGAAAGTCCACCTTCCTGCGGCTGGTCCTCCGCGAGGAGCGCTCCAGCCACGGTCAGGTGCACGTCCTGGGCAAGGACCTCGCGCGCCTGTCCAACTGGAAGGTGCCGCAGATGCGTCGCCAGCTGGGGACGGTGTTCCAGGACTTCCGCCTCCTGCCCAACAAGACGGTGGCCGAGAACGTGGCCTTCGCGCAGGAGGTCATCGGCAAGTCGCGGGGCGAGATCCGCAAGTCCGTGCCGCAGGTGCTCGACCTCGTCGGGCTCGGCGGCAAGGAGGACCGGATGCCCGGTGAGCTGTCCGGAGGTGAGCAGCAGCGTGTCGCCATCGCGCGCGCGTTCGTCAACCGGCCCAAGCTGCTGATCGCGGACGAGCCCACCGGCAACCTCGACCCGCAGACCTCCGTCGGCATCATGAAGCTGCTCGACCGGATCAACCGGACGGGCACGACCGTGCTGATGGCCACGCACGACCAGAACATCGTGGACCAGATGCGCAAGCGCGTCATCGAGCTGGAGAAGGGCCGTCTCGTCCGCGACCAGGCACGCGGCGTCTACGGCTACCAGCACTGACCGCCCGCCCCGCAGACGTTCACGGAAAGGCCTGAAGAAGCCGCCATGCGCGCCCAGTTCGTTCTGTCGGAGATCGGTGTCGGTCTCCGCCGCAACCTGACGATGACCTTCGCGGTCATCGTCTCCGTCGCCTTGTCACTCGCCCTGTTCGGCGGGTCGCTCCTGATGAGCGACCAGGTCAGCACGATGAAGGGCTACTGGTACGACAAGGTCAACGTCTCGATCTTCCTCTGCAACAAGAGCGACGCCGAGTCGGACCCCAACTGCGCCAAGGGTGCGGTCACCGACGAGCAGAAGGAAGAGATCAAGTCCGACCTCGGCAAGATGTCCGTCGTCCAGAAGATGACGTACGAGTCGCAGGACGCGGCCTACAAGCACTACAAGGAGCAGTTCGGCGACTCCCCCCTGGCCAGCTCCCTCACGCCGGACCAGATGCAGGAGTCGTACCGCATCAAGCTCAAGGACCCGGAGAAGTACCAGGTCATCGCGACCGCCTTCGACGGGCGGGACGGTGTGCAGTCCGTGCAGGACCAGAAGGGGATCCTCGACAACCTCTTCGAGCTGCTCAACGGCATGAACTGGGCGGCGCGGGCCCTGATGGCGCTGATGCTGGTCGTCGCGCTGATGCTGATCGTCAACACCGTGCGCGTCTCGGCGTTCAGCCGGCGGCGCGAGACCGGGATCATGCGCCTGGTCGGTGCCTCGGGCTTCTACATCCAGGCGCCGTTCATCATGGAGGCCGCCGTCGCCGGGCTCATCGGCGGCACGGTCGCGTGCGGGTTCCTGGTGATCGCCAGATACTTCCTCATCGACCACGGCCTGGCCCTGTCCGAGAAGTTGAACCTGATCAACTTCATCGGCTGGGACGCCGTCCTGACGAAATTGCCGCTCATCCTGGCGACGAGTCTGCTGATGCCCGCGCTGGCCGCGTTCTTCGCGCTGCGCAAGTACCTGAAGGTGTGACACATGCCAAGAGGGCCGTACGGTCAACGGACCGTACGGCCCTTCGCGTTGTCCTAGACTCACCGGCATGTCAGGCCGACACCTGTTCTGTCAGCCCCGCCGCATCGGCCGCGGGGCCGCCCTGACATTGGTCTTCGCGAGCGTTCTCGTCGCCGGAGCCGCGACCGGCTCCTTCCCGAATCCCGAGCTCGGCGACCGGAAAACCGCCTCCACCCCGACCCTCTCGGCCGCCTCCGCGAGCCGCCACGAGCAGGTGGCGAAGGCCGCCGAGGAGGCCATGGCCGACGGCAAGTCCCCCATGGAGGCCGCCGAACGAGCGGTCAGCCGCAGCGGGGACCGCTGGGGTGCCGTGTACTCCCCGGGCGAGTACGAGGAGTTCGAGGAGGCCCTCGACGGCCAGTACACCGGCGTCGGCCTGTGGACGCGGCGCGAGCGGGACGGCCGTATCGAGGTGACCAAGGTGCTGTCCGACTCGCCCGCGGCAGCCGCCGGGATCCGCCGCGGCGACCGACTGCGCAGCGTCGACGGGAGGAAGGTCGACGGGCGCCCCGTCACCGACGTCGTCGCGTTGCTGCGCGGTGACGACACGGCCGCGGCCGCCGGTACCACCGTCCGCCTCGGCCTGGAGCGGGGCAGGCAGGTGTGGAGCGAGACCCTGCGCCGGGCCCGCCTGTCCACGGACGACGTGACCGTACTCACACCCGCCGCCGGCATCACCGTGATCAGGATCTCCGCCTTCACCAAGGGCTCCGGCGACCGGGTCCGTGACGCCGTACGGCAGGCTCCGGCCGGCGCCGGGATCATCCTCGACCTGCGCGGCAACTCCGGCGGCCTGGTCACCGAGGCGGTCACCGCGGCCTCCGCCTTCCTCGACGGCGGCCTGGTGGCCACGTACGACGTCGAGGGCGCCCAGCGCGCCCTGCACGCCGAGGCCGGCGGCGACACCACCAGACCCCTGGTCGCGTTGGTCGACGGCGGCACGATGAGCGCGGCCGAGCTGCTCACCGGCGCCCTGCAGGACCGCGGTCGGGCGGTCGTGGTGGGCTCCCGCACCTTCGGCAAGGGCTCGGTCCAGATGCCGTCCCGGCTGCCCGACGGCTCCGTCGCGGAGCTGACCGTCGGGCACTACCGCACCCCGGGCGGCCGCGGGGTCGACGGCCGCGGCATCACGCCCGACCTGCCCGTCGAGCGCAACGTCCTGGAGCGGGCCGGGACGGTGTTGAGCGGACTGGGCCGGTAGCGGGCCCGCCCGCCCGGCCACCCTTGTAAATGCACTTCGCGTACACCCCCTCCGTAATGCGAAAATGGGCGGCACTATGAGCAAGGGAATGTACGTACCGAAGGAGTCCCAGCCCAAGCAGGGCGGGACGGCCGCGAAGGCCAGGGACGGCGAGAAGGGCGGCAAACGCAAGATCGTCGCCCAGAACAAGAAGGCCCGGCACGACTACGCGATCATCGACACCTACGAGGCCGGCATCGTCCTCACGGGCACCGAGGTCAAGTCGCTGCGCGAGGGGCGGACGTCGCTGACCGACGGCTTCGTGCAGATCGACCGGGGCGAGGCGTGGCTGCACAACGCCCACATCCCCGAGTACCACCAGGGCAGCTGGACCAACCACTCCGCGCGCCGCAAGCGCAAGCTGCTGCTGCACCGCGAGGAGATCGACAAGCTGGAGGCGAAGACCCAGGAGACGGGTCACACGATCGTGCCCCTCGCTGTGTACTTCACCAACGGCCGGGCGAAGGCCGAGATCGCCCTGGCACGAGGCAAGAAGGAGTACGACAAGCGCCAGACCCTGCGGGAGAAGCAGGACCGGCGGGAGTCGGACCGGGCCATCGCGGCGGCGAAGCGGAAGCAGCGGGGCGGGTAGCCGGCCCGCGGCCCCTGGCCGGGGGAATGCGCTGGCACCGACCTGCGTTGGTCACGTACGATGGCATCTGCACCTCACCGTGGGTGCGCGTCCCTCTCGAGGGGCATTTGAAAAATCAACATGGGGATGATCGGTTTCGACAGCGGCTGTCGAAGCAGGGGAAGCGTGCCGAGGAAGCGGCAATGATCTCGTAAACCATATGTCGCAAAAAATAATCGCCACTATCAAGAGCGATTCTCCCAAGCAGCACTTCGCCCTCGCCGCCTGATCAGGTAGCGACGCGAGTGCTCCTTACTTAAGGGAGTGTCAGCCCGGGCTCGTTCCCGACCCGGATCCTGGCATCAGCTAGGGGACTAAACCTTGATCCCGGTCACGGGGTGAAGAGGGAAATCAAACAGTGACTGAGCCCGTCGGCGACTTGTTCGCGTGATCGCCGGGGCTGAGAAAATCACAGCGAACTGCGCACGGAGAAGCCCTGATTCCGCACCGTTGGACGCGGGTTCGATTCCCGCCATCTCCACTCGCCCACCGTGTGGGCACCCCATGTGGGCCAAGGCCCCGTCGCTCCTGGCGGCGGGGCCTTTGTCTTGCCCTGGTCCGTGGGAAAAACGGCGGGTGGCGCAGGTCAGGGAACCGCCCTCCGCCCCGTGCTCGCCCGTTCCGTCATCCGGGGCGGCAGCAGCGTCGCCTCGGGCACGGGCCCGCCGTCTCCCAGCTTCCGCATCAGCAGCTCCACCGCGCGGGCGCCGAGCTCGACGGACGGCAGCGCGACCGAGGTGACCGGGACGCGGACGGACTCGGCGAGCTCGTCGGGGCAGATGGCGGTGACGGAGAGGTCGCCGGGAACGCGCAGGCCGAGTTGCTCGAAGGCGTCGATCAGCGGCTCCAACAGCGGTTCGTTGTGGACGACCACGCCCGTCAACGCGGGCTGCTGGCGCAACAGCCGCTCGGCGACCGCGCGGGCGCCACCGGGACCCGCCTCGCACGGGTGCACCGAGGAGGCGAGCCGGTGGCGGTCGGCGGCGGCGGTGAAACCCTGGACCACGTGCTGGGCGAACGCGGTCTGCCGGACGTACACCTCCGGCGGCGACCCGACCAGCGCGACCGCCCGGTGCCCGAGGCCCGCCAGATGCTCCACGCATGCCTCGCCGGCCGCCTTGAAGTCGAGATCCACGCAGGTCAGGCCCGCGGGCGAGGCGGGGAACCCGATCACCACCGACGGCCGCTCCAGGGCCCGCAGCAGCGGCAGCCGCGGATCGTGCAGCTGTACGTCCATCAGGATCAGCGCGTCCACGAGTGCCGTGTCGGCGACCCGGCGCAGGCCCTCCTCACCCTCCTCCTGGGTGACCAGGAGCACGTCATGGTCATGGCGCCGGGCCGTGGTGACGACCGACACCGCGAACTCCATCATCACCGGCACATGCAGCCCGGCCCGTAACGGCACCACCAGCGCCAGCACGTTCGACCTGCTGCTCGCCAGCGCCCGGGCGCCCGCGTGCGGCCGGTAACCCAGCTCGCTGATGGCGGCCTCCACCCGCTGCCGGGTCTCCTCGGAGATGGGGCGCTTGCCGCTGAGCGCGTAGGACACGGTGCTCGGGGACACCCCGGCCCGCCGCGCCACGTCCGTGATCTTCACCATCAGGCGCACTCCACCGTGAGGAACCCCGTCCCGGCCGCCGCCCGGACCTCCCGCTCACCGACGGCCAGCCCCCAGGGCGCCGCCGGGTCACCGCACGACGCCCGCAGCAGATCCCCCTCGCGCACCACGGTGAAGGTCACCTCCCCGACCCGTACCGTCACCTGGTCGCCCCGCTCCAGGCCGTACGCCCGCAGCGTGACCCCGTCGGCGTGGTCGTAGTCGGGCCGGTCGGCCACCGCGCCCACCGGGATCACCGCCCCGGGCCGCACCAGCAGCGGCACGCTGGTGAAGTCGTGCCGCTCACGCACCCAGCGCGGACCGGTCACCGTCCCACCGGTCACGAAGTGCGTCCAGGTGCCCTCGGGGACGTAGTACGAGACCTCGCCCTCGTCGCTGAACACCGGCGCGACCAGCAGGTCCGGGCCGAGCATGTACTGCCGTTCCAGGTGCGCGCACCCGGGGTCGTCCGGGAACTCCAGCACCATCGCCCGCATCACCGGCACGCCCTCGGTGTGGGCGGTGCGCGCGGCCTCGTACAGATAGGGCATGAGCCGCAGCTTCAGCCGGGTGAAGTGCCGCAGCACGTCCACCGACTCCTCGTCGAACAGCCACGGCACGCGGTAGGAGGAGCTGCCGTGCAGCCGGCTGTGGGAGGACAGCAGGCCGAAGGCCACCCAGCGCTTGAAGAGCGCCGGCGTCGGGGTGCCCTCGAAGCCGCCGATGTCGTGGCTCCAGAAGCCGAAGCCGGACAGCCCGAGGGACAGTCCGCCGCGCAGCGACTCGGCCATCGACTCGTACGTCGCCTCGCAGTCGCCGCCCCAGTGGACGGGGAACTTCTGGCTCCCCGCCGTCGCCGAGCGGGCGAAGACCACCGCCTCCTGCTCACCCCGGTGCTTGCGCAGCACCTCGAAGACCGTGCGGTTGTAGAGGTACGTGTAGTAGTTGTGCATCCGCTCCGGGTCGGAGCCGTCGGACCAGACCACGTCGAGGGGAACCCGCTCGCCGAAATCCGTCTTGAAGCAGTCGACACCCTGGGTGAGCAGGACCTCCAGCTTGGACGCGTACCACTCGCGGGCCGCCGGACTGGTGAAGTCCACGAACGCCATGCCCGGCTGCCAGTGGTCCCACTGCCACACGCTCCCGTCCGGCCGCTTCAGCAGGTGCCCGAGCGCCTTGCCCTCCGCGAAGAGGGGGGAGCGCTGGGCGATGTACGGGTTGATCCACACGGAGACCCTCAGGCCGCGCTCCTTGAGCCGCGCGAGCATGCCTTCCGGGTCCGGGAAGACCCGCGGGTCCCACCGGAAGTCGCACCAGTTGTGCTCGCGCATCCAGAAGCAGTCGAAGTGGAAGACGGACAGCGGCAGTTCGCGCTCCCGCATGCCCTCGATGAAGGAGGTCACCGTCTCCTCGTCGTACGACGTGGTGAACGACGTGGACAGCCACAGACCGAACGACCAGGCGGGCGGCAGGGCCGGACGGCCGGTCAGGGCCGTGTACTTGCGCAGGATCTCCTTCGGGCTCGGGCCGTGGATGACGTAGTACGTCAACTCCTGGGTCTCCGCGCTGAACTGCACCCGGGACACCGCCTCCGAGCCGACCTCGAAGGAGACCTTGCCCGGGTGGTCGACGAAGACGCCGTAACCGGCGTCGGTCAGGTACAGCGGCACGTTCTTGTAGGCCTGCTCGGTGGTCGTGCCGCCGTCGGCGTTCCACACGTCGACGACCTGGCCGTTCTTCACCAGCGGGCCGAAACGCTCGCCGAGGCCGTAGACGGAGGTGCCTACGCCCAGATTGAGCTGCTCGCGCAGGTAGTGGGCGCCGGTGGCGTCCCGCATGATGCCCATGCTTTTGGTGGCGCTGCTGGTCAGGACCCGGCCGTGGGCGAGGAAGTCGACGTGCCAGGGGCCGGAGCGGGCGAACCGGACGGAGAGGGTGCCGGAGGTCAGGGTCGCGTGGTCGTCGTCGTGCTCGGTGTGCGGGGTGCACTCGTGTCCGGTCAGTTCGAATTCGGGGGTGGTGGGTCGCTCGCCCCGGAAGTGGGTGAACGTGACGCCGATGACGTCGGGCATGGGGGAGTGGGCGCTGATCGTCATGACCGGTCCCGTCATCAGGTCGCCGCGGCTGCGGATGGGGCGGGAGGGCGCGTGGATCTCCAGCGCGCCGTCCGCCGCGGTGACGTCGAGGACCTCCGCGGGGTGGTCCGCGACGACGCCCTCGCGCAGCAGCCAGTAGCCGTCGGTGAACTTCATGTGGGGGGTCCTTACCTCACGGCACCCACGGCGATCCCGCGGGTGAGAGTTCGCTGGAAGACGAGGAAGAAGACAAGGGCGGGCAGGACGCCCAGGAGGGCGGCCGCGTTGGTCATCGTGGCGTCCATCAGACGCTGGCCCTGCAGCACGCCGAGGGCCACCGACACGGTCTGGTTGTCGTTGGAGATCAGCATCACCAGGGGGAGCAGGAACTCGTTCCAGGTCCAGATGAAGAAGAAGACCAGCAGCACGCCGAGCGTGGGGCGGCTGACGGGGACCACGATCCGCCACAGCACCTGCCACTTGTTGGCGCCGTCGATCCGGGCGGCCTCGATGATCTCGCGGGGGAACTGGCCGAGGACGGAGGAGAGGAGATACGTGCCGAAGGCCGTCTGGATCACCGTGAAGACGATGATCACGCTGAGTCGGGTGTCGTACAGGCCGGCCTGCTTGCTCAGGTAGTAGACCGGGTAGACCAGCGTCTCCTGCGGCAGCATGTTCGCCAGGACGAAGAAGGCCAGGATCCAGGTGCGGCCCTTGATCCGGCCGATGCCGATCGCGTACGCGTTGAGCACCGACAGGACGACGGCCAGCACCGCCACCGCGCCGCTGATCAGCGACGAGTTGACCAGCTTCTGTCCGAAGTCGACGCGGTCCCAGAAGTCCTCGATACCGTCCAGGTAGAGGCCCTCGGGCAGGCTGAGCGGGCCGTTCTGGGCGTACTCCGCGGGGGACTTGACCGCGTTGACGGCGACGACGGCGAACGGGACGATCATGAAGAGTGCCGCGATGCAGAGGGCCACCAGGACCGGGTAGCGGCGGAGTGCTCTCGTCATGCGGGGGCCCCTTCCTCGGCGTCCTCGGCGCGGGTCTGGAGCTTCAGGCCGATCAGGGAGAGCAGCAGGATGATCACGGTGAGCACGGTGGAGATCGCGGCGCCGTAGCCGACCTGCGTCTTCTCGAAGAACGTGGTGAACGAGAAGTAGGAGGGGACGTTCGTCGCGCCGCCCGGCCCGCCCTTCGTGAGGACGTACACCGCGCCGAACACCTTGAGCGCGGCGATCGTGCACCAGGTCAGCACGACGTAGATCTCCGGGCGGATCTGCGGCAGCGTGATGTGTCTGAAGCGGCGCCACCAGCCGGCGCCGTCCAGCTCGGCGGCCTCGTACAGCTGTGGGTCGACACGTTGCAGGCCCGCCATGAAGACGACCAGGGGGAAGCCGAGTTGGACCCAGACCATCACGCCCATGACGCTGTAGAGCGCGAGGTCCGGGTCGCCGAGCCAGTCCTGCTGCCAGGAGCCCAGGCCCACCGCCTTGAGCAGCTCGTTGAGCGAGCCGTTGTCGGGGGCCAGGATCCAGCTCCAGACAATGCCCGCCACTGCGATCGGCAGCACCTGGGGGAGGTAGAAGCAGGCCCGCAGGACGGTGGTGATCCTGTCGCCGAAGTGCTTGCCGACGTGGTCGAACAGGGCGGCGGCCAGGACCAGCCCGATCGCCGTCGGCAGCGCCGCCATCGCTACGACCATGAAGAGGCTGTGCCGGAAGGACGCCCAGAACTCGGAGTCGTCCAGCAGTTCCCGGTAGTTGGCGAGGCCGGACCAGCCGGGGGAGCCCACGCCCTGCCAGTCGGTGAAACTCACGCCCGTGTTCATCAGGAACGGGACGACGATCACGACCAGGAAGGCGAGGGTGCCGGGGAGCAGGAACAGGGCGTAGGAGTCGTGGGGGCGGTAGCGGTGGCGGTGGCGTCGTTGTGCGGGGTGGGAGGCGTGGGTGGGGTGGTGGTGATTGCGTTCGGCGGTGGCCGTCATGGTTTTGGGGCGTCCTTGTCGTACGCCTTCTGCAACGCGTCCAGGTAGTCGTTTGGGTTCTCGCTGCCGGTCAGCAGTTTCTGGGTCTCTGAGACGAGGACGTCGTAGAAGCCGGCGATCGGCCAGTCCGGGTAGAAGGCCAGGCCGTCGCGGCGGGAGAGGGTGTTGAAGTCATCGATGAGACCCTTGGACTTGGGGTCGGTGACGGCGCTCGGGTCCGCCGCGACCGGGACGCCGCCCTTGTTGCCGAGCAGGTTCTGGATCTTCTTCGACAGGGTGATGTCGATGAAGTCGTAGGCGAGATCCTTGTTCTTGGCCCCCTTGGGGACGACCCAGAGGTTGCCGCCGGAGCCGAGGGTGAGGTTCGAGTCGGGCCACAGGAAGGTGCCCCAGTCGAACTTCGCCTCGTCCTGGAAGCGGCCGTACCACCAGCTGCCGGAGAACAGGATCGGCGACTTGCCCTGGAGGAAGGAGACTCCGGCGTCCTCCGCCTTCGCGCTGGTGGACTTCTCGCTCAGGTAGCCCTTCTTCACCCAGTCGGCGAAGGTGGTCGCGGCGTAGGTCCAGGCGGGGTCGTGGAAGTCGGGTTTGTCCTTGTACAGCTCGTAGGCGTCGACCCAGGCGCGGTCGGCCTTCGACAGGGCGAGCTGGTACAGGTACTGGTGGGCGGGGTATTCGGCGCCGGCGTTGGCGAGCGGGGTGATGTCCTCGGCCACGAACCTGTCCATCGCGGCGGTCAGGTCGTCGAACGTCTTCGGCTCGGGGACCTTGTACTTGGCGAAGAGGTCCTTGTTGTAGAAGACCATCGTGTACTCGGCGTAGTTGGGGACGCCGTACCACTTGCCGGTGCCCATGACTCCGTCGGTGTCGTAGACGCTGGTGGTGCGGACGCTCTTGCCGATCTTCTTGTCCCAGCCGCGGGTTGTCGCCTCGGGGGTGAGGTCGGTGAGTAAGCCCTGTTTGGAGAGCAGGCCTGCGGTGGCGTTGCCCTTGTTGTATTCCATGAGGTCGGGGGCGTCGGAGGAGTTGAGGACCATCTGTGCGGTCTTCTGGATCTGCTCGAAGCCCTTCGCCTCGAACGTCACCTTCACGCCGGGGTGCGTGGCCTCGAACTCCTTGATGGCCTCGTTCCAGGCCTGTCCCATCGCGCTGTTCGGGGCCTCGTAGTGCCAGAGTCTGAGCGTTTTGCCGTCGCCGGAGCCGGTGTCGTTGCCGCCGCAGGCTGTCAGGAGGAGTGCTCCGCCGAGTATCGCGGCGATCGCCGTGGTCGTACGCCTTCGTGCCGTCATCCTTGCCTCCAGGGGAGCCGGATGGGTATCGGGGCGTCACGCGGGGTCGGTCGAATGGGTTCGATGCGTGACGTCGAAGCGCTTCGACGGGCGAAGGTATGTGGTGGGGGTGGGGGCGTCAATGGGGTGTGCCGGGATTGGGGGAAGCGGTTCGACGGGGTGGGGGTGCCTGCGGCGGCGTGTGTGGGGGGTGGGTGGGGGTGCGTGTTGCGCCTGCGGTTCGGGGGGTGGGTCGGGGCCGGGTCGGGGGTGTCCGTCCTCGGAACGTCGCGGAATCGGTTTCTCATCAACTTGGCGGTGTTGACGCGACAACCGCTGCGGGCGGACACCCCCGACCCGTCCCCTTGGCGCCGTGCGCGGGTGCGGCGCTGCGATTCCTTCGCGCCGGGGGCGGGCTTGTCCATCGGGGCAGGGGTGGGCGCGAGCGCGGGGGTTGGGGGGAGCGCGTGCGCTGGGGTGGGGTGGGGTGAGACGGGGGTGGTGTTTGCGGGGAAGGGGGTGGGGGCGCGCCCCCTGTGTGGGGGCTGTTGGGGGTGGGGAAGGGGCGGGGTGTGGTTTTTGGGGTGGTGGAATTTCCGGCCAAGCGGGTGGTGGTGGCGTGGGTTTGGGGTGAGGTCGTTTCTTGGTCACTCGTGTCACTGGTGTGACGTAAGGGGCTGATGTGAACGGGGTTTTGAGCGCTCGGGCGGGCTGTGATCGAACTGGCGGGCGAGGGGCGGTGGTCTGAGCGAGACGTTGAGGGGCGAGTTTCAGCCATTGATATAGCGCTCGGGGGCACTTGTTATTGACACGATGCCAACACAGAACCTCCTCGTGCGCTACATTCGAGCCCTGAGCACAGTGTGATAAACGGGGCGCTCGAACCGGGTGGGGGCTCGGTTCGACCGGCGGGTGCTGAGGTCGAACGCGCGCCCGCAACTGTCCCGTGGGGGGATGTGCGTGCACGTGAAGAAGTGGCAGGAAGAAGCCCAAACGGAATGGCCCCAGGCCGCTCCAGGAGGTCGTACCCAGGCCTTTCCGGAGACCAGAGGGACCGAGATGCCCATGCTGGGGGAAAACGGAATCCCGAGTCAGAGTGATCGGTCCGCCTCGTTGGCGGGTGGGGTGGGAAGGCTCGGGCGGCGTGTTCGGGGTTTCCCGGATGCGGGTCGGAACGACGGTGCCGATGTTGTCGGGTCGTCGGGAGCGTCCGTGGGGCGTACCGGGTCGGCGGGTCTGACGGCCGGTGTGCGGGACCCGTGGGGGGAGTCCGACGGGTCGGGTTCCAGCCACGCCCTCGACCATGATCCGCACGAGGTGACGGTCCAACTCGACGGCATGGGGCGGCAGCTGGAGGACCTGCTCGTAGGGAGCGGCGGTGCCGATGAATTGGGTGCCGCTCAGGACGGCTCCGACGGCCCCGTCTTCGTGGACGAGTCGGGTCGCCGCAGCCGCCTGTACCGCCGGATAGGCATCGCCGTCGGGTTCGCCTGCGCGGTGTACGCCGTCGTCATCGTCGTCACCCTGCTGTCCGGCAACTCCAACGCGCCCTGGCTGCCGGTGCCGGGCCAGGACGAGAGAAAGCCCGCCGGCAAGGTCGGCAGTTCGACGCCGCCCACCGACTCGGCGACGCGCGCCGGCACCGACGGCAGCACACCCGACTCGACCACCCCGACGGTCGGTCAGGGCACCGCCACCGCTCCGACACCCGGCGCCAGCGCGTCCGGTGCCAGCGCCAGCCCCGCCAAGCCGGGCACTTCGGCCGCCCCGAAGACGAGCCCGACCAGCACCGCAAAGGGGCCGGGCACCGGTCCGACCGCGTCCACCCCGACGCCGACGGTGACCCCGTCGACCACGGACCCGGCCACCCCGACGCCGACCGACACGCCGACCACGGCCACGCCCACACCGACCGTGACCACGGGCACCAGCGACAGTCCGGCCCCCGGCACCGGCCCGGTGGCCGACGGGCCGAACGGCCCGACGCCCATCGCCACGGAGTCGACCACCGCCCACCCGGCTCCCACGTCGTCCACAGGCCCCGTCACCTGATGGACCGACCGCTCCTGGCGCCTTCCGGTGGAGGGCGCCCGGTTTCCGCACGTCCGCCGCACGAACGTTCGTCGTCCGGTGGCACCCCAGTCCCCGGTGTCCATCGCCCGATGGCATCCCCGTCCCCGGAGCACAACCTCTGATGCCATCCCGCACCCGCCGTTCCGGGGCCCCCGACGGCTCCCGGCGCCGCCGCCTGCCCATGCGTCTGCTGCTGCCGCTGCTCGTCCTCGTCGCGCTGATGGCGATGCTGATGCTGCGCGGCTACGTCCACAGCGAGATCCTCGCCGACCACCGGGTCCGTCCCGAGGCCGCCACCGACAAGGTGCCCGAGAAGATACTCGACGGGGGCCCGGTCATCGACACCCGCTCAGGCCGCACCACCAGCCTGAACGTGAAGGACCATCGCATGGTCCTCACCTTCGACGACGGCCCCGACCCGACCTGGACCCCCAAGGTCCTGGACGTGCTCAAGAAGCACCACGCGCACGCCGTCTTCTTCGTCACCGGCACCATGACCTCGCGCTATCCGGACCTGGTCAAGCGCATGGTCGACGAGGGCCACGAGGTCGGCCTGCACACCTTCAACCACCCCGACCTCTCCTACCAGTCGGCGAAGCGCATCGACTGGGAGCTGTCCCAGACCCAGCTGGCGATCACCGGCGCCGCGGGCATCCGCACCTCGCTCTTCCGGCCGCCGTACTCCTCCTTCGCCGACGCCATGGACGACAAGTCCTGGCCGGTCACCGAGTACATCGGCGGCCGCGGCTACATCACCGTCGTCAACAACACCGACAGCGAGGACTGGCGCAAGCCGGGCGTCGCGCAGATCATGCGCAACGCCACGCCCAAGGGCGGCAAGGGCGCCGTCGTCCTGATGCACGACTCCGGCGGTGACCGCCACCAGACCGTGCAGGCACTCGACCGCTTCCTGCCCGACATGCAGGCCAAGGGCTACGAGTTCGACAACCTCACCGAGGCCCTCGACGCGCCCAGCGCGCTCACCCCGGTCACCGGTGTCGACCTGTGGAAGGGCAAGGCCTGGGTCTTCCTCGTGCAGGCCTCGGACCACATCACCGCCGTCCTGGTGGTCGGCCTCGCCGTCATCGGGTTCCTGGTCATCTCGCGCTTCGGCCTGATGTTCCTGCTCTCCGCCATCCACGTCCGTCGGGTCCGCCGCCGCGGCTTCCGCTGGGGAGCGCCGGTCACCGAACCGGTGTCGGTGCTGGTCCCGGCGTACAACGAGGCCAAGTGCATCGAGAGCACCGTTCGTTCACTGATGCAGAGCGACCATCCCATCG
Organism: Streptomyces sp. NPDC006332; assembly: GCF_040612855.1. NCBI lineage: Bacteria > Bacillati > Actinomycetota > Actinomycetes > Kitasatosporales > Streptomycetaceae > Streptomyces > Streptomyces sp. NPDC006332. The sequence goes on from NZ_JBEXRA010000017.1 coordinate 65,113, forward strand.
AGGTCATCGTCATCGACGACGGGTCGAGCGACGGCACCGCCCGGATCGTGGAGGACCTCGCCCTGCCGGGCGTCCGGGTGGTCCGCCAGCTCAACGCGGGAAAGCCCGCCGCCCTCAACCGGGGCGTGGCGAACGCCCGGTACGACCTCGTCGTGATGATGGACGGCGACACCGTCTTCGAACCGTCCACGGTCCGCGAACTCGTGCAGCCCTTCGGGGACAGCCGGGTCGGCGCGGTCGCCGGCAACGCGAAGGTCGGCAACAAGGACACCCTCATCGGCGCCTGGCAGCACATCGAGTACGTGATGGGCTTCAACCTGGACCGCCGGATGTACGACGTCCTGCAGTGCATGCCCACCATCCCGGGCGCCGTCGGAGCCTTCCGGCGCACGGCCCTGGAACGGGTCGGCGGCATGAGCGACGACACGCTCGCCGAGGACACCGACATCACCATGGCCATCCACCGCGACGGCTGGCGCGTCGTCTACGCCGAGAACGCCCGCGCCTGGACCGAGGCCCCGGAGTCCGTCCAGCAGCTGTGGTCCCAGCGCTACCGCTGGTCCTACGGCACCATGCAGGCGATCTGGAAACACCGCGGCGCCCTCTTCGACCGGGGCCCCTCGGGCCGTTTCGGCCGGGTCGGGCTGCCGCTGGTGTCCCTCTTCATGGTGCTGGCACCGCTGCTGGCACCGCTGATCGACGTGTTCCTCGTCTACGGCCTGGTCTTCGGCCCCACCGAGAAGACGATCGGGGCCTGGTTCGGCGTTCTCGCCATCCAGGCGGCCTGCGCCATGTACTCCTTCGTCCTGGACCGCGAGCGGCTGACCCCGCTCATCTCACTGCCCCTGCAACAGATCCTCTACCGCCAGTTGATGTACGTCGTCCTGCTCCAGTCCTGGATCACCGCCCTCACCGGCGGCCGGCTGCGCTGGCAGAAGCTGCGGCGCATGGGCGGGGTGTCGGCGCCGCCGAACGCGCCCGCGCAGAGCGCGAAGGTCGCGGAAAGGAGGCCGGTGGGATGAGTACCGCACCCACACAGCCCGTCACGCAGGAACAGCCCGGCGAGGTGCCCGAGCAACGGGCGGCCGCTGCTCCCGGCCGTGACCGTTACTTCGACCTGCTGCGGGCCATCGCCCTGTTCCGGGTCGTCTTCTACCACCTGTTCGGCTGGGCCTGGCTCCCGGTGATCTTCCCGTCCATGGGTGTGATGTTCGCCCTGGCCGGGAACCTCATGGCCCGTTCCCTCAGGAGTCGCCCCGCGGTGCAGGTCGTCCGCGGCCGTATGCGCCGGCTGCTGCCGCCGCTGTGGCTGCTGGGCACCATCGGGGTGTCCGGCATGCTGCTCGGCGGCTGGGGGCCGGACTCCGAGGGCCATCCGGGCTGGTGGTGGATCCACCTCTCCTTCTGGATCCTGCCGCTGAGCGACCCGCCGTACGGCGAGGGCCTGCCCGGCATCCACGGGCTGATCGGCAGCGAATGGGCCGAACAGCTGGCCGTACCGCTCTGGTACATCCGTGCCTACCTGTGGTTCGTCCTGCTGTCGCCGTTCCTGCTGAAGGCTCTGCGCGCGCTGCCCTGGCCGACGATCCTGTCGCCGATCGCCCTGTCCGCGGCGCTGGAGTTCGGCTGGCTCAACGTGCCCAGCTGGCGGCTGGACTCCAACCTCGTCGACTTCGGCGCGTTCGGCGCCTGCTGGCTCCTCGGCATGGCCCACCAGGAAGGCATCCTGCAGCGCCTGCCCCGCTACGTCGTGCCCTCGCTCGCGCCCGTCGTCGGCTGCCTGGGCCTGTGGTACATGCTCACGCACGGCTTCCGACCGGAGCACGACCTCGACGACATCCCCTTCGCCCAGTCCCTGTGGTCCTTCGCCACCGTGCTGCTGCTCCTGCACTTCAGCCCCTCCTGGTCCGAGTGGCCGCGCCCGCTGCGCCGCTGGGACCGGGTGGTCACCCTGTTCAACTCCCGGGCGGTGACCATCTACCTGTGGCACAACGTCTGCATCGTGGTCGCGGAGTCGCTGTGGGACCACTTGTGGAACGTTCCGCTGCTGGAGGAGCACACCCCCTGGCTGCTGGAGAGTTCCTGGCCCCTGCTGGTCGTCATCTGGGCCCTCACCGCCTGCTGCATCCTCGCCTTCGGCTGGATGGAGGACGTGGCGGCCAAGAGGCGGCCGAGGCTGTGGCCGGACGGGTCGAGGTCGGCTGGCGGCGGCCGTAGCGGCAGGCACCGCTGACGGGGTGGCCTCCAGGAAGACGGAGTGACCTCCAAGAAGACGGAGTGACCTCTATGAACCGGGTCACATGACGTTCCGAGACCTCTCATCCGCGCCACGGGCTCCGTGAGAGCAAAGTTCCCTTCCGGTCACCCAGTGCCACAGCCCGGAAACGCGCCCTCCCTACCGTCGGGACTCAGCCACTCCCCCGAACGACTGAGCCCCGGAGCACCGTGGAGGCGTCATGACAGCCCCTAGCACAGCCCCCGCACCCCCGAGCAGGGGCGGCCGCTGGATCCAGCAGTGGGATCCGGAGGACGAGACCTTCTGGAAGGAGGGCGGAGAGAAGGTCGCCCGCCGCAACCTGCTCTTCTCCGTCCTTTCCGAGCACATCGGGTTCTCGATCTGGACCATGTGGTCCGTGCTGGTGCTCTTCATGGGCCCGGAGTACGGGCTCACCCCGGCGGACAAGTTCCTGCTGACGTCGATGGTGACGCTGGTCGGAGCCGTCGTGCGGGTGCCCTACACCTTCGCGGTCGCGATCTTCGGCGGGCGGAACTGGACGATCATCTCGGCCGCCCTCCTCCTCGTCCCGACTGTCGCCGCGTTCGCGGTGATGAAGCCGGGCACCTCCTTCGACACCTTCCTGCTGGTCGGCCTGCTGGCCGGTATCGGCGGTGGCAACTTCGCCTCGTCGATGACCAACATCAACGCCTTCTTCCCGCTCCGCAAGAAGGGCTGGGCCCTCGGCCTGAACGCGGGCGGCGGCAACATCGGCGTACCGGTCATCCAGCTCGTCGCGCTCGCGATCATCGGCGCCAGCGGTGGTCCGCGAGTGCTCCTGGGGATCTACATCCCGCTGATCGTCGTCGCCGCGGTCCTCGCCTCGCTCTTCATGGACAACCTCGCGTCCGTGAAGAACGACACCGGCGCCGCCAAGGACGCGGCGAAGGACGGGCACACCTGGATCATGTCCTTCCTCTACGTCGGGACGTTCGGGTCGTTCATCGGATACAGCTTCGCCTTCGGCCAGGTCCTGCAGAACCAGTTCGGCCGCACCCCGCTGGAGGCCGCGTACGTCACCTTCATCGGCCCGCTGCTCGGCTCGCTGATCCGGCCCGTGGGCGGTTCGCTGGCCGACAAGTACGGCGGCGCGAAGATCACGCTGTACAACTACGTCGGGATGGGCGTGGCGACCGCGGTTCTCATCGCCGCCAGCATGCAGAAGTCGCTGACCCTGTTCACCTGCGCCTTCGTGGTGCTGTTCGTCCTCAGCGGCCTCGGCAACGGCTCGACGTACAAGATGATCCCCGGCATCTTCCAGACGAAGGCCCTGGCCAAGGGGCTGGAGGGCGAAGCGGCCGCCGCGTACGGGCGCCGCCTCTCCGGTGCCTCCATGGGTCTGATCGGCGCGGTCGGCGCGCTCGGCGGTGTGGGCATCAACCTCGCCTTCCGGCAGTCCTTCCTCTCCTACGGCTCCGGCACCGGCGCCTTCGTCGCCTTCCTCGCCTTCTACGGCGCCTGCTTCGTGGTCACTTGGGCCGTATACCTTCGCCGGCCGGCCCGTCAGGTCACGACGGCGGCGTCCACCGACACGAAGCCGCAGCTCAACTACGCGGAAGTGTGACGTAACACTGCTGACATCATGCCGAACCGAGCCTGTCACGCACCGTTGACAGGCTCGATCGGCATGCGGTGCCCGCCCCCACACCTGGGTGCGGCACCTCAGACCTGGGAGCCACCACCTCACGCAGGTGCCGACTCGAGTGCGGGACGAGAGTTAACGAGAGTTGATGGACGACGAACAGCAGCTACCGGACCACGGCCCCCTCGCGGGCTTCACCGTGGGGGTGACCGCCGCGCGCCGGGCCGACGAGCTGGGCGCACTGCTCCAACGGCGCGGAGCGGCCGTCCTGCACGCCCCCACCCTGCGCATCGTGCCGCTCTCCGACGACAGCGAGCTGCTCGCGGCGACCAAGGAGGTCATCGACCGGGCGCCGGACGTCGTGGTCGCCACCACCGCGATCGGCTTCCGCGGCTGGATCGAGGCCGCCGACGGCTGGGGCCTCGGCGAGGAACTGCTGGCCCGGCTGCGGGGCGTGGAGCTGCTGGCACGCGGCCCCAAGGTCAAGGGCGCGGTACGGGCCGCCGGTCTGACCGAGGAGTGGTCGCCGTCGTCCGAGTCCATGGCCGAGGTCCTCGACCGGCTGCTGGAGGAGGGCGTGGACGGCCGCCGGGTCGCCGTACAGCTGCACGGTGAGCCGCTGCCGGGGTTCGTGGAGTCGCTGCGGGCCGGGGGAGCGGAGGTGCTCGGGGTGCCGGTCTACCGGTGGATGCCGCCGGAGGACATCGGGCCGGTGGACCGGCTGCTGGACGCCACGGTGTCCCGCGGACTGGACGCGCTCACCTTCACCAGCGCGCCGGCCGCCGCCTCGCTGCTGTCCCGGGCCGAGGAACGCGGTCTGCTGCCCGAGCTGCTCGGCGCGCTCAACCACGACGTCCTGCCGGCCTGTGTCGGCCCGGTCACCGCGCTGCCGCTGCAGGCCCGGGGCGTCGACACCGTCTCGCCGGAGCGGTTCCGGCTCGGTCCGCTCGTCCAACTGCTGTGCCAGGAACTGCCGGGGCGGGCGCGGACGTTGCCGATCGCCGGGCACCGGGTGGCGATCCGCGGCCACGCGGTGCTGGTGGACGGGGATCTGAAGCCGGTGCCGCCGGCCGGGATGTCCCTGTTGCGCGCCCTGGCCCGTCAGCCGGGGTGGGTGGTGGCCCGCTCGGAACTGCTGCGGGCGTTGCCGGGTTCCGGTCGCGACGAGCATGCCGTGGAGACGGCGATGGCTCGCCTGCGGACGTCTCTGGGGGCGCCGAAGCTGATCCAGACGGTGGTGAAGCGGGGGTACCGGCTGGCGTTGGATCCGGCGGCCGACGCGAAGTACTCGGACGGGGAGTAGTCGCCTCGCGGCTGGGCGTTCGTCGGCTGGGTGACTGTTGGCTCGGTGACCGTCGTCTGGGGGCTGCCGCCCCCTGCCCCCCGCTGTCGGCCTGGACGGCCTCGTCCTTAAACGCCGGACGGGCTGAAAATGGCCGGGCCGGTGCTGGAGCAGGTGCCCGGCGACTGGGTGACCGTCGTCCGGCGGCTGCCGCTCGCCGGCGGTACGAGGGGTTCCGGCGGCGGGATCGGGCAGGCACTGTTAGAGGGCACGGGGCGGCACGCTCCCCCCAACCCCCTCGCTGGCATTCACCCACCCCTCCCCACCGGGGTGACCTAGGCGGTGACAGGCACATGGCACTGGGTACGGCCACGGACGCGTACGAGCTGCGGTTCGACGCCGGGCGGATCTGTCTGGACCTCCTCGCGACCACCCACCCCGTCGAACGCCTCGGTTCCGTCCCGGTGTTGCGCGCCTGGATCGCCGGGTCGGGCCTGGTCCCGGCGGGCACCGCCCTGGCGCACGCCGACGCCTCCTGGCTGGCCGGATTCCGTGAACTGCGGTCCCGTATCGGGCAGTTGGTGCCGGGCGGCCTGGCTCCGGAGGGGCGGCCCTACGACCTCGCGCTCGCCCACGTCAACGAGATCGCCCGTGCCGCGCCCCCGGCTCCCCGAGCCGTGCCCGGTCCGGACGGTGCGCTGGTGCGCGAGTTGGGGGGACCGCCCGCGTGCACGGCGCTGCTCGGGGCCGTCGCCCGGGACGTCGTGGAACTGCTCACCGATCCGCTCGCGCGGGCGGGGCTCAGACAGTGCGAAGGGGACAACTGCCCCATCGTCTACCTCGACACCTCACGGGGTCGCAGGAGGCGTTGGTGCTCCAGTGAGGTCTGCGGGAACCGCGAAAGAGTCGCCAGGCATCGTCGGCGGGTGGCACTCACCCGCGCTTGAGCGGCGATATGCGCCTTATGTGGAGCCACTGTCGAAGTGATTTCGATTACACATCGTTTACCTGAGGAACCTCCCGGGCAGGCGGCGTGACCTTTTGCGTGTGGCGGAAATGTGAAGATCGCGCGGTTGGAATGTGTGGTCATGTCCGTCCTCGTCACGACACCCACAAGAAAACTGTCGCCCCACTTTGAACACCCGACTGGTCGCACCCGTACTCGTGGGCGAGCGACCGACTGGGGGAACCCCGGGACATCGGAGGTGGGCGTGCGCAAGGATTCTGTCGTGGCCAATGAACATGGATCGAGGGCCCGACATCGCATGTCCCAGCCCTCGGAACCTGATGAGGAGCTGATGCGTGCCCTCTACAGGGAGCACGCCGGACCTCTCCTTGCGTACGTCCTCCGCCTGGTTGCCGGCGATCGGCAAAGAGCCGAGGACGTCGTGCAGGAGACACTCATCCGTGCCTGGAAGAACGCCGGCCAGCTCAATCGAGCGACCGGATCGGTACGCCCCTGGCTGGTGACGGTCGCCCGGCGCATCGTCATCGACGGCCACCGCAGTCGGCAAGCCCGGCCGCAGGAGGTCGATCCGTCGCCGCTGGAGGTCATCCCCGCGGAGGACGAGATCGACAAGGCGCTGTGGCTGATGACGTTGTCCGATGCGCTCGACGACCTGACCCCGGCCCACCGGGAGGTACTCGTCGAGACGTACTTCAAGGGGCGTACGGTCAATGAAGCGGCCGAAACCCTGGGCATACCCAGTGGCACCGTTCGCTCAAGGGTTTTCTATGCCCTGCGGTCGATGAAGCTGGCACTGGAGGAGCGGGGGGTGACGGCGTGATGAGTGTGTACGGGGGATCACAGGGATTCGGTACGGGTGGTACGGGTATGTCTGGCCCCATGATGGGATCTCCAGGCCCGAACGAGCACGAAACCGTCGGTGCCTACGCCCTCGGCCTCCTCGACGACGCCGAGGCGACCGCGTTCGAGGCCCATCTCGCCTCCTGCGAATGGTGCGCCCAGCAACTCGACGAACTCGCCGGCATGGAACCGATGCTGGCCGCGCTCGCCGACCTGCCGGGCTCCGGTACACCCGGCATCGGTGACTCGTTGTCCGCCAAGCCCAGCCCACGGCTGGTGAACAACCTCGTCGACGAGGTGGCCGAGCGCCGCGCGCAGAAGCGCCGCAAGAGCTTCTACATGATCGCGGCCGCGGCCGCGCTGATCATCGGCGGCCCGCTGGTCGCGGTGGCCGCGAACGGCGGCGACGCGGGCGGCGGCACCGAGGCGACCCCCTTGGCGAGCTCGGCCAAGACCACCTTCGAGGCCATGGACGACAAGGTCACGGCCACGGACCCCTCGACGGACGTCAGTGCGACCATCGGCACGCAGCAGAAGGACTGGGGCTCCGAGGTCGTCCTCGAGCTGAAGAACGTCAAGGGCCCCATCAAGTGCTCGCTGATCGCCGTCGGCAAGAACGGCGAGCGCGAGACGATCTCCTCCTGGTCCGTCCCCGACTGGGGCTACGGCCTGCCGGACGCCAAGACCGACAAGGCCAAGAACCCGCTCTACATCGGCGGCGGAGCGGCCTTCACCCCGAACGAGACCGACCACTACGAGGTCATGACCTTCGACGGCAAGAAGCTCGTGCAGGTCGACGCGTGAATCGCTGAAACGGATACATAGCTTCCCCGGGCCCCCTTCGCGTACGGTTGACGGCTGCCCAGCACGTCAGAAGGGGGCCCGGTGGCCGCTCAGGCTCAGCAGGAAACGGCCGTTCGCGTCGCCGCACAGGACACGGTCCAGGAATCCGCACAGGACTCCGTGCGCAGGCGCGAGATCAACGTCGAACAGGAACACCTGGACCGGGTGTACCGGCGCCTCGAGGAGAAGATCCACGAGGCCGAGTTCCTCATGGACGACGCGGCGAAGCGCGGCCAGGTCGGCACCCCCGGCGCACTCGCCGAGCGGGACGCACAGGTCTTCCGGGCCGGCATCCACCTCAACCGCCTCAACAACGAGTTCGAGGACTTCCTCTTCGGCCGTATCGACCTGCTCCTCGGCAAGGACGGCAAGAAGGGGCCCGACGGCGCCTACACCGCCGTCGAACCCGCCGACGGCGCGGTACGGGACGACAACACCGCCGACATCGCCGAGACCCTGCACATCGGCCGCATCGGCGTCCTCGACCAGGACTACGCCCCGCTGGTCATCGACTGGCGGGCGCCCGCAGCAGCCCCCTTCTACCGCTCCACCCCGGTCGACCCGGGCCGGGTGGTGCGCCGGAGGGTGATCCGCTCCAAGGGCCGCAGGGTGCTCGGCGTCGAGGACGACCTGATGCGCCCCGAGCTGCGGGCCCAGCTCGACGGACGAGAGCTGGCCGTCATCGGCGACGGCGCCCTGATGGCCGCCCTCGGCCAGGCCCGCACCCACTCCATGCGGGACATCGTCGCCTCCATCCAGGCCGAACAGGACCTGGTGATCCGCGCCCCCGCCGCCTCCGTGACGTACGTCGAGGGCGGCCCGGGCACCGGCAAGACGGCGGTCGCCCTGCACCGGGCCGCCTACCTGCTCTACCAGGACCGGCGCCGGTACGCGGGCGGCATCCTGATCGTCTCCCCGACCCCGCTGCTCGTGGCGTACACCGAGGGCGTCCTCCCGTCCCTCGGCGAGGAGGGCCAGGTCGCCATCCGCGCGATCGGCTCCCTCGTCGACGGCGCGGAGGCCACCCTGTACGACTCCCCGGCCACCGCCCGCGCCAAGGGCTCGTACCGCATGCTGAAGGTGCTGCGGAAGGCCGCCCGGGGCGCGCTGGAAGGGGAGGGCGGCGGCACCGGACCCGGCAGAGGCAGGAGCAGGGGCAGGGGGGCCACCGGCGGCGCCCACTCCGACCCGCCCGCGTCCCGACAGCTCACCTTCGGCGACGAGACCGACGGGACCGAAGCGACCGACGAGACCACAGGGACCACCGGGACCGACGAGAAGCCGCAGGTTTCCGCCGGCCCGCCCACCCGGTTGCGGGTGGTCGCCTTCGGGCGGCGGCTGGAGCTGGAGGCCGCGGAACTGAACAGCATCCGGCAGAGCGCCCTCAGCGGCACCGCGCCTGTGAACCTGCTGCGCCCGCGCGCCCGCAAACTGCTCCTGGACGCCCTGTGGACGCGGTCCGGCGCGGCCGGCCGGCACACCGACCCGGAGCTGGCCGCCGAGCTGCGCTCCTCCTTCGACGAGGACGTCAGCTCCGAGGACAGCTTCCTGGAGTTCCTGGAGTCCTGGTGGCCCGAGCTGACCCCGAGGGCCGTCCTGGACGCCATGGCCGACGAGCGCCGACTCGGCCGCTGGGCCCGCCGGATCCTCAACCCCGGCGAGGTCCGCAGGGTCGCCCGGTCCCTGCGTCGGGACGGTCTGTCCGTGCACGACATCGCCATGCTGGACGAGCTCCAGGCCATCCTCGGCACCCCGGCCCGCCCGCGCCGCAAGCGGGAGGCGGACCCGCTCGACCAGCTCACCGGCCTCGAGGAACTGATGCCGGTGCGCGAGGAGACCCAGCGCGAACGGGCCGAGCGGCTCGCCCAGGAGCGCACCGAGTACGCCCACGTCATCGTCGACGAGGCGCAGGACGTCACGCCGATGCAGTGGCGGATGATCGGCCGCCGCGGCCGGCACGCCACCTGGACGGTCGTCGGCGACCCCGCCCAGTCCTCGTGGTCCGACCCGGACGAGGCCGCCCAGGCCCGCGACGAGGCCCTGGGCACCCGCCCGCGCCGCCGCTTCGAGCTGACGGTGAACTACCGCAACCCGGCGGAGATCGCCGAACTGGCGGCCAGGGTGCTGGCGCTGGCCATGCCGGGCTCGCCGTCCCCGTCGGCAGTCCGCTCCACCGGCGTCCAGCCCCGCTTCGCCGTCGTCGACGACGTCACGCCGTCCGGCACACCGGGATCGCTCCCGGAGACGGTCCGGGCCGAGTCCGCCCGGCTCCTCGACCTCGTCGACGGCACCGTCGGCGTCGTCGTCGCCATGAACCGCCGCGACGAGGCGCGACGGTGGCTCGCCGGACTGGGTGACCGGGTCGTGGCCCTCGGCAGCCTGGAGGCCAAGGGCCTGGAGTACGACGCGACGGTGGTCGTCTCCCCGGCGGAGATCGCGGACGAGTCACCGGCCGGCCTGCGCGTGCTGTACGTGGCCCTGACCCGGGCGACGCAGCAGCTCACGGTGGTGTCGGCGGAGCGGGACACGCCGGACGACGACGGCGTGCCGGACCTGCTGCGGGACTGATTGCTGTGAACTCCCCGGACGGGAATGGCGTTCGGGCATCCGTTTGTTAGCCTGAGTGTGGCACCGGCCCGATCCAAGCCCCCGGGCCCAACCATCGTCGCTACGAGCGACCACTTGCCGCGAGGCGAGCATGGCGGGTCGGTGTCACTGAACGGATGAGAGGCTCACGCCACCACGTGGCGTGGGCCTCTTTTCCGTGCTTCTCCACGACTCCGCTGCGACTTCCCTGCGAATTCCCTGCGACTTCAGCGCGAGTTCTCTGCGGCCCGGCGAACAAAAAGTTCGCAATCCCACCCGGCTAACGCCTACTCGGCGGTAGGTGCGACCATCGGACGGATCCAGCGTCACACAGGTGAAAGCAGAGGAAGTCGGCCATGGCAACGGCGCCCAGCGTCTCCTACTCGATTACGGTCCGGCTCGAGGTGCCCGCCGGCGGCAGCGCGGTCTCCCAGATCACCACGGCCGTGGAGTCCCACGGAGGCTCGGTGACCGGCCTCGACGTGACCGCCTCCGGTCACGAGAAGCTGCGGATCGACGTCACCATCGCGGCGACCTCCACCGCACACGCCGACGAGATCGTGGTGCAGCTGCGCGGCATCGAGGGCGTCACGCTCGGCAAGGTCTCGGACCGTACCTTCCTGATGCACCTCGGTGGCAAGATCGAGATGGATTCCAAGCACCCGATCCGCAACCGCGACGACCTGTCCATGATCTACACGCCGGGCGTCGCCCGCGTCTGCATGGCCATCGCGGAGAACCCCGAGGACGCGCGCCGCCTGACCATCAAGCGCAACTCCGTTGCGGTAGTGACGGACGGCTCGGCCGTGCTGGGCCTCGGCAACATCGGCCCGAAGGCCGCCCTGCCGGTCATGGAGGGCAAGGCGGCCCTCTTCAAGCGGTTCGCCGGGATCGACGCCTGGCCGCTGTGCCTGGACACCCAGGACACCGACGCCATCGTCGAGATCGTCAAGGCGATCGCCCCGGGCTTCGCCGGCATCAACCTGGAGGACATCTCCGCCCCGCGCTGCTTCGAGATCGAGGCGCGGCTGCGGGAGGCCCTCGACATCCCCGTCTTCCACGACGACCAGCACGGCACCGCGATCGTCGTGCTCGCCTCGCTCACCAACGCGCTGCGGGTGACGGGCAAGGCCATCGAGAACATCCGGGTCGTCATGTCCGGGGCCGGCGCGGCCGGTACGGCCATCCTCAAACTGCTGATCGCGGCGGGCGTCAAGAACGCCGTCGTCGCCGACATCCACGGTGTCGTGCACGCCGGCCGCGAGGACCTGGTCGACGCCGCCGCGGACTCGCCGCTGCGCTGGATCGCCGACAACACCAACCCGGAGAACCTCACCGGCACGCTGAAGGAGGCCGTGCGCGGCGCGGACGTCTTCATCGGCGTCTCCGCTCCGAACGTCCTCGACGGGGACGACGTGGCCGCCATGGCCGACGGTGCGATCGTGTTCGCGCTCGCGAACCCTGACCCCGAGGTCGATCCGGCGATCGCCCGCCAGACGGCGGCGGTCGTGGCCACCGGCCGCTCCGACTTCCCGAACCAGATCAACAACGTGCTGGTCTTCCCGGGCGTCTTCCGCGGTCTGCTCGACGCGCAGTCCCGCACGGTCAACACCGAGATGATGATCGCCGCGGCGAAGGCGCTGGCGGACGTGGTGACCGAGGACGAGCTGAACCCGAACTACATCATCCCCAGCGTGTTCAACGACAAGGTCGCGGGCGCGGTCGCCGGGGCGGTGCGGGACGCGGCGAAGGCCGCGGGCGCGTCCGCTCTCACGGCGTCGTAGGCGCCCGTGGGGGTGTACTCGCTGTGAGGATCGCCACGGCAGGCCTGACATCGGCGCGTCGTGGAACCCGGGTTCCATGGCCGACGTTTATCGTGTCGGCCAGGCTCAGGCCCTCTTCGGGTGACCCCCAAGGGTGTTCTCAGGACTCCTACGGGCGCCGGATTGGCTTTCCCGCCGCAGGTAGGGGCAGGATGCGTCCCTGGGCGCGAGGGTCTGACGACGGACCCGGCTCCGGGAACTCACCGAGGCACCTGGCAGCATCGGCTTTCGCTGTGCCCAACATGCGGCTCCGCCGCGTGGCACGCCTCAACGGCAAGAAGAACACGGGAGTAACAACATGAACCGCAGTGAGCTGGTGGCCGCGCTGGCCGACCGCGCCGAGGTGACTCGCAAGGACGCCGACGCCGTACTGGCCGCGTTCGCCGAGACCGTCGGCGAGATCGTCGCCAAGGGCGACGAGAAGGTCACCATCCCCGGCTTCCTGACCTTCGAGCGCACCCACCGTGCCGCTCGCACCGCGCGCAACCCGCAGACCGGTGACCCGATCCAGATCCCGGCCGGCTACAGCGTCAAGGTCTCGGCGGGCTCGAAGCTCAAGGAAGCCGCCAAGGGCAAGTAAGCCTTCCGTACGCGACGACACTGCGTACGAGGCTCGGTAACGCCAATGGGGCGGCCCCCCTCATCGGGGGCCGCCCCATCGTCGTGCTCATTCGCCGTGCGGACCGGGCCGCGTGGCTGAGGTCAGCCCAGTGCCTTGCCCGGCAGCTCGACCTTCGCGCCCAGCTCCACCAACTTCTCCATGAAGTTCTCGTAGCCCCGGTTGATGAGGTCGATGCCGTGGACCCGGGAGGTGCCCTGGGCCGCCAGGGCGGCGATGAGGTAGGAGAAGCCGCCGCGCAGGTCGGGGATGACGAGGTCGGCGCCCTGGAGCTTGGTGGGGCCGGACACGACCGCGGAGTGCAGGAAGTTGCGCTGTCCGAAGCGGCAGTCGGAGCCGCCCAGGCACTCGCGGTAGAGCTGGATGTGAGCACCCATCTGGTTCAGCGCGGACGTGAAGCCCAGCCGGGACTCGTACACCGTCTCGTGGACGATGGACAGGCCGGTCGCCTGGGTGAGCGCCACCACCAGCGGCTGCTGCCAGTCCGTCTGGAACCCGGGGTGCACGTCCGTTTCGAGGGCGATGGACTTCAACTGGCCCCCGGGATGCCAGAAGCGGATGCCCTCGTCGTCGATCCGGAACGCGCCGCCCACCTTCCGGTAGGTGTTGAGGAACGTCATCATCGAACGCTGCTGGGCGCCGCGGACGTAGATGTTGCCCTCGGTGGCGAGCGCGGCGGACGCCCAGGAGGCGGCCTCCAGGCGGTCCGGCAGGGCGCCGTGGTCGTAGCCGCCGAGCTGGTCCACGCCGGTGACGCGGATCGTGCGGTCGGTGTCCATCGCGATGATGGCGCCCATTTTCTGCAGGACGCAGATGAGGTCCTCGATCTCCGGCTCCACGGCCGCGTTCGAGAGCTCGGTGACACCTTCGGCGAGCACGGCCGTCAGCAGGACCTGCTCGGTCGCCCCGACCGACGGGTACGGCAGCGTGATCTTCGTACCCCGCAGCCGCCGCGGCGCCTCCAGGAACTGACCGTCCGCCCGCTTCTCGATCGTCGCGCCGAACTGCCGCAGCACCTCGAAGTGGAAGTCGATGGGCCGCCCGCCGATGTCGCAGCCGCCGAGGCCGGGGATGAAGGCGTGGCCGAGGCGGTGCAGCAGCGGACCGCAGAGGAGGATCGGGATGCGCGACGAACCCGCGTGGGCATCGATGTCAGCGACGTTCGCGCTCTCGACACGGGTCGGGTCCATCACCAGCTCGCCCGGCTCCTCACCCGGACGGACCGTCACCCCGTGCAGTTGCAGCAGTCCGCGTACGACACGCACGTCACGGATGTCCGGTACGTTGCGCAGTCGACTCGGCTCGCTACCCAACAGGGCGGCGACCATGGCCTTCGGTACGAGGTTCTTCGCACCGCGGACACGGATCTCGCCCTCCAGCGGGGTTCCGCCGTGGACAAGCAGGACATCGTCGTTGACGGTCATGTATCTCGCGTTCCGATGAGGGGGGCAGGGCCAGAAGGGAAAGGGTAATCGCCGCCCACCCCCCTTCTGTAAGCCCAAGGACCACTCAGGTCCGTCATAGCTCTGTCACAACACGGACCGTTCGCCGCCGGGTACATGGCGTCACCGACGTGGTTCGTGCTCGGGAGGCGCACCTCTGTGCCCACGCGTCTCCCACCGCCACTCGCAAAAGGGAGCCCTACCAGGCCGCTCCTCCGGTTCGTGGCGGCCCTTCACTCCCGAACCCCGATTGGCTCCCCACCGCACCGCAAGATGCGGGATCATGTCTGGCATGACCGAGGTGTCCTCGCTCACAGGGCGGTTGCTCGTGGCAACCCCCGCCCTGGCGGACCCGAACTTCGACCGCGCGGTGGTGCTCCTCCTCGACCACGACGAGGAGGGCTCCCTCGGCGTCGTCCTCAACCGTCCGACCCCGGTGGACGTCGGCGACATCCTGGAGGGCTGGGCGGACCTCACCGGTGCACCCGGTGTCGTCTTCCAGGGCGGCCCGGTGTCCCTGGACTCGGCGCTGGGCGTCGCCGTCATTCCCGGCGGCGGCGCCGTCGACCGGGCCCCGCTCGGCTGGCGCCGGGTGCACGGAGCGATCGGTCTGGTCGACCTGGAGGCCCCGCCGGAACTCCTCGCCTCGGCCCTGGGCAGTCTGCGGATCTTCGCCGGATACGCCGGCTGGGGCCCGGGCCAGCTGGAGGACGAGCTGGCGGACGGGGCGTGGTACGTCGTCGAATCGGAACCCGGCGACGTCTCCTCCCCGTCGCCCGAGACGCTCTGGCGCGGGGTCCTGCGCCGCCAGCGCAGCGAGCTCGCGATGGTGGCCACGTATCCGGACGACCCTTCGCTCAACTGATGGGTGTGAGCTTCAGTACCCTTGGGTTTCATGAGCACTCTTGAGCCTGAGACCCAGCCGCAGCGAGGCACTGGGACGGGGACACTCGTAGAGCCGACGCCGCAGGTGTCCCACGGCGACGGCGACCACGAGCGCTTCGCCCACTACGTCCAGAAGGACAAGATCATGGCGAGCGCCCTCGACGGCACCCCCGTCGTGGCGCTCTGCGGCAAGGTCTGGGTACCGGGCCGCGACCCGAAGAAGTACCCGGTGTGTCCCATGTGCAAGGAGATCTACGAGTCCATGGGCGCCGGCGACGACAAGGACAAGGGCGGAGACAAGTAGCCGCCCTGCCCGGCTGAGGTTCCCGAAGGCCCCGGAGGCGCCGCAGAGCGCCCCCGGGGCCTTTCGCGTGCCCGGCTCGCGGCCTCCGTGCCCCTTGCGCGCCCCTTCTGGGCCCTCCTGGGTCACGAAGTGGTAGAGACCTCTTGTGGACATGTTCATGTAGTCCCTAGCCTCCGTGGTGTTGTACAGAGCGAAACCGTCATTGCATATGTTGCAACGCCGCGCCCGGAGGATCACTCCATGAAGCTCGCCCCCCGACTGGCCGTACTGCTCGCCGTCGCCGTCGTCACCGCCTGTGCCCCCCAGACCTCGGACAACTCCTCCTCCGACAAGGACGAGAACACCGGCACCCTGCGGGTCTGGCTCTTCCAGGAGGTCGGCAACAAGCCGAAGGAGAAGGTCGTCGACTCCGTCGTCGACGCCTTCCAGAAGGCCCACAAGGGCACCAAGGTCGCCGTCGAGTACATCCCGGTCGACACCCGCGCCCAGCGCGTCAAGGCCGCCTTCAACGACCCCGCCTCCGCCCCCGACGTCATCGAGTACGGCAACACCGACACGGCCGGCTACGTGAAGGACGGCGGACTCCTCGACGTCACCAAGGAGTTCGGCGCCTGGAGCGAGGCCAAGGACACCGACCCCACCGCGAAGCAGTCGGTCACCGTGGACGGCAAGATCTACGGCGCCCCCTTCTACGTCGGCGTCCGCGCCCTCTACTACCGGACCGACGTCTTCAAGGAACTCGGCCTCGCGGTCCCGAAGACGATGGCCGAACTCGCCACCACGGCCCGCCAGATCCGCAGCGCCAGACCCGACCTCTACGGCCTGGTCGTGGGCGGCGCCTACACGTACGGCGCGATGCCGTTCATCTGGGCCAACGGCGGTGAACTCGCCGGCGGCAAGGGAGGCTCGTACGCCTCCGCGATCGACAGCGCGGCCGCGCAGAAGGGCATCAAGGCGTACACGTCCCTGTTCGGCGACGACAACTGCCCAGCCGCCAAGTGCGCCGGCATGGGAGGCAACGACACGATCACCGCGTTCGCGGCCGGCAAGGCGGGCATGGCGATCGGCGGCGACTTCAGCCACACCGCCGTCGAGGCCGGGAAGGTGAAGGGCGAGTACGCGGTCGTGCCGCTGCCGGGCGTGAACTCCGGCTCGATAGCGCCGGCCTTCGCGGGCGGCAACAACATCGGCGTCCTGAAGAGCACCTCGCACCGCACCCTGGCGATCGACCTGATGGAACAGCTCGCCTCGAAGAAGACCCAGTCCGAACTCTTCGACGCGATGGGCTTCCTGCCGACCTTCGCGGACGTACGGCAGCAGGCGGCGGCGAAGGAGCCGTACGTGAAGCCCTTCGCGCAGACCCTCGCGGCGGGCACCAAGTTCGTCCCGGCCTCGCCCGCCTGGGCGCAGATCGACTCCTCGCTGGTCCTGCCGACCATGTTCCAGGAGGTCATCAGCGGCAAGAAGGACGTGGCGGGGGCGTCTGAGGACGCGGCGAAGAAGATGAACGATGCGTTTGGCTCCGCTGGGTGACGCGGATGACGCCTTATAGCTCGGGGGCTGTGGATCGTTGGCGGCTGCGGGTCGGCCGTGGTTGGTCGCGCCCACGCGGCGGCAGCCGCACATCCGGCGCAGCCCCGCGCCCCTTTCGGGGTCGGGGTGCGCGGAGTCAAAAGGCCCCCTGGCTCTACCTAGCTCCCGCACTGGTGATCCTTGGTGGGCTGCTCGTCTACCCCATCTACCAGCTCGGCCTGATCTCGGTCCTCCAGTACACCCAGGCCCAGGTCAGTGGCGGTGAACCGACCACCTTTCGGGGGTTCGGGAACTACGCCGAGCTGTTCGGTGACGACCAGTTCTGGCAGGTGCTGCTGGCGACGGTGCTCTTCGCGGCGGCTTGCGTCGTCTCGACGCTCGCCGTCGGCTGCGCGCTGGCCGTGCTGCTCACGCGGGTGCGTGCGGTGCCCCGGCTCGCGCTGATGCTGGCCGCGCTGGGTGCCTGGGCCACGCCCGCGATCACCGGCTCCACGGTGTGGCTGTTCCTCTTCGACCCCGACTTCGGCCCGGTCAACCGGGTCCTGGGACTGGGCGACCACTCCTGGACGTACGGCCGGATCAGCGCCTTCTTCCTGGTCCTGCTCGAAGTGGTGTGGTGTTCCTTCCCGTTCGTGATGGTGACGGTCTACGCCGGGATCCGTGCCGTGCCGAGCGAGGTCCTGGAGGCCGCCGCCCTGGACGGCGCCTCCCAGTGGCGCATCTGGCGGTCCGTGCTCGCGCCGATGCTCCGGCCTATCCTCACCGTCGTCACCATCCAGTCGGTCATCTGGGACTTCAAGGTCTTCACCCAGATCTACGTCATGACCAACGGCGGCGGCATCGCCGGCCAGAACCTCGTACTGAACGTGTACGCCTACCAACAGGCGTTCGCGTCCTCGCAGTACAGCCTCGGTTCGGCGATCGGCGTGGTGATGCTGCTGATCCTGCTCGGGGTCACGCTGGTGTACCTGCGGCTGCTGCGTCGGCAGGGGGAGGAGCTGTGAACCAGCTACGACAGCAACTGCGGCGCCCCTGGCGGCTGGCCGCCGAGACCTCCGCGCTGCTGATCGCGGTCGTCGTCGCGTTCCCGCTGTACTGGATGGTGCTCAGCGCCTTCAAACCGGCCGGCGAAATCGAGTCGTCCGAGCCGAGACCCTGGACTCTGTCGCCGTCCCTGGACTCCTTCCGGCGCGTGTTCGAACAGCAGGAATTCGGCCGGTACTTCCTCAACAGCCTTGTCGTGGCGTGCAGTGTCGTGATCGTCTCGGCACTGGTCGCGTTTCTCGCGGCGACCGCCGTGACGCGATTCCGGTTCCGCTTCCGTACCACGCTGCTGATCATGTTTCTGGTGGCCCAGATGGTGCCCGTCGAGGCCCTGACGATCCCCTTGTTCTTCCTCATGCGGGACGCCGGGCAGTTGAACACACTGGGTTCGCTGATCCTGCCGCACATCGCCTTCTCGCTGCCCTTCGCGATCTGGATGCTGCGCGGTTTCGTGAAAGCCGTACCGGAGGCGCTGGAGGAGGCCGCGTACATCGACGGGGCGAGCCGCGGGCGATTCCTGTGGCAGATCCTTTTCCCGCTGGTCTTCCCCGGGTTGGTGGCCACCAGCGTGTTTTCCTTCATCTCGGCCTGGAACGACTTTCTGTTCGCCAAGTCGTTCATCATCAGCGACACCGCCCAGTCGACCCTGCCGATGGCCCTGCTGGTCTTCTACAAGCCGGACGACCCGGACTGGGGCGGTGTGATGGCGGCCTCCACGGTGATGACGATTCCGGTTCTGATCTTCTTCGTACTCGTACAGCGACGTCTGGTCTCCGGACTGGGCGGAGCGGTCAAGGACTGACGTGACAGCAAGGAATGGAACGACGGTGTCCAAGGAAACGACGGCGACAACGGATTCGGCGGAATCGGTGGGGCTGATTCCGGCGCCCCGGCACCTGGTCCGCGACCAGCGGGGTCAGCGCGGGCGCCTCGACGAGGAGACCCGGCTGGAGGTCGGCCCCGGCACCGAGGGCGTCGCGCGCTGGCTGCGGGCGACGGTCGGCGCGGCGACCGGCTTCCCCCTCGCGGACAGCGGCGGTCGTCCGGACAGCGGGCTTCCGGACAGCGGCCGTCCGGACAGTGGGGACGGCGCGGGCCGACTCGCGCTGAGCATCGAGCCGGGACTGCCGCTGGAGGGCTACCGCCTCGTCGTCGACGGCTCCGCGATCCTGATCCAGGGCGGCAGCGCGGCCGGTGTCTTCTGGGGTGCGCAGACCTTCCGGCAACTGCTCGGCCCCGACGCCTACCGGCGGGCTCCGGTGCGGCCGGGCCGGGACTGGGACCTCGCGGAGGTCACGATCGAGGACAGCCCCCGCTTCCGCTGGCGCGGTCTCATGCTCGACGTGGCCCGGCACTTCATGCCCAAGGACGGTGTCCTGCGCTACCTCGATCTGATGGCCGCGCACAAACTCAACGTGCTCCACTTCCACTTGACGGACGACCAGGGCTGGCGCGTCGAGATCAAGCGATACCCGAAGCTGACCGAGACCGGCTCCTGGCGGGCACGCACGAAAATCGGCCACGGGGAGTCACCGCTGTGGGAGGAGAAGCCGCACGGTGGCTTCTACACCCAGGACGACATCCGGGAGATCGTCGCCTACGCGGCCGAGCGGCATATCACCGTCGTCCCCGAAATCGACGTACCGGGACACTCGCAGGCCGCCATCACCGCGTACCCGGAACTCGGCAACACCGACGTCATCGACACGACCTCCCTCTCGGTCTGGGACAACTGGGGCATCTCCGAGAACGTACTCGCCCCCACCGACAACACCCTGCGGTTCTACGAGGGGGTGTTCGAGGAACTCCTGGAACTGTTCCCCGCGGGCACCGCCGAGTTCTCGGCGTTCGTGCACGTCGGCGGCGACGAATGCCTCAAGGACCAGTGGCGGGCCTCGCCCACCGCGCAGGCCCGTATCGAGGAACTCGGCCTCGCCGACGAGGACGAGTTGCAGTCCTGGTTCATCAGACACTTCGACACCTGGCTCTCGGCGCGCGGGCGCAGGCTCATCGGCTGGGACGAGATCCTGGAGGGCGGCCTCGCCGAAGGGGCGGCCGTGTCGTCCTGGCGCGGCTACGCGGGCGGCATCGCGGCGGCCCGCGCCGGACACGACGTCGTCATGTGCCCCGAGCAGCAGGTGTATCTCGACTACCGGCAGCACGAGGGCCCGGACGAGCCGGTCCCCATCGCGTACGTGCGCACCCTGGAGGACGTCTACCGGTTCGAACCCGTTCCACCGGAGTTGACGGCGGACGAAGCCCGGCGCGTGCTCGGCACGCAGGCCAACGTGTGGACCGAGGTGATGGAGGACTCCGGGCGCGTCGACTACCAGACGTTCCCGCGGCTCGCCGCCTTCGCCGAGGTGGCATGGCGCCCGCTGCCCGCCCCCGGGGAACGGGATTTCGCCGACTTCGAGCGGCGGATGACCGCCCACTACCCGCGCCTTGACGCCCTGGGCGTCGGTTATCGGCCACCCACCGGGCCGCTGCCGTGGCAGCGCCGGCCCGGGGTGCTCGGCCGGCCGATCGACGGGGCGCCCCCCAACAAGTAGGGGAGAAAAGACGTCAAGAGTCACCGAAGAGTGTCAATCGGTACGCAAGGGTGATGCCCCGCGAAAACTGCCTATCTCGCTGACGAGGTGGGCAAATGCCTCCTAGCGGACCCCCGTCTTCGGGTCCTGCGAAGATGTGCCAGAGTTGCCACGTCCGCCCTGTCAGCACGTACGGTACGGCAACACAGGCGGGACCAGGTGGGGCAGCGGGAAGGGGCAGCCGGTTTGACCACGCACGCACCGCAGGCGGCGCAGGCCGTCACCCTGCCCACAACGCTGGACGAGGCAGTGGCGGCGCTCACCGCCATGCCCGCAGCCGTGCCCGTGGCGGGCGGCACCGACCTGATGGCCGCCGTCAACTCGGGGCAGCTCAGGCCCGCCGCGCTGGTCGGCCTCGGCAAGATCAGCGAGATTCGCGGCTGGCAGTACCAGGACGGCCACGCCCTGCTCGGCGCGGGCCTCACCCACGCGCGGATGGGCCGTCCCGACTTCGCCGCCCTGATCCCGGCGCTCGCGGCCTCCGCGCGCGCCGCCGGCCCGCCGCAGATCCGTAACGCGGGCACCCTGGGCGGCAACATCGCCTCGGCCGCCCCCACGGGGGACGCTCTGCCGGTGCTGGCCGCCCTGGAGGCGACACTGATCATCGCGGGCCAGGGCGGAGCCCGCCGGGAGATCCCGGTGTCGCACCTGCTGGCCGGCATGGAGCTGCTGCGCGCCGGTGAACTCATCGGCTTCGTGCGGGTACCGCTCCTGCACGCGCCGCAGGTCTTCCTCAAGGCCACCGGACGCACCGGACCCGGGCGCGCCGTCGCCTCGGTGGCCCTCGTCCTCGACCCCGCCCGGCGTGCTGTCCGGTGCGCCGTCGGCGCCATAGCGCCGATGGCCCTCAGGCCACTGCAGGCCGAGCAGTGGGTCTCCCAACTGATCGACTGGGACAACAGCCGGGCCCTCGTCCCGGAGGCGCTCAGCGCCTTCGGCGAGTACGTCGCCGCGGCCTGCATCCCCGACCCGGTCCCGGCCGAGGACGGCTCCGTACAGCAGCTTCCGCCCGCCGTACTGCACCTGCGGCGCACCGTCGCCGCGCTGGCCCGACGAGCACTGGGGAGGGCGCTGTCGTGACCGACGACCAGCACGAAGAGGGCCGGCCCCAAAGCGCGGGCCGCTGGGACCCGTTGCCCCAGGGCGACTACGACGACGGCGCCACCGCCTTCGTGAAACTCCCCGAGGGGGGTGTCGAAGCCCTCCTGGCCTCCGCGGACAGCCCGCTGGCCGCGCCCGGTCACGGCTATGTGCCGCCGCAGATAACGGTCAACCCGAACACCGGCGCGGGCACCGACCCGGCGGGCACGGGCTCCTGGGCGATGCCACCCGCGCCCGCCGAGGGTGCCCGGTGGCCCGACCCGAACGCGGTGCCCCACATCACCGCTGACGACCGGTACACGTACAACCCGGGTGCCACCGGGCAGTGGAACTTCGAGGAGACGGGTGCGGCGGAAGCCGCGCGGGCCGCGGCGGCGCAGGGCCACGACGTCACCGGCCAGTGGTCGATCCCGGTTGCCGACGGCGACCTCCCGGACGAATCGGGCGAGTTCACCACGTCGTCCCTGGTGGAGCAGTGGGGCGGCACTCCGCCGGCCACCCTGCCGGGCGGCGCTTCCGCCCCCTGGGCGACGGAGCCGACGGGGCAGCCCTGGGGGCAGCCGCCCGCGACGCAGGACCAGCCGACGGACCAGGGTCATGGCCACGGCCACCGAACCGGCCACGAGGCCCAGCAGCCCAGCGGCTCCGGGCAGGGATACGGGCAGTCGGCAGCACCCGAGTTCGACCGGCCGGCGAGCGCCGAGTACACGCACGGCCGGCCTTCGGGGCCCGGGGCCGGGTCCGCCTACGACGACCCGTCGGCCGGTGCCGACCACGGGCACGATCAGCCGACGGACGGCTGGTCCGACTTCGACCGGCCGGCGGCCTCCGGCGACGCGCACGAACAGCACGAGACACACGGCGGCGTCCCGTCGCCCGTCCCGCACACGCGGGAACCGCATCAGCCCGAGCACCACGCACCCGAGCACCGCACCCCGGAGCACCACGCCCCGGAGACGCACGCGGCCGACCCGTACGCTCCCGAGGCGCCCGACCAGGAGCTCCACGCCCAGGACCGGCCCGCGCCCGAGGCGCACACGCCCGAGGCCGACGCGCCCGAGGAGCCGCACCCGGCCGGTTACGAGCAGCCGCCGGCCCATGCGTCCGAGCAGCCCCAGTCGCTCCCGCCCGAGCGGCACCCCGGCGAGACGTCCACCGACGAACCCGACGAGACCGGCACAGCCGCCGCACACCGCCCCCACGGGCACGGTGAGGCCGCCGAGGCCGCCGAGGCGGCAGAACACGCCCAGCAGGCCGTAGCGACTGCCGAGACAGCCGTCGAGGCCGTCGTGGACGCCGCCGAGTCCGAGCCCGACCCCGCCCCGCACGCCGAGTCCGCACCGGAGTTCGCCGGGGAGCCCGCGGACGAGGACCCCAAGGCGGAGGACGGGGCACCCGCGCCCTCTGGCGAGGAACACCCGCTCGCCTCCTACGTCCTGCGGGTCAACGGCGTCGAACGCCCCGTCCCAGACGCCTGGATCGGCGAGTCGCTGCTCTACGTGCTGCGTGAGCGGCTCGGCCTCGCGGGCGCCAAGGACGGCTGCTCGCAGGGCGAGTGCGGCGCCTGCAACGTCCAGGTCGACGGCCGGCTCGTCGCGTCCTGCCTGGTCCCGGCCGTGACCGCGGCAGGCAGCGAGGTCCGTACCGTCGAGGGGCTCGCCGTCGACGGACAGCCCTCGGACGTACAGCGGGCGCTCGCGAAGTGCGGCGCGGTGCAGTGCGGCTTCTGCGTGCCGGGCATGGCGATGACCCTGCACGACCTGCTGGAGGGCAACCCGGCGCCGACCGAGATGGAGACCCGCCAGGCGCTGTGCGGCAACCTCTGCCGGTGCTCCGGCTACCGGGGCGTCGTGGACGCCGTCAAGGAGGTCGTCGCGGAACGCGAGGCGCACTCCGAGGCGGACGCTGAGACGGACGCGGACGAGGCACGTATTCCGCACCAGGCGGGACCGGGCGCCGGCGGGGTCAACCGGTCGGCGTTCGAACCGGCCTCGCACGACCGGACGTACGGAACCGGACAGGCACAGGGACAGGACGGAGGGCAGGCGTGAGCAACGAAGCCGCCACCGCGACCACCGCCGCGGAGGCAGCACCCGCTCCCGAGCCGATCCCGCACGGCCTCGGGGTGTCCCTGACGGCCGCCGAGGCCCAGGCCAAGACCGAGGGCACCTTCCCGTACGCGGCCGACCTGTGGGCCGAGGGCCTGCTGTGGGCGGCCGTGCTGCGCGCCCCGCACCCGCACGCCCGCATCCTGTCCATCGACACCTCCCACGCGCGTGAGATGCCCGGCGTACGGGCCGTCGTCACGCACGAGGACGTGCCCGGCAGTCCGCTGCACGGCCGCGGCAGACCCGACCGTCCGGTGTTCGCCTCCGAGGTCGTACGCCACCACGGCGAGCCCATCGCGGCCGTCGCCGCCGACCACCCCGACACCGCGCGGATGGCCGCGGCCGCCGTCATCGTCGAGTACGAGGTGCTCGACCCGGTGACCGACCCGGAACAGGCCTTCGAGGCCGAGGCGTTGCACCCCGACGGCAACCTGATCCGGCACATCCCGCTGCGCCACGGCGACCCGGAAGCGGTCGGCGACATCGTGGTAGAGGGCCTGTACCGCATCGGCCGCCAGGACCCGGCCCCCATCGGCGCCGAGGCCGGACTCGCCGTGCCGCGGCCCGACGGCGGCGTGGAACTGTACGTGGCCTCCACGGACCCGCACACCGACCGCGACACCGCGGCCGCCTGCTACGGCCTGGAACCGGAGCGCGTGAAGGTCGTCGTCACCGGTGTGCCCGGCGCCACCGCCGACCGCGAGGACCAGGGTTTCCAGCTTCCGCTGGGTCTGCTGGCGCTCCGGACCGGCTGCCCGGTCAAGATCACCGCGACCCGCGAGGAGTCCTTCCTGGGTCACGCGCACCGGCATCCGACGCTGCTGCGGTACCGCCACCACGCCGACGCCGAGGGCAGGCTGGTGAAGGTCGAGGCCCAGATCCTGCTCGACGCCGGCGCGTACGCGGACACCTCGTCCGAGTCGCTGGCCGCCGCGGTCTCGTTCGCCTGCGGCCCGTACGTCGTCCCGAACGCCTTCATCGAGGGCTGGGCCGTGCGCACCAACAACCCGCCCTCCGGCCATGTGCGCGGCGAGGGCGCGATGCAGGTGTGCGCCGCCTACGAGGCGCAGATGGACAAGCTGGCCAAGAAGCTCGGCGTCGACCCGGCGGAGCTGCGGCTGCGCAACGTGATGGCCACCGGGGACCTCCTGCCGACCGGCCAGTCGGTGACCTGCCCGGCGCCGGTCGCCGAACTGCTGCAGGCCGTACGGGACTTCCCGCTGCCCGCGCTCCCCAAGGACACGCCCGAGGATCAGTGGCTGCTGCCCGGCGGGCCCGAGGGCGCGGGCGAACCGGGCGCGGTGCGCCGGGGCGTCGGCTACGGCCTGGGCATGGTGCACATGCTGGGTGCGGAGGGCACGGACGAGGTCTCCACGGCCACCGTCCGGGTCCAGGACGGCGTGGCGACGGTGCTGTGCGCGGCGGTGGAGACCGGCCAGGGCTTCACCACACTGGCCCGGCAGATCGTCCAGGAGACCCTCGGTATCGACGAGGTCCACGTGGCCCCCGTCGACACCGACCAGCCGCCGGCCGGCCCGAGCTGCCGCGGCCGCCACACCTGGGTGTCGGGCGGTGCGGTGGAACGCGCGGCGAAGATGGTCCGTACGCAGCTGCTGCAGCCCCTGGCGCACAAGTTCGGCATGTCCACCGAGCTGCTCCAGATCGCCGACGGCAAGATCACCTCGTACGACGGCGTGCTGTCGACCACCGTCACCGAGGAGATGGACGGCAAGGAGCTGTGGGCGACGGCCCAGTGCCGCCCGCACCCGACCGAACCGCTGGACGAGACCGGCCAGGGCGACGCCTTCGTGGGGCTCGCCTTCTGCGCGATCCGCGCCGTCGTGGACGTCGACATCGAGCTGGGCTCGGTGCGGGTGGTGGAGCTGGCGCTCGCCCAGGACGTCGGCCGGGTCCTGAACCCGGCCCAGCTGGCGGCACGCATCGAGGCGGGAGTCACGCAGGGCGTGGGCATCGCGCTCACCGAGAACCTGCGCAGCAACCGCGGGGTGATCCGCCACCCCGACCTCACCGGGTACGCCCTGCCGACGGCCCTGGACGCCCCGGACATCCGGATCGTGAAGCTGGTCGAGGAACGGGACGTGGTCGCCCCCTTCGGGGCGAAGGCGGCCAGCGCGGTCCCGGTGGTGACGTCCCCCGCGGCGATCGCCTCCGCGGTCCGCGCCGCTACG
Source organism: Streptomyces sp. NPDC006332 (assembly GCF_040612855.1). Taxonomy (NCBI): domain Bacteria; kingdom Bacillati; phylum Actinomycetota; class Actinomycetes; order Kitasatosporales; family Streptomycetaceae; genus Streptomyces; species Streptomyces sp. NPDC006332. Next base: position 91,127 of record NZ_JBEXRA010000017.1, read on the forward strand.
GGCCGCCCCGTCAACCGACTCCCGATCCGCCCGCAGGCGGCGGTGGTGACCTCCCAGTGAGCGGGCCGCGGCCCGGCCCTGGCGAGCAGCCGCGCTACGAACCCCCGCCCGGCGTGGGGAAGCTGGCGCTGTGGATCCTGCTGTTCGTGGTGGCGGCGGTCGTGGTCGTGGTGGGTGGCGTGTACTTCGCGTGATACGCGGGGCGCGGCACGTGCACGGGGGTGTGGGTGAGGCGGGGGCCCGCGACGCGCGGGCGTCCGGGACGTGATGGTGAGAGCCGGGCTTGACGAGGGGGGCGGGGACGTATGCACGGGGTCGTGGTCATCACCGGCGTGATGGCGGCCGGGAAGTCGACGGTGGCGCAGGCCCTGGCGGAGAGGCTGCCGAGGGCCGCGCATGTCCGGGGTGACGTCTTCCGGCGGATGATCGTGTCGGGGCGCGAGGATTTCACGCCCGGGGCCGAGCCCGGCGGTGCGGCCGAGGCCCAACTCCGGCTGCGTTACCGGCTGTCGGCGGCGACGGCGGACGCGTACGCGGAGGCGGGATTCACCGCGGTCGTGCAGGACGTGCTGCTGGGGCCGGAACTGGCGTCGTACGTCGAACTGGTCCGCACCCGCCCGCTGCACGTCGTCGTGCTGGCGCCGGACACCGAAACCGTCGCCGCCCGCGAGGCGGGACGGGCGAAGACCGGCTACGGGACCGGCGACCCGGCCGAGGACGCCTGGTCGATCGAGGGGCTGAACCAGGGGCTGCGGACGTCGACACCGCGGATCGGCCTGTGGATGGACACCTCCACGCTGACAGTGGCGGAGACGGTGGACGCGATCGTGGCTGGACGGGAACGCGCCAGGGTGCTTTGACGTCTTCCTGGTCCGGGGGCGTTGTCAGTGGTGGCGCGTAGTGTTCTGAGCAGTGGGGGGACGGCTGCCGGAGCTGGTCGGGCCGTGCGTGCCCCGGGCGGGACTGTGAGCACGTACACACGGGGGAACACATGAGTACGACGACCGACGCCGGCCCGGCGACGATCAGACTGACCGAGGCCGAACTGGATCCCTACGTCACGCACGCGTCGACGCGCAGCTGGCTGACGGGCCCCGGACTGCCCGGCGACAGCTGCCTGTTCACGTTCGCCGAGCTGCGCCGGAGCGGCCTGCGGAGAGTGGCGGACTCGGTCGGCGTCCCGGACCGCGCGGTGGCGGATCTGCGCGACCAACTGGTGCTGGGCGGGCTGGCAGGCCTGGACGGGCAGGAAACACGGCCGCTGCTGCTCGACGGCGCCACCGGCGAGGTCTCGACGACGTCCTTCTTCCGCGCCCGTCCCGACCTGATGGACCGCGCCCCGCTGGCGCCCTCGCTGCCCACCCTGGTGCGTTTCGCGACGGCGACCGAGGAACTGACCTGCCGACGCGGGCGGTTCGCCTCCTACGCCGGCCGTTTCGGACCGAAGGTGGTCGAGGACGCCACACGGCAGCTGCTGGCGGTGTTCGAGGAGGACATGGGCGCCGAGGTGCCGGCGTTCTGGAAGATCGCGGCCCTGATCCGTCCGTTGGCCCTGGTGGCGGGCCCGGGCTCGGCCGCCGGACTCGCCCTGGACCTCCCGCCCCGTCTCCTGGACCAGGAGTTCGGCCGGGGCAAGATGATGCGCTTCGAGGACATCGACTTCCCCACCACGCTCACCCACGAGCCGACCCGTCGTTTCCTGCGCGACACCGGCCTGCCCGACGACGGCACCCTGTTCTGCCTCGACACGGACATGCCGCTGCCGACCCTCGCCGAGAGCTGCGCCGACGAGCGGGCGGACGGCCTCCCGGCCCGCGCCGGCCACCTCATACGCCTCGGCCACCTCGTCCAGGACAACAGCCTGGTCGTCGACGGCGAGACGGGCGCGGTCCTGCACTGGAGCGAGTCCGACGCCACTCTGCACCCGTTGAACACCGACGTCTCCACCCTCGCCTTCACTCTCTGGCTGCTGCACCGGGAGAGAACGATCGACGGTGCGCTGGCCCATGAACTGACCCACCAGCACTACGCCCAGGTCGCCACGACGATGATCCAGCTCCTGTCGGCCATCGACCCGGCGGCGACCACGGCCGCCGCCGACTGGCACTACTGGACGAAGCTGTTCCAGGACGAGGACTGCGGGGTGCTCTGACCCTCATGGCAGATGCTGACCCCGCACTGCAGATAGGGAGACCCCCGAAGGTGAAGGTCAAGAACATCACCGTCCGCCAGGCCGAACCCGGTGAACTGGCCACGGTCGCCGGACTCCGCTGGCGCTGGATCGTCGAGAACGGCACCGCCCCCGAAACCCTCGACCGCGACGACTTCGAACGGCACTTCGTCGCCTGGGCCGCCGAGAACGCGTCCTCACACCGCTGCATGGTCCTCGTCCGTGACACCGAGATCATCGGCATGGCCTGGCTCGCGATCGTCCCCCGCGTCCCGACCCCGCACGCCCTGCACCGCGCCTCCGGCGACCTGCAGTGCGTGTACGTCGTCCCCCAGGCCCGCGACTTGGGCCTCGGCGGTCGTCTCATCGACGCCGTCCTGTCCACCGCCCGCGACCTGGGCCTCGAACGAGTCACGGTCCACTCGACATCCCGAGCGATACCGGCGTACACCCGCCAAGGCTTCGAGAACTCACCGCGGTTGCTGCACACGCGGGTCGACGGCGCGACCCCGTGACTCCCGGGGGCCGCACCTGGTACGTATTTGCCTCGCGCACGAACCGCACCGCGACTTACCCTCGCGGCCATGACGTCACACGATGCCCCCGAGGGCTCCCAGATCGCCCCTGGTGGTGCCGGGCTGTCGATCCGGCAGGAGACCGCTGACGACCACCGAGAGGTGCGCGAGGTTCATACGCGCGCCTTCGGTGACAGCGAGCGCGTTCCCGGGCTCGTGGAGGCACTTCGTGTCGCGGAGGCCGCGTTGGCGCCGATGTCCTTCGTCGCCACCGCAGATGACCGGGTCGTGGGGCATGTCCTGCTGAGCGCGGCGCGGTTGGACGCGCCCCGCCGGATCGTTGACGTCCTGACCCTGTCACCGCTGGGTGTGGCCCCGGAGTTCCAGCGCCAGGGCATCGGCACTCGGCTCATCGCACACGCCCTCGCGGCCGCCGACAGCCAGGGTGTGCCGGCGGTGTTCCTGGAGGGTTCGCCGGCCTACTACGGCACGCGCGGCTTCGAGGGCGCCGGCACGGCGGGTTTCCGTTCCCCGTCGCTGCGTATCCCGGAAGCCGCGTTCCAGGTCGCCCGGCTGTCCGCCCACGAGCCGTGGATGACGGGCACCTTCGTCTACTCCGAGGTCTTCTGGGCCTACGACTGCGTCGGCCTGCGCGACCCGGAGGCCTGAGGCGCTCCCGCACGGTCAGGCACTGGAGGCCGTGGCGGGATTCGAACCCACGTAACTCGCTTTGCAGGCGAGCCCCTGAACCACTCGGGCACACGGCCGTGTCGGTGGAGCGTGGTGCTCCTGCCGAACCCGGTGGAACGACCGTATGGCGTGGTGGGAAGGGGGCTCAAGAGAAAGCCTGGGGCTGCAATGGGACTGCCACACCGCGTTCATGAAAGGGGACGGGGGCCGGGGTGGTCGTACGACCAAGGTCTGAGGTCGGGGCAGGCTTCAGACAGGGGTCAAAGTCGTTCGTGGCTCTTACGCTGGCGACCATGACCGCCCTGGAACGCCGTGACGCCGAGGTCGCGGACCTAGCCGCCTCATCCTCCGGCCCGGCGCGGGACGAGACCGTGTTGAGCCGTCCGCTTCGGGCGCTCAGCATCGGCATCGTCTCCGTCGTGCTGCTGATCGCTTTCGAGGCGACCGCGGTCGGGACGGCGATGCCGGTCGCGGCGCGCGAGCTGCACGGGGTGTCGTTGTACGCGTTCGCGTTCTCCGGGTACTTCACGACCAGCCTGTTCGGGATGGTGCTCGCCGGGCAGTGGTCGGACCGGCGGGGCCCGCTCGGGGCGCTGACCACGGGGATCGCCGCCTTCGCCGCGGGGCTGCTGTTGGCGGGGACGGCGAGCGCGATGTGGCTGTTCATCCTCGGGCGGGCCGTGCAGGGGCTCGGGGGCGGGCTGGTGATCGTCGCGTTGTACGTCGTGGTGGGGCGGGCGTACCCGGAGCGGTTGCGTCCGGCCATCATGGCGGCCTTCGCCGCGAGTTGGGTCGTGCCGTCGATCGTCGGTCCGCTCGCCGCGGGTGCGGTGACCGAGCACCTCGGCTGGCGTTGGGTGTTCATCGGGATTCCGGTGCTGGTGGTGTTCCCGCTGGCGCTCGCGCTGCCGCAGATACGGCGGCGGGCGGCCGGTCCGGTGATCGCTCCGTTCGCCGACGCCGACGACCGCAGCGGCCTCGGCAGCGACAGCGGTTCCGTGAAGCGTGGGCGGTCCGTGCGAGGCCGCGGCTCCTTCGACCGGCGGCGTATCCGGCTCGCGTTGGGGATCTCCCTCGGCGCGGGGCTGCTCCAGTACGCGGCGCAGGATCTGCGGTGGTTCTCGCTGGCCCCCGGTGCGGTGGGTGCCGCGCTGCTCGTGCCGGCCGCCCTGGGGCTGCTGCCGCGCGGCACGTACCGGGCGGCGCGCGGACTGCCGTCCGTGGTGCTGCTGCGCGGGGTCGCCGCGGGGTCCTTCATCTCGGCCGAGTCCTTCGTGCCGTTGATGCTGGTCACCCAGCGGGGGCTGTCCCCGACGCTGGCCGGGTTCTCGCTCGCGGCGGGCGGCGGGACGTGGGCGCTGGGGTCGTGGGTGCAGTCCCGGCCGCGCGTGGAGCCGTACCAACAACGGCTGATGACGGTGGGGATGGTGCTGGTCGCCGCCGCGATCGCCGCCGCGCCCAGTGTGCTGATCCCGTCCGTGCCCGCCTGGACCGTCGCCGTCGCCTGGGCCTTCGGCTGCTTCGGCATGGGCCTGGTGATTTCCTCCACCAGCGTGCTCCTGCTCAAGCTCTCCGCCCCGGAGGAGGCCGGCACCAACTCCGCCGCCCTCCAGATCTCCGACGGCCTCTCCAACGTGATCCTGCTCTCGACGGGCGGCGCGGCCTTCGCGGCCCTGGGCGGCGGGACGGTGCGCCACGCGGCGACAGAGGCGTCCGGTGCGCATCCTGCCGCGTTCGTGGCCGTGTTCCTGCCGATGGCGGGGGTGGCGTTGGTGGGGGCTTGGGTGGCTGCCCGGGTTCGGGTGCTATCCGGGTGACACTAAGTGGTACCACGTAGTACCGTCGGTACATGGCTGGACTGAACCTGCGATTCACGGACGAAGAGCTTGATGCGCTGCGGGAGCGGGCGGCGGCGGAGGGGCGCAGCATGCAGGCGTTCGCGCACGACGCGGTGATCGCGGCCATCAACGAGCACTCGCGGCTGTTCAACGAGGCCGCCGAGCATGTGCTGAAGGCCAGTGCCGAATTGAACAGGCGACTCGCCTGATGCACTACCTCACGATGCCCGAGCTGCTGAACCTCGCTCAGCGGCTCAGGGCGGACGAGGTGCGCGACTACGGGCTGCTGGACTCCGCGCTGGCGCGCCCCCAGTCGAGCGTGTTCGGGCAGGACGCCTACCCGGACGTGTGGCAGAAGGCGGCCGCGCACATGGAGTCCCTCGCTCGCAACCATGGTCTGGTCGACGGCAACAAGCGCATCGCCTGGTACGCGACCTGGGTCTACCTGCACATGAACGGGCGTCCTCTGGACCCGGACTTCGACGTCGACGAGGCCGAACGGTTCGTACTGGACGTCTGCCAGGGTGCCTTGGACGTACCCAAGATCGCGGCCCTGCTGCCGCGCTTCGCGCGCTGACGCGACGCCGTACCTTCTCTTGCTGTGACGTGAGTCCCACCTGCGGGCCCCCCGGCCTTGTTCGAACATGATCGCCGCCGGGCCGCCGGTAGGGTGGCCCGGTTGTCATACGTAGCCGAGCAGTTCCACCAGTTCGCCGAGCCGTCCGCCCGTCGTCCGCCGTCGCCGTAGTCGACAGTCGACGCACTTCGCGTGGTCCCTCGCACTCGACCCACCAACGGAGACCGTGACTACCACCGCCGCCTCCTCCCATCACCTGTCGCCCGCGTTCCCCGGCCGCGCGCCCTGGGGCACGGCCAGCAAGCTGCGTGCCTGGCAGCAAGGGGCGATGGACAACTACATCCAGGAGCAGCCACGTGACTTCCTCGCGGTCGCCACGCCCGGCGCCGGCAAGACGACCTTCGCGCTGACGCTGGCGTCCTGGCTGCTGCACCACCATGTCGTGCAGCAGGTCACCGTGGTCGCGCCGACCGAGCACCTGAAGAAGCAGTGGGCCGAGGCGGCCGCCCGGATAGGGATCAAGCTGGACCCGGAGTACAGCGCGGGGCCGCTCGGCAAGGACTACCACGGTGTCGCGGTGACGTACGCGGGTGTCGGCGTACGGCCCATGCTGCACCGCAACCGGGTCGAGCAGCGCAAGACGCTCGTGATCCTCGACGAGATCCACCACGCCGGTGACAGCAAGTCGTGGGGTGAGGCGTGTCTGGAGGCCTTCGAGCCGGCCACCCGGCGGCTCGCGCTCACCGGTACGCCCTTCAGGTCCGACACCAATCCCATTCCCTTCGTGACCTACGAGGAGGGCAACGACGGGATTCGGCGGTCGGCGGCCGACTACACGTACGGGTACGGGTCGGCCCTGTCCGACGGGGTCGTCCGCCCGGTGATCTTCCTGTCCTACAGCGGCAACATGCGGTGGCGCACCAAGGCCGGCGACGAGATCGCCGCCCGGCTCGGCGAGCCGATGACCAAGGACGCCGTCAGCCAGGCCTGGCGTACGGCCCTCGACCCGCGCGGCGAGTGGATGCCGAGCGTGCTGCGGGCGGCCGACCAGCGGCTGACCGAGGTCAGGAAGGCCATCCCGGACGCGGGCGCCCTGGTCATCGCCTCGGACCAGGACTCCGCCCGCGCCTACGCCAAGCTCATCCGTGAGATCACGGGCAGCAAGGCGACCCTGGTGCTGTCCGACGACGCCGGGGCGTCCAGCAGGATCGACGACTTCAGCGCGAGCGACGACCGGTGGATGGTCGCGGTGCGGATGGTGTCCGAGGGCGTCGACGTACCGCGGCTCGCCGTCGGTGTGTACGCCACCACCATCTCGACGCCCCTCTTCTTCGCCCAGGCCGTCGGGCGTTTCGTACGGTCCCGGCGGCGCGGCGAGACCGCCTCCGTCTTCCTGCCCACCGTCCCCGACCTCCTCACCTTCGCCAACGAGATGGAGGTGGAACGGGACCACGCCCTCGACAAGCCGAAGAAGGAGGGCGAGGAGGACCCGTACGCCGAGTCCGAGAAGGAGATGGACGAGGCGAACAAGGAGCAGGACGAGGACACCGGCGAGCAGGAGCAGTTCTCCTTCGAGGCACTGGAGTCCGAGGCGGTCTTCGACCGGGTCCTCTACGACGGTGCCGAGTTCGGCATGCAGGCCCACCCGGGCAGCGAGGAGGAGCAGGACTACCTCGGGATCCCGGGACTGCTGGAGCCGGACCAGGTGCAGCTCCTCCTCCAGAAACGCCAGGCCCGGCAGATCGCGCACAGCCGCAAGAAGCCGGACGACGAGGCTGACCTGCTCGAACTGCCCGCCGAGCGGCGGCCGGTGGTCTCGCACAAGGAGATGATGGAGCTGCGCAAGCAGCTCAACACGATGGTCGGTGCGTACGTCCACCAGAGCGGCAAGCCGCACGGGGTCATCCACACCGAGCTGCGCCGCGTGTGCGGTGGGCCGCCGAGTGCGGAGGCCACGGCGGGACAGTTGCGGCAGCGGATCGCCAAGGTGCAGGAGTGGGCTACGCGCATGCGGTGACGCTGGGCGCTGTGCCTTGGCGGGCGGGCGGTCAGGTCAGGGGGGTGGCTGTCGTGGGGCGGGTGCGGGTTGGTGGGGGCTTGGCGCGCAGTTCCCCGCGCCCCTTAGGTGGGGCTTCGGCGCGCTCGATCACAAGTCCCCCGGGTCAGGTCTCCGAACCCCAAATGCATCCAAAGCGGACGGGTTTGGCTTGGTGGTTGACCGGATTCTGGACGGAGGCTTCCGCTCAGCGAACCGGCTTCGCTACTGTCCCGCTACGCATACGCCCCGTGGCAGCGCCGCCGCGGAGCGCAGCCGTGAAGCGACGCGGTCCGGACAGGCCGGGCCGCCGGCCGATCGGCGGCCTCTTCAGCGCGTCGCCGACGGGACTCGGTCACGCATCTGCCGCGACGGGGGCTGCCGACTCACCACTTAAGGAGTGGGCGTCGTGACCGCGGAGACCTCTCAGACGCTCGACCGGGGACTGCGCGTCCTCAAGCTGCTCGCCGACACGGATCACGGGCTGACCGTCACCGAGCTTTCCCACAAACTGGGCGTGAACCGGACCGTCGTCTACCGGTTGCTCGCCACCCTGGAGCAGCACGCCCTCGTACGGCGTGACCTGGGCGGACGGGCACGGGTGGGCCTCGGCGTGCTGAGGCTGGGCCGGCAGGTGCATCCGCTGGTACGGGAGGCCGCGCTGCCGGCGTTGCGATCGCTGGCCGAGGACATCGGGGCGACGGCCCATCTGACCTTGGTGGACGGGGCGGACGCCTTGGCCGTGGCCGTCGTCGAACCCTCGTGGACCGACTACCACGTGGCCTACCGGGCCGGGTTCCGGCATCCCCTGGACCGGGGAGCCGCGGGGCGCGCGATACTCGCCGCGCGGCAACACGTGCCGGAGGGCCCCGGGTACACCCTGACGCACGGGGAGCTGGAGGCGGGAGCCTGCGGGGCCGCGGCGCCGCTGATCGGCGTCACCGGCGTCGAGGGCAGTGTCGGGGTCGTGATGCTGGCGGACGCGGTGCCGGAGAGGGTGGGGCCGCGGGTGATGGACGCGGCCCGGGAAGTGGCCGAGGCGTTGCGCTGACGGCCCCGATGCACGGGGGCCCACCTGCGCCTGGCCGGAATCCACCCCCGCGTTAGATTGATCCCGTGCTTTCTCGTCTCTCGCGCCCCCGGGCCGTCACCGTCTGCGCCCTGCCCGTCGTGGGCCTGATCGCCACGGCGGTCTTCGCGCCGTTGCCGTTCTCGCTCACGCAGCCCGGTCTGACCGCGAACGTGCTCGGCGAGAACAAGGGCACCGAGGTGATCACGATCTCCGGCGCTCCCACCCGGGAGACAAGCGGGCAGCTGCGTATGACCACGATCGAGGCGACCAATCCGGACACCCGGGTCTCGCTCGGCGACGTGATCGACAGCTGGTTCCGCACCGACCAGGCGGTCATGCCGCGGGACGCGGTCTACCCGAGCGGGCAGAGCGTCAAGGAGATCGAGAAGCACAACACCGCGGAGATGGAGCAGTCCCAGGACGCGGCGACCGAGGCCGCCCTGAACTACCTGAAGCTCGACGACAAGGACGTCAAGGTCACCCTGAAGCTCGCCGACGTCGGCGGCCCCAGCGCCGGTCTGCTCTTCACCCTCGGCATCATCGACAAGCTGAACGGCGACGGCAGCGGCGGCGACCTCACCGGCGGCCGCACCATCGCCGGTACGGGCACGATCGACGCCGGCGGTGAGGTCGGCGCGGTCGGGGGAGTGGCCCTGAAGACGCAGGCCGCGCGCAGGGACGGGGCGACGGTGTTCCTGGTCCCCAAGGCGGAGTGCTCCGACGCGAAGGCCGAACTGCCGAAGGGGCTCCGCCTGATTCCGGTGACCACGCTCAAGAGCGCGGTGAACTCACTGACGGCGCTGGAGAGCGGGAAGGGTTCCGTCCCTAGCTGCTAGGGCTGGGGGAGAGGGCCGGTTTCGGGGTCGCCAGTCGTAAGCCGACCTCCACCAGGGTCCAGCCGAGGCGGGTACGGAGATCGTGCGGCGGCTTGGCGTGGGTGGCGGCGAGGCGGTGGGCATCGGCCTGGGCGCGGAGTTCGGCGGCGCGGGTGTGGTGCAGGGTGAGGTGGGTTTCGGGGTGCATCGGGCGGTGCCTCTCAGTCAGTGGTGATCGGGAAGGCGTGCGTGTGCAGGCGTACCTGGGCCACGTCGGCGTCGTCCTCGGTCGCTGCCCGGTCGCGGTAGGTGTCGATCAGCGCGTGCATTTTCTCGATGAGTTCGCGGGTGAGCTCGGGTGTCAGCCGTAGCGTCGCGCTGCTCATGTCCCAGACTCGGTTCCACTCCTCGGGCCAGGAGGCTCGGTTGCCCAGCCAGGTCGAGAGGTCCTGGGTCTGGGTGGTCGCGATCTGGTGCAGGTACATGTCGGCCGCCCCGCGTACTGCTGGATCGACGTCCGAGAGCAGTGCGTCGTCGAACCGCAGGCCTTGGTGGACCGCCTTCCACCACCGCTCCCGGCCCTTGCCTCGGTCAGGAGCGTCTTCGACGAAGCCGTGGGTGGCGAGCTGGCGCAGGTGGTAGCTGGTGGCGCCGCTCGACTCGCCCAGTTTCTCGGCGAGTTGGGACGCGGTGGCAGGTCCCCCGAAGCGCAGGGCGTCGAGGAGCTGCATCCGCAGGGGGTGCGCGAGTCCCCGGAGGGAGCGGGCGTCGAGACTGCGGACCTGCGGGGCCTTGGGGTCGTCCATGCGTACAAAGATAGCGTTGCAAAGCTTCCTTTGCAACCAACCTTTTGCATCACCACCCCCGAAAGTCCCCACCCCCCGCCCCTACTTGACGAACCCCTCCCCCTTCAACCACTCCAACGCCACCGCATGCGGATCCTCCCCCTCGACATCCACCTTCGCGTTCAGCTCCTGCGCCACCGAGTTGTCCAGCTTCCTGGTGATCGGGTCGAGGACGTTCGCGATCGCCGGCCACTTCTCGAAGGTGGCCGTGCGGATCATGGGCGCCGCGTTGTAGTTCGGGAAGAACTTCCGGTCGTCCTGGGTCACGACCAGGTGCATCGACCTGATCCTGCCGTCCGTGGTGTACACCTCGCCGTAGGTGCAGGCGCCCTTGGCGGTCTGGGTGTAGATGATGCCGGTGTCCATCTGGGTGATGTTGCGGGCCGGGAGGTCCATGCCGTACGTCTTCTCCAGGCCCGGCAACCCGTCCGCGCGGTTGGCGAACTCGCCCTCCACGCACAGCGTCACCGCACCGGGATCGGACTTCGACAACCTCGCGACGTCCGACAGTGTCGTCGTGCGGTACTTCTTGTAGTTGGCCTGGTTCGTCGCCAGCGCGTAGGTGTTGTTCATCGGCGCCGGCGGCAGCCAGGTCAGCCCCTTCCTCGCGTCCGCGTCACGTACCGCCCGCCACTGCCGCCGCGGATCGGGAATCGGCTCGCTGTTGCCCAGGTACGTGATCCAGGCGGTCCCCGTGTACTCGTACGCGGCGTCCGCGTCGCCGTTCTCGACGGCCGCCCTGGTGCCGACGGAGCCCTGGATGCCGGTGCGGTCGAGCACCTGCGCGCCGGCCGCCTCGAAGGCGATGCCCATGATCGCGCCGAGGATCAGCTGCTCGGTGAACTGCTTGGACACGACGGTGAGTTCGGCGCCCTTCAACGGCCTGCCCCGCCCGATCGTGCCGGGCGAGACGTCGTCGACCATGGGGGAGCCGCTGGTCAGACCGCAGCCGGCCACCGCGACCAGCACCACGGCCGCCGACAGACAGGTGCGCCTTCGCGTGATCATGTGCGCACGTCCAGACCGCGCGGGCGCAGCAGCAGTTCGGCGAGCGAGGCCAGCCAGTCCACCAGCAGGGCGAGGGAGACGGTGAGGACCGAGCCGAGCACCAGCACCGGCATGCGCTGACTGGTGATGCCGGTGGTGATCAGCACACCGAGGCCGCCGCCTCCGCCGAAGGTTGCCAGGGTCGCCGTGCCGACGTTGAGGACCAGGGCCGTACGCACACCGGCGAGGATCAGCGGGACGGCCAGTGGGAGTTCCACCCGCCCGAGCACGCCCCACGGTGACATGCCGATGCCGCGCGCCGCCTCCAGCAGTGTCGGGTCGTTGGCCTTCAGGCCCGCGATCGTGTTCGACAGGACGGGGAGGACGGCGTAGCTGATGATGCCGATCAGTGCCGCCTTCATGCCGATGCCCAGCCAGATCACCAGCAGCGCCAGCAGGCCGATCGCCGGGGTCGCCTGACCCATGTTGGCGAAGGCCATCGCCACCGGGGTCGCCTTGCGGAACGCCCGCCGGGTCAGCAGGATGCCCAGCGGGATCGCGATGATCAGCACGAAGAACGTCGAGATCACCGTCAGTTCGATCTGTTGCCGCAGCGCCTTCGTCACCTGGCCGTTCGACAGCGCGTTCTCGGTGAGCGGGTCGAGGTCGGCCCGTTCGAACCACAGCCAGGTCGCCAGCAGTACCGCCACCAGCGCCGCGGGCAGGAACGTCAGCTTCTGCCAGGTGACGCGCGGCTTCAACGGACCCGGCGGTGGCGGCGGGGCCTCCGCCTCGACCTCTCCGGGGCCCTCGTTGTCCGGCGGGCGGGCGGTCACGCCGACGGGGACGCTCACGCCTTCCTCTCCCCTCCGTCGCCCTCCTGCTCGGCGTGGGTCTGGGTGGCCCGCAGCTCCGCCAGGTCGTGCCGGTGCGCGATCGCCTCCAGCCGGTCGGCCTCCAGCAGCTCGTGCACGGAGTTCATCAGAGTCTCCACGTCCACCACGCCCGTGTACTCGCCGCGCCGCCCGATGACCGCGACCCGCCCCGCGCTGTCCGTGAGTACCGCCTCCAGCGCGTCCCGCACGGTCGCGTCCCGGGTCACCGTGTCGCTCACCAGCGTCCCGGCGCGGGCGAGCGAACCCTTGGCGCGCATCAGGTCCCCGCGCCGGAGCCACTTGTACGGCCGGCCGTGCCCGTCGAGCAGCAGGATCTCGCTCGTGCTGCTGGAGCGGAGCTTGGTGAAGATCTCCTGGAGCGGGTCGTCCACGGCCACCGTCGGATAGTCGGTGATCTCCACGTCCCGTACGCGGGTGAGGTTGAGGCGCTTCAGCGCCGCCCCCGCGCCCACGAAACCGGACACGAAGTCGTCGGCCGGATTGGTGAGGATCGCCTCCGGGGTGTCGAACTGGGCGATGTGCGAGTGTTCGCGCAGGACGGCGATCCGGTCGCCCAGCTTGATCGCCTCGTCGAAGTCGTGCGTGACGAAGACGATGGTCTTGCGCAGCTCGTGCTGGAGCCGGATCAGCTCGTCCTGGAGGTGGTCCCGGGTGATCGGGTCCACGGCGCCGAACGGCTCGTCCATCAGCAGGACCGGGGGATCGGCGGCCAGCGCCCGGGCCACGCCCACCCGCTGCTGCTGACCGCCGGACAGCTGACGCGGATAGCGGCCGCGGAACTCGCCGGGATCCAGCCCGACCAGGTCCAGCATCTCCTCGACCCGGTCCTTGATCCGCCCCTTCGGCCAGCCGACCATCCTCGGGACCAGCGCGATGTTCTGGGCGACGGTCATGTGCGGGAAGAGACCTGAGGCCTGGATGGCGTAGCCGACCCTGCGGCGCAGCCTGACCGGATCCATGTCGGTCACGTCCTCGCCGCCGATCCGGATGCGACCGCCCGACGGCTCGATCAACCTGTTGATCATCTTCAGTGTCGTCGACTTACCGCATCCCGACGGGCCGACGAAGATGACGATCTCGCCCGCCTTGATCTCCATGGAGACGTTGTCGACGGCCGGGCCCGGACTGCCCGGATACCGCTTGGTGAGGTTCTCCAGCTCGATGGACGCGCCCAGGGCCGCTGTCTCAGCCACGGATCCCCCGGGGGATGGTCAGCCGCCCGATCAGGACGTACGCGGCGTCGAACAGCAGGGCCAGGACGACGATCCCGAGGGTGCCCGCGAGGACCTGGTTGAGCGCGTTCCTGCTGCCCAGGGACGCCAGACCCCGGAAGATCACATTGCCCAGGCCGGGCCCGGAGGCGTACGCCGCGATCGCCGCGATGCCCATCAGCATCTGGGTGGAGATCCGGATCCCGGTCAGGATCGGCGGCCAGGCCAGCGGCAGCTCGACCCGTACCAGTCGCGTCAGCCGGGACATTCCGATGCCGTTCGCCGCGTCCACCAGCGCGGGGTCGACCCCGCGCAGTCCGACGATCGCGTTGCGCACGATCGGCAGCAGCCCGTACAGCGTCAACGCGATCACCGTGGGCGGCACACCCAGGCCCACCAGGGGGATGAGCAGACCGATCATGGCGAGCGACGGAACGGTCAGGATGATCGAGGCGGTCGTGGTCGCGAGGCCGCCGGCCCACTGGCTGCGGGAGGTGGCCACGCCGATGAGCACCCCGATCAGCGTCGCCATGACCATGCACTGGAAGACGACACTCGCGTGCTGGTAGGCGTCCGTCAGCAGCTGCTGGTGGCTGGTGCCGAGGTACTCCCAGAAGTTCACTCCGCTCACCCCAGGTCGGCTAGGCCCTGTCGTTTGGATCACCCCGGCGTCGCGGGGTCTGGCACGCACATCTGCGGCGTTGTCGTCGGTTGCCAACTCCCCCACGCTCGGCTTCGCTCGCGCGGGGGGACCCCCACCGCGTTGTCGCCCTCCTCCGCCTTGCAGCTGCACGCACCAGACCCCGCTCGGGTTGGCCGGAAGGCACCGTGACCTGTAGCCGTCCTGATCCAAACGACAGGGCCTAGGTTCCCTCCGTGTCCTGAGCCGCCTGCTCCACCAGGGGGATGACCCGCAGCGGAACGGGGTTCTCCATGACGATGGCGGTGGAGGCCCGGACAATGCCATCAAAACCGACAACCCGGTCGATGACCCGCTGGAGATCGGCGTTCGAGCGGGCCACGAGCCGGCACATCATGTCCCCGCTCCCGGTGGTGGTGTGCAGCTCCAGCACCTCCGGAACGGTCGCCAAGTGTGCCCGGACGTCCGCCCCTTGCCCCTGCCTGATCTGCAGCGTCGCGAACGCCGTGACCGGATAGCCGAGCGCCGCCGGATCCACCTCGGGACCGAACCCGCGGATGACTCCGTTCGACTGAAGCCGGTCGAGCCGCGCCTGCACCGTCCCCCTCGCGACCCCCAGTCGCCGGGACATCTCCAGCACCCCGATCCGCGGCTCCCGCGCCAGCAGCACGATGATCCGCCCGTCCAGCCGGTCGATCCCCATGTCAGCCCTCCGGACCCTGGTCATCCTGTACAGAAAGACCGCCAATGCGGCCCTGTCGCTGGTCATGTTGTCCAGCGAAAACACGAACCGTTGCGCACCTTGCCGCCACGGACGACGCTACCGTTATGACGCAGACCACACAGCACACTCCCGACACCGCCCGGCAGGCCGACCCCTTCCCGGTCAAGGGAATGGACGCCGTCGTCTTCGCCGTGGGCAACGCCAAGCAGGCGGCGCACTACTACTCCACCGCCTTCGGCATGCGGCTGGTCGCCTACTCCGGACCGGAGAACGGCAGCCGCGAGACCGCCTCCTACGTGCTGGAGAACGGCTCCGCCCGCTTCGTGTTCACCTCCGTCATCAAGGCCGCCACCCCCTGGGGCCACTTCCTCGCCCAGCACGTGGCCGAGCACGGCGACGGCGTGGTCGACCTCGCCATCGAGGTACCGGACGCCCGCGCCGCGTACGCCTACGCCGTCGAGCACGGCGCCCGCTCGATCACCGAGCCGTACGACATCAAGGACGAGCACGGCACCGTCGTCCTCGCCGCGATCGCCACCTACGGCGAGACCCGCCACACCCTGGTCGAGCGCACCGGCTACGACGGCCCCTACCTCCCCGGATACGAGCACGCCGAGCCCATCGTCGAGCCGCCCGCCCACCGCACCTTCCAGGCCGTCGACCACTGCGTCGGCAACGTCGAGCTCGGCCGGATGAACGAGTGGGTCGGCTTCTACAACAAGGTCATGGGCTTCACGAACATGAAGGAGTTCGTGGGCGACGACATCGCCACCGAGTACAGCGCGCTGATGTCGAAGGTCGTCGCCGACGGCACCCTCAAGGTCAAGTTCCCGATCAACGAGCCCGCCATCGCCAAGAAGAAGTCCCAGATCGACGAGTACCTGGAGTTCTACGGCGGCGCCGGCGTCCAGCACATCGCGCTCAACACCAACGACATCGTCCAGACCGTACGGACGATGCGGGCGGCCGGGGTGCGGTTCCTCGACACCCCGGACTCGTACTACGACACCCTCGGCGAGTGGGCCGGCGAGACCCGCGTCCCGGTCGAGACCCTGCGCGAGCTGAAGATCCTCGCCGACCGCGACGAGGACGGCTACTTGCTGCAGATCTTCACCAAGCCGGTCCAGGACCGCCCGACGGTGTTCTTCGAGATCATCGAACGCCATGGCTCGATGGGGTTCGGCAAGGGCAACTTCAAGGCCCTGTTCGAGGCGATCGAACGGGAACAGGACAAGAGGGGCAACCTGTAGTCACTCCTTTCGCGTCCGTCGCCGGCATCTCCATCGCCGGCACCTCCATCACCGGCACGTCCCGCAAGGACGGCTCACCCAGCTCGGCCAGCGCCGCCCGAGCCGCCCGCGCGTGGACCGGCGAGAAGTACGGGTTGATCCGCAGCGCCTCCCGAAGGTGCCTGCGGGCCGGCCCGTACCGCTCCAGCTCCCGCTCGATCATGCCCCGGTGAAAGGCGTACGGCGCACTCCGAACGCCCCCACCGCGCACCCCGTCCGTCGCCAGGGTCGCGAAGCGCAACGCCTCCCGGTGCTCCCCGGCCCGGTGCAGCGCCCACCCCAGCGCGTCGGCCACCGCGATCCCCGGCTGCCGCGCCCACTCGGCCCGCAGCCGCCGCACTGCCGACCTCGCGTCACCGTGGTCCGCCTCGAACCGGCCGAGCACCAGCTCCTCGTCCACCCCGCCCGCGGCGGCCTCACGCACCCGCGCCCGCAACAGGTCGTACCGCTCCCGGGCGGGCCGCCCGAGCCCCAGCGACTCGTACAGCTCGCCCAGTTCCAGCGCGTACTGCGGGCACGGCTGATCGGCCAGCGCCGCCCGGTAGGCGCTCAGCGCCTCCGTCGTGCGCCCCAGCGCCGCCAGCACCCGCCCCTGCCCGGCCTGCGCGGCCGACTGGTCCGGGTCGAGGCGGAGGGCCTCCCGGAAGTACCGCAGCGCGACCCTCGGTTCACCGCGCTCCCAGGCCAGCTGCCCGGCCCGCTCCAGATACGCCGCCCGCTCGGCCGGCGCCCGCGCGCCCGCCGCCGCGTCGGACAACGCGACAGCCGCGTCCTCCCGTCGCCCCCCGTCCCGGTAGACGGCCGCCGCCCGCGCCAGCACGGCCGGCCCGGACCGCAGCTTCATCAGTCGGCCCAGCGCCCCCCGGGCCGCCTTCAGGTCACCGAGCCCCGTGTAGGCGTCGATCAGCGGCGGATACGTCGTCCAGCGCCCGGGTGCGGCCTGCTGGGCGGCCCGGGCCCAGGTCAGCGCCGCCCGGAAGTCCCGGCGCGCGTTCGCCAGGGCCGCCAGCCCGCCGAGCGTCTCGGCGTCGCGCTTCCCCCGCACCTCCAGCGACCTGCGCAGTGCCCGCTCGGCCTTCGGGTAGTACACCGGGTCCGCGGTGCGCCGCCCCTGCTCCACGTACGCCGCCCCGAGCACCGCCCACGATCCCGCGTCCCCGGGACGCGCGCGCACCCGCGCCTCGCGTTCGCCGATCAGCACCGCCAGGTCGGGCAGCGCGGCCGGCGCCCCCGCGGCCACCGCCGCTCGGGCCCGCGCCGCCGGCGCCCGTGCCCGGGTCGCCTCACCCTCCCGGGGCAGCAGCGTCAGCACCCCGCCGAGGACGGCGCAGGCGGCGACGGAGACGACCAGGACCCGACGGTCCCTGATCCGCCTGCCCTTCAGCCACCTGCCCCACGGCCCGCCCACCGGCGAAGGAGCCTCCTCGTGGTTCTCCATGGCGCTCACTGTGCGTCAACCGGAGAACCACCCTCCGCCATACGGCGGCTGCCCCACACGGGGTTCACACCGATGGCCCCGGGTGCCAAGCTGTGATCATGAGCCGTATCGAAGCGCCTCGCGAGGAAGACACGGCAGGCACCGGCAACCTCCTCGACCGTCTGCTGGACGGCCTGCCCGCCGACGCCGTCCTCACCGATCCGGACGTCACGGCCTCCTACGCCAACGACATGGCCAGCTTCTGCCCGGCCGGTACCCCCGCCGTGGTCGTCCTGCCGCGCACGGTCGAACAGGTCCAGCACGTCATGCGCACCGCCACCGCACTGCGCGTCCCGGTCGTCCCGCAGGGCGCCCGCACCGGTCTGTCGGGCGGGGCCAACGCCTCCGACGGCTGCGTCGTGCTGTCCCTGACGAAGATGGACCGGATCCTGGAGATCAACCCGGTCGACCGTGTCGCCGTCGTCGAACCGGGTGTCGTCAACGCCACGCTCTCCCGCGCGGTGGGCGAACACGGCCTCTACTACCCGCCCGATCCCTCCAGCTGGGAGATGTGCACGATCGGCGGCAACATCGGCACCGCCTCGGGCGGCCTGTGCTGCGTGAAGTACGGAGTGACCGCGGAGTACGTCCTCGGACTCGACGTGGTGCTGGCCGACGGGCGGCTCATGTCCACCGGCCGCCGTACCGCCAAGGGCGTCGCCGGGTACGACCTGACCCGCCTCTTCGTCGGCTCGGAGGGCTCGCTCGGCATCGTCGTGGGGGCCACCCTGGCGCTGCGGCCGAAACCCCCCGAGCAGCTGGTGCTGGCGGCCGAGTTCTCGTCCGGGGCCGCCGCCTGCGACGCCGTGTGCCGGATCATGGCGGGCGGCCATGTGCCGTCCCTCCTCGAACTGATGGACCGTACGACGGTGAAGGCCGTCAACGACCTCGCGCACATGGGACTGCCGGAGAGCACCGAGGCCCTCCTCCTGGCCGCCTTCGACACCCCGGACCCTGCCGCCGACCTGGCTGCCCTCGGCGCGCTGTGCGAGGCGGCCGGCGCCACCCAGGTCGTCCCGGCCGACGACCTGGCCGAGTCCGAACTGCTCCTCCAGGCGCGGCGGTTGTCGCTCACCGCGCTCGAAGCGGTCAAGGGCACCACGATGATCGACGACGTGTGCGTGCCCCGGTCGAGGCTCGGCGAGATGCTCGAAGGGACCGAGCGGATCGCCGAGAAGTACCAGCTGACCATCGGGGTCGTCGCGCACGCCGGCGACGGCAACACCCACCCCACGGTCTGCTTCGACGCCCAGGACCCCGAGGAGTCCCGGCGCGCCCGCGAGTCCTTCGACGAGATCATGGCCCTCGGACTGGAACTCGGCGGCACGATCACCGGCGAACACGGCGTGGGCGTCCTGAAGAAGGAGTGGCTGGCCCGCGAGATCGGCCCGGTCGGGGTGGAGATGCAACGGCAGATCAAGCAGGTGTTCGATCCGCTGGGCATCCTCAACCCCGGCAAGCTCTTCTGACCCGCGAGCCCCGGCACGGTCACTGGGCGAGCAACTGGTCGAGTTCGCCGTCGATCCCCAGCTGCTCGCCCTCGGTCCCCGGCGGTACCGCCCGCAGCGTCCGCTCCAGCCAGGCGGACATCTGGGCGGCCGGGGCCTGGAGGAGGGCGTCACCATCAGGTGAACTCAGCGCCATCAGGACGACGCCGCGGCCGTCCACCCTCGCCGGCCACACCCGCACGTCCCCGTACCCGCACGGCCGGAACACCCCGTCCACCAGGAGATCGCGGGAGAACGTCCAGTTCACCGGCTGCTCGGAGGCGGTGTGGAAGGTGATGTGGACGGCGTACGGGTCGTCGGTGCGGTACCCGAGCCGGGCCGGGACCGGGATGTCGTGGTCCCGGGAGAGAATCAGTCTGAGCTCCACGTCGCGCTCGACAACGGTGTATCGCATGGCGGTGTTTCCTCTCTCGCGCTCGCTCGCAGGGGCCCGCGGTGGGCCGGTACGAGTGGAGAGGCGCGGGAGCGGTGCGCATTACGCGGGTTCGGAGGATTTCTTTCCGGATCTGTGAAGCCGGTGCACGGCATTGCCCGAAAGGGGGTGGGTCCGGCGGGACTGGCGGTGGGGGTTGCGCCGGTCTGATAGATGTGGAGGCCCCCATTTGACCCCCGAGCAGATACGGGACGACGGACATGAGCGCCCCAACCCCGGCACCTGGTGACGACAGGCCCCGCGAAGGGTATTACCCGGACCCGTCCATTCCTGGATATGTCCGGTACTGGAACGGTGCCTCCTGGGTACCGGGCACCAGCCGTCCGGCACCGACCGACGGCGTACCGCTCGCGCCGCCGTCCGGCGCGGATGCGGATCCGTCCCCGGCCGCCCCGGTCGAGGAGACGGGGCCGCACTTCTTCGACGAGGACCCGCCCCCGGCCGGTGACCAGCACGGTGACCGGCCCGAACCCGCGGCCGCCTGGGGCGCAGACCGATCCCGGCAGTCGGGCTTCGGCGGCGACCAGGACCGCCGGGTGTCGTGGGGGGCACCGCAGGGTGCGGATCCGCGGGTGCCGCGCGCGGCGGGGCCCGCTGACGGCCCGCCCCAGCCGGAGGGCCGCTCCGCCCGTACCGACGGCAGCGCGACGATCCCGCCCGCCGACCAGGACGAGGCCGGCAACACCTTCCTCTTCCGTCGGCCGACGCCCGGACCCGGGGGAGCGGCGGGCGGCGCCGACGGCGGAACTCCCGGTGTCCCGGGCCCCGGTGGCCCCGTCGACGAGGGCACCGTGACCTTCCGCGCGCTCTCCCCGCGCGCGGCCCAGCAGAACGGGGCGGCGGGGGCGCATCAGGGGAGCACGGGCACCCCGGGTGCCGGAAGCGCGCACTCCGCTCCCGGTGCGGTCCCGGGAGCGTTCGGCGCCCAGTTCTCGGCGGGCGCGGGGCATCGGGAGGCCGGGCCCGGCGCCGCAGCCCAGCCGGGCATCGGCGCCCAGGCCACGCCCCCGGACGCCGCCGCGTCCGCTGAGTCCTCCGGCGCTCCCGGAACGCCCGGGTTCGGGGCCGGTAAGGCCGCCGCCGCGCGTGCGGCGGGCGCGCAGGGGCAAGCGGGGGCCGCAGCCGCCGCCCAGGCCGCCGCAGCGGCCCCCAGTGCCCTCTCCGGCCCTCAGCAGACGCCTCTCCAAGCCGCCGCCCCGAGCGTGCCCCAGCAGCCCGGCGTGCCTCAGCAGGGAGCCGTGCCCCAGCCGGGCGGCCCCATGGCGCCCGGCGCCGGTGGCGGGCAGCCCTCCTGGGCCCAGCAGGTGCACCGGCTCGCGGGCGCGTCCGACGACGAGCAGCCCGTCGTGCCCTGGAAGCCGCCCGTGGACGACGTGTTCCAGGCGGCCGCCAGGCGGCAGTCGTCGGCCCGTCCCGCCGGACTCGGCAAGCGGCTGGGCGCCCGGCTCGTGGACACCATCGTCCTCGCCGCGGTCACCGCCGTGGCCGCCGTACCGCTCGGCACGAAGGCGCTCGACCACGTCAACGAGAAGATCGACGTGGCCAAGCAGTCCGGCGAGACCGTCACGGTCTGGCTGCTGGACGGCACGACATCGACGTATCTGGGCATCGTCCTGGCCGTCCTGCTGGTCTTCGGCGTCCTGTACGAGGCGCTGCCCACCGCCAAGTGGGGCCGCACCCTTGGCAAGAAGCTGTTCGGGCTGGACGTGCGGGACATCGAGGGCGGCGAGGCCCCGTCCTTCGGTGCCGCCCTGCGCCGCTGGCTCGTCTACAGCGTGCCCGGTCTGCTCGCCATCGGCGTCCTGGGTGTCCTGTGGGGCCTGTTCGACCGTCCGTGGCGCCAGTGCTGGCACGACAAGGCCGCGCACACGTTCGTCGCGGGCTGAGCGGACAGAGCGAACGCACCGCAGGATGCGCGCAGGCCGGGAGTACCGCAGGCCGCGGTACTCCGGACGGCCGCTCGCCGGATGCGGAGCCGGAGGGTTCGCGGTCGACTCGGGCCATGAGCACCGAACCGCCCCCCGGCTCCGGTCAGCCGCCGGAAGACGACCCGTTCAGGAAGCAGCCCCCGCCCTCCGAGGGTTCGGGTTCGCCGTACGGCGCTCAGCCCCCGCCCCACGAGGGCGGTGACCCCTACGGAGGCGGCGGCCCGCGCGGGGGCGGCGACCCGTACGGGGGAGGCGGCGGCGACCCGTACGGAGGCGGTGGCGGCGGTCCGTACGGCGGTGGTGGTCAGTACCCCGGCGACCCGCTGGCCGGTATGCCGCCGCTCGCCGACAGCGGCCGGCGCACGCTCGCCCGGATCATCGACATGATCATGGTCGGGATCGTCGTCTGGCTGCTCACCTGGGCCATCAACGTCCACGAGTACGACTTCGACAACGACAAGATCGAGTACAGCAAGTCCCTCGGACAGTCGATCGTGGCGGCCGTGCTCTACATGGCCTACGACACCATCCTGATGAGCCGGACGGGCCAGACGTTCGGCAAGAAGTGGCTGGGCATGCGGGTGGCCAACCTGGACAACGGGGCCACCCCCTCCGTGCAGACCAACCTGATCCGCTCGGCGGTGCTGTGGATCCCGTTCGCCTTCTGCTGCGCCTGTGTCTGGACCGCGATCGCGGGCGGCTGGAGCTTCTTCGACAAGCCCTACAAGCAGGGCCTGCACGACAAGGCGGCCAAGACGGTGGTGGTCAAGACGGACTGAGCACCCGTAGGCCGGGTCAGGAGGCGGCCCGCTCGTGCACCGGCCGCTCGGGCGTCACCGCGGCGACCGAGACCGCCGGTACGGGCGCCTGTGGCGTCTGTGCCCTTTCGGTGGGCTGTGCGGCGGGCTGGTCCACCGCGGCCACGCGGGACTTCGGCATCGGGACCGTCATGGCGACCAGCAGCCCGAGGGCGAGCGCCGCGACGGCGATGATCGCGATCCCCACGCCGGAACTCGTCTGTGACAGCAGCAGCATGGCGAACGTCGAGCAGATCACGGTGCACGAACCGTAGGCGAGCTGTGCGGCCGTCGGGCGAGGCGTGACAGTCGGACGAGGCATGGCAATCGTGTCCTCGGAAGTGGGGGTCCACGGGGGCGTCGGCCTGGCTTTCCGCCGAATTCAGGGCGTTCCGCCAATCGACTCTAATCGCCTGCATGCCCGAGCGGAACGACAGGTAAGCGTGACCTGACCAACAGGGCCGGTGCACGGGGGGCGCACGGGTTCATGCGGTCCAGCAGGTGGACAGATCCGCGCGCCCGTTCGATGAGCCCCCGGCGCCCTGCCGACCGGAGGCCGACGTGCCCGGGGCGCACTCCGGCGTTCGTAAAGCGGACGCCAACTCCGCATAGTGCAATTGACTTGTCCAAGTCAAGATCTGTCTTTTCTCGCCAACCTCTAGTCCAATGTCGTCACTTGACTACACGCGTTGAACACGCGCGCGCGGACACACCAGGCGAAGGCCCCCCTCCTTCCGCGCGCCCGGACGCGGGGGAGGAACTCAAGTGACCAGCAGATCCTGGCAGTTCAGAACGGCGGCGACGGTGGTCGCGGTGGCCGCGGCCACCGCCACCTTCTCGACCTTCGCGGTCGCCCAGGCCGACTCGACCGCCGCGGGCGCGCCCGCGGCCGTGGACGGGAACGACCCGCAGCCGGCCAAGAGCAGGGAGCACGACTTCGACGGCCCGCTGTCCAAGACGCGGGAGGCGCAGCGCGAGGAAGCACTCGACCAGGTCATATCCGGCGCCGCCAAGGTCAAGGACCGGGACGGTTCGAAGGTCGTCAAGCTCAAGGGCGAGGACAAGTACGTCGAGGTCGGCCGCGAGAAGACGGACAAGATCTTCACGATCCTGGTCGAGTTCGGCGACCAGGTCGACAGCCGCTACGGCGGCACGCCCGGCCCGCTGCACAACCAGATAGCCCAGCCGGACCGTGCCGACGACAACAGCACGGCCTGGCAGTCCGACTACAACCAGCAGCACTTCGAGCAGCTGTACTTCGGCACCGGCAAGAACACCGAGTCGCTGAAGAAGTACTACGAGAAGCAGTCCTCGGGCCGCTACTCCGTCGAGGGCGAGGTGACCGACTGGGTCAAGGTCCCCTACAACGAGGCCCGGTACGGCTCCAACGACGCGACCACCGGCGCCTGGTACGCGGTCCGGGACGGCGTCACCGCCTGGGTCGCCCAGCGCGAGGAGGCCGGTGACACCCCCGCCGAGATCAAGGCCGAGCTCGCCGAGTTCGACCAGTGGGACCGCAACGACTTCGACGGCGACGGCGACTTCAACGAGCCCGACGGCTACATCGACCACTTCCAGATCGTGCACGCCGGCGAGGACGAGTCCGCGGGCGGCGGCGCGCAGGGCGAGGACGCGATCTGGGCCCACCGCTGGTTCGCCTTCGGCACCGACGCCGGCTCCACCGGCCCCGAAGGCAACAAGCTCGGCGGCACCCAGATCGGCGACACCGGCATCTGGGTCGGCGACTACACCATCCAGCCGGAGAACGGCGGCCTGGGCGTCTTCGCCCACGAGTACGGCCACGACCTGGGCCTGCCCGACGAGTACGACACCTCCGGCGGCGGCGAGAACTCCACCGGTTTCTGGACCCTGATGTCGTCCGGCTCCTGGCTCGGCACCGGCAAGGAGTCCATCGGCGACCTGCCCGGCGACATGAACTCCTGGGACAAGCTGCAACTCGGCTGGCTCGACTACGACATCGCCCAGGCGGGCAAGAAGTCGAACCACACCCTGGGGCTCGCCGAGTACAACACCAAGAACCCGCAGGCCCTCGTGGTCCAACTGCCCGACAAGACGGTCACCACCAAGATCGTCACCCCGGCGCAGGGCACCAGGCAGTGGTGGAGCGGCAGCGGCAACGACCTGCGCAACACGCTCTCCCGGACCGTGGACCTGACCGGCAAGTCCGCCGCGAGCCTGACCCTCGACGGCTGGTGGGACACCGAGACGGACTACGACTACGTCTACACCGAGGTCTCCACGGACGGCGGCGCCAACTGGACGCCGATCGACGGCAAGCTGGCCGACGGCAGCGCCGTCCCGCGTGACGCCAGCGGCAAGCCCGCCCTCACCGGCACGGTGGACGCCCATCAGAAGCTGACCTACCCGCTCGACGCCTACGCGGGCCAGAAGATCGGCCTGCGCTTCCGCTACCAGACCGACGGTGGCGTGGCCCAGAAGGGCTTCACGGCCGACGAGATCACGGTGACCGCCGACGGCGCCCCCCTGTTCTCCGACAACGCCGAGTCCGCCGACGCCGCTTGGGCCGCGAACGGCTTCTCCCGGGTCGGCGCGTCCATCACGGACGACTACCCGCAGTACTACATCGCCGAGAACCGCCAGTACGTGTCGTACGACAAGACCCTCAAGGTCGGCCCGTACAACTACGGCTTCTCGACGACCCGTCCGGGCTGGGTGGAGCACTACGCCTACCAGAACGGCCTGTTGATCTGGAAGTGGGACACCTCCCAGGCCGACGACAACACCAGCCAGCACCCCGGTCAGGGCCTGATCCTGCCGATCGACTCCCACCCGACGCCGCTGAAGTGGTCCGACGGCACGCTGATGCGCAACCGCATCCAGGCCTACGACTCGACCTTCAGCCGGCAGCAGACGGACGCGATCACGCTCCACAACGCGGGCGTCCCGACCAAGATCAAGTCACGGGCCGGTGTCCCGGTCTTCGATGACGGCACGTCGACGTACTACGACGCCTCGAACCCCCTCGCGGGCGTCAAGATCACTGACACCAACACCCGGATCAAGATCTCCAAGGAGCCGCTGGACGGCTCCACGATCTCGCTCCAGGTCGGACCGTCCGCGAAGTAGACGGTATTTCCGCAGGTCAAACGCGTATCGGCGGCAACCCCCTGGCGGGTTGCCGCCGATCGTGTTTAGGTGCGTCCTGTGACTCCCTTATTGACACCGACCACGACGCCGACTCGCACGGGGGTATGACCGCATGGCCGCAGGAGGTTTCTGCAAGCTGCCGACCGGCAGTGTGGTGGTGGCGCTGAACCTGCCCAGCCCCGCCGCCGAGAGCGTGGGCTCGGTCCGCGTCCTCGTCCATGCCCGCAACCGTGCGCGCGCCCTGACCAGGCTGCGCAACCTGGGCATGCGCGCGGTCTACCTGCGGGGCAACGCGGCCCCGCCGACGCCGGACGAGATCACCGCGGTCCTGCACCACCCGGACGGTTTGATATGGCGCACGGCGCCTGACAACGGTGTCGTCGGACCGGAACTGGTCCAGGAGCTGTGGCGCCCCATCCGGTCGCTGCTGAGGCGCCCGACGACATCGGCGTGACAGGGCCGACCATGACGACACCGGCGTGACGGGGCCGACCGTGACATAGCGCCCCGGCGGCCGTGGGTTCGGTGGTGCCGGTCCCGGGGTCACCCCGTGACCGGGGACTCCGCGATGCAGCCGCCGGTGGCCACCAGGCCCTTGCCGCGCTGCTCCTCCAGCACCTTGCCCTTGTGGGTGATCTTGCACGTGACCTGGGCGCCTTCGGGGTCCGTGCCGATGGGCATGACCCCCGCGGGCATGATGCCGCGCAGGGTGACCGTCTTCGTCCAGGGCAGCTTCGGCTTCTTCACCGACTCGATCTTCGGCTCCATGGCCGTGCCGCCGCCACCGTGGAAGTCGATCGACTCGACGCTCTTCCCGGTGACCTCGTAGGTGACCTCGTACGTCTCGTCCACCGCCTTGTCGACCTTGTCGACCGTCTCGGAGCAGGAGCTGAGGCCGAGCGCGAGGCCTGCGACGGCGACGGAACAGACGGCGGCGCGGACGGTGCGGTTCATGGGATCCCCCCGGATCGTGAAGGTCGGAGCCCGCAGCCAATCGCAAACAGAAAGTAAAGTCAACCGGGTTGTAAGCCAATGAATGCGCAGGTCAGCGGACCGGCGCACCTTTGGCATGCGTCAAGGGCGTGGAAGTGCCGCCCGTTCTGGAGGGTCTCCCCCCGCCCCAGGCAACGCGACAGACCCGCGGCGTGCGTCCGCCACGCCGCCGGCGCCCCGACCTGTGAGCTTTGACAGATGCGCGGTCAGTACTTCACCATCATTCCACTAGTCGACTAGTGGAATGATGGTGAAGCGGTTGGAGTTCCGTATCGACCGGCGGAGCGGGATCGCCGCCTACCAGCAGATCGTGCAGCAGACCAAGCAGGCGCTGCGGCTGGGCGTACTCGTGCCCGGGGACCAGTTGCCCACGGCCAAGGCGGTCGCCCAGACCTCCGCCGTCAATCCCAACACCACGCTCAAGGCGTATCGCGAACTGGAGCGGGAGGGTCTGGTCGAAGCGAGGCCGGGCCTGGGGACCTTCGTCCGGCAGTCGCTCGCTCGTCCACAGGCGGCGGCCGATTCGCCGCTGCGCGGTGAGCTGGAGGCCTGGATGGACCGGGCCCGCGAGGCGGGTCTCGAGCCGGACGACGTGACCGCTCTGGTCACGTCGGTGATGGAGGAGCGGTACGCCGCGACCTGGCCCGCTGCCGACCAGGCGGGCACGCAGGCGTAACAGACTTAACAGACGTAACAGGCACAACGAGCGCAACGAGCACAACGAGCGCAACAGGCGCAACAGGTACAACAGGCGCAACAGGCGCAACAGGAACCATGGGAACAAGAGGACACGCATGATGAGCTACGAGACAGGCCACGGGGGGTCGGCGGACACGTCCGCGATAGAAGCCCGTGGGTTAGGCCGGAAGTACCGCCGGGGCTGGGCGCTGCGGGACTGCTCCTTCCGGCTGCCGGCCGGGCGGATCTGCGGTCTGGTGGGCCCCAACGGGGCCGGCAAGACCACGCTGATGGCCATCGCCGCCAACCTGCTGGAGCCGACCACCGGCACCCTGCGCGTGTTCGGTGCGGCCCCGGAGTCCGCGGAGGCCACTCGGCGTACCGCGTTCCTCGCCCAGGAGAAGCCCCTGTTCCGGCGCTTCACCGTCGCCGAGACCCTGCGCATGGGCCGCGAACTGAACCCCGACTGGGACCAGCGGGCCGCCGAGAACATCGTCCGCGCGGGCAATGTGCCCTTCGACGCGAAGATCGGCACGCTCTCCGGCGGCCAGCGCACCCGGGTGGCCTTCGCCGTCTCCTTCGGTAAGCGCCCCGACCTGCTGCTCCTCGACGAGCCGATGTCCGACCTCGACCCGCTGGTGCGCCACGAACTGATGGGCGTCCTGCTGGCCGAGGCCGCCGAACACGGCACCACCGTGCTGATGTCCACCCACATGCTCGCCGAGCTGGAGAACACCTGCGACTACCTGCTGGTCATCGCGGGCGGCGAGCTGCGCATGGCCGGTGAGGTCGACGAACTCCGCACCGCCCACACCCTGCTGACCGGGGCCCACTCCGACGGGCGGACGCCCCCGGAGCTGGCCTACCACACGGTCGTCGAAACCCGTATCAGTGGACGGCAGTTCACCTCGCTGGTCCGCCCCGACGGGCCGGTCACCGGCCCATGGCAGGCGAGCACCCCGAACCTGGAGGAACTCCTGCTCGCCTATCTGCGCTCACCCGAAGCCCCGCCGCTGATCGGTCCCAGCTCCTACGTCGCCCCGCAGGCGGTGGCGGCATGAGCACGATGATCAGCACCGGCAGCACCTCCTCCGACTCGGTGCGCACCGAAGCCGGCCGTGGCCGCCGCCTCCGGCTCAGCGGCATGAACTGGCTCGTCTGGCGTCAGCACCGCGCCGCGTACTGGACGCTCCTGGCCGTCGCCGCCATCGCCGTCGCGGTGATGGTCTACCAGCGCCAGCAGATGATGACGTACCTCGAGGGGTACGGCTATCCCCACCTGAAGGACGGCTGGGAGGACAAGTTCGACCCGGCGCCGCTCAACTCGACTTCTCAGGTGCTCCAGCTCCTGCCCGTCCTGATCGGTGTCTTCCTCGGTGCGCCCCTGCTCGCCGGCGATCTGGAGAGCGGCACCGCCAAGCTCGTCAGCGCTCAGTCCGTCAGCCGGGTCCGCTGGATCACCACCAAGCTCGGTGTGAGCGCACTCGTGGTCGTGGTGTGCACCACGGCGGTCTCCGCCGCGTTCACGTGGTGGTGGTCACCGGTCAGGCCATCGTCGTACGCCCTGAGTTGGTACGACGGTGCCGGCTTCGACAGCAGTGGACCCATGCCCGTGGCACTCACCCTGCTCACCGTCGTCGCCGGCGTGGCGATCGGCATGCTGCTGCGGCGGACCCTGCTGTCCATGGTCGTCACCCTGGGCTTCGCCGTCGTCCTGCGGCTGGTCTGGTCGCACTTCCGGATGTCCCTCGGGAACGTCGTCACGGCCACCACCCACAACGGTGTCACGGGGGACAACGTCTATCCGAACCTGCCCGACAGCGCCAACGTCGTGGACCAGTCCTACCTCACGGCCTCGGGCGACACCATCGGCTGGGGCAGTTGCAACGCGGCGACGGACAAGGCCGTGAACGCCTGCCTGGAGAAGGCGCAGGTGGTCGGCTGGTCGGTCGACTACATCCCGATGTCTGAGATGTCCGGCATGCAGTGGCTCGGCGCCTCGATCCTGCTGGCTCTGACCGTCGGCATCGCGGCATTCATCATCGTCTGGGGTCGCAAGCGCCTCGTCTGACCATCCGGCCAGGCCCGCGCAGGTCCTAGGCCACCACGGGCTTGCCGGACAGTTCGACGCCCGCCCCCCGCATCTCCTCCAGCGCCCGCCCGGTCGTGGCCTCGGCCACCCCGGCGGTCAGATCCAGCAGGACCTGGGTACGGAAGCCCTCCCGGGCCGCGTCCAGCGCGGTGGCGCGGACGCAGTGGTCGGTCGCGATGCCGACCACGTCCACCTCGTCGACCTCGCGGGCCCGCAGCCAGTCGGCGAGCGTCACCCCGTTCTCGTCGGCACCCTCGAACCCGCTGTACGCCGCCGCGTACGCCCCCTTGTCGAAGACGGCGTCGATCGCGCCGGAGGCGACCACGGGGGCGAAGTTCGGGTGGAAGCCCACCCCCTCGGTGCCGGCGATGCAGTGCGCCGGCCAGGAGTGGACGTAGTCCGGGTTGTCGGCGAAGTGGCCGCCGGGCGCGATGTGGTGGTCGCGGGTGGCGACGACGTGCTGGTAACCGGACCCGCCCGCCTGACCGATCAGCTCCGTGACAGCGGCGGCCACATCGGCACCACCGGTCACGGCGAGGCTGCCGCCCTCGCAGAAATCGTTCTGCACGTCTACGACGATCAAGGCGCGGCGCATGGTCGGTGTCCTTCGACTATGGGGTCGGGGAAGAGAAGGGGTGCCCGGCCGGTGAACCTCCGAGCCTACGGACTGGAGAGGCGGGGCGGGAGGGGGCGTCGCAGGGCGCGAGCGACAGGGACGGGCGCACCCGCTCTAACTACCCGAGCGCCCCTGTACATACTCCGTCGGAATGACCGGTTCCCCGCGGGACAGCTGGGTCGCCGACAGCGGCAGGCCCGCCCGGGCGGCCGCGTGCCGGTCGCGGGCCACATCCAGCGGCTCCCGCGCGACGACCTCCCCGCCCCTGACCAACTGGACCAGCAGTTGACGCTCGGCCAGCTCGGCCGGCACCGGCCCGGTGCCGACGACCTCGGTCTCCGCGGACCCGTACCGGTCCAGCCGCCGCGCGGCCCACTTGCGGCCGCCGATGGACGTCTTGCCGCCGGAGGACTTCTTCGCCACCGGCACCAGCGGGGCCTTCGGGTCGGCGGTCTCGGCGCGGGCGACCAGCTTGTAGACCATCGAGGCCGTCGGGTGCCCGGAGCCGGTCACCAGCTGGGTGCCGACGCCGTACGCGTCCACGGGCGCCGCGGCCAGCGACGCGATGGCGTACTCGTCCAGGTCCGAGGTCACGATGATCTTCGTGTCGGTGGCGCCCAGCTCGTCCAGCTGCTGCCGTACCCGGTGCGCGACCAGCAGCAGGTCCCCGGAGTCGATCCGCACGGCGCCCAGCTCGGGCCCGGCGACCTCCACGGCCGTCCGGACGGCCTCGGCGACGTCGTACGTGTCCACGAGCAGCGTGGTGCCCCGGCCGAGCGAGTCCACCTGGGCCTGGAAGGCGTCCCGTTCCTGGTCGTGCAGGAGGGTGAAGGCGTGGGCGGAGGTGCCCACGGTGGGGATGCCGTAGCGGAAACCGGCCGCCAGGTCCGAGGTGGTGGTGAAGCCGCCGACGTACGCGGCGCGCGCGGCGGCGACCGCGGCCAGTTCGTGGGTGCGCCGGGCCCCCATCTCGATCAGTGGGCGCTCACCGGCGGCGGAGGACATCCGGGAGGCGGCCGCTGCGATGGCCGAGTCGTGGTTGAGTATCGACAGGATCACGGTCTCAAGCAGCACGCACTCGGCGAACGAGCCCTCGACCCGCATGATCGGCGAGCCCGGGAAGTAGACCTCGCCCTCGGGATAGCCCCAGACGTCACCCGAGAAGCGGTACGCGGCGAGCCAGTCCGACGTCGCCTCGTCGACGATGGAGTGCTCGCGCAGGAAGCCGAGGACGTCCGCGTCGAAACGGAAGTTCTCCACCGCGTCCAGGACGCGCCCGGTGCCCGCCACCACGCCGTAGCGGCGCCCCTCCGGCAACCGCCGGGTGAAGACCTCGAACACGCTGCGCCGTTCGGCGGTACCCGCCTTCAGCGCGGCCTGCAGCATCGTCAGTTCGTACTGGTCCGTGAAGAGCGCCGTCGAGGGAACGTCCACCGGCAGCCCAAGGTCCGCTGTGTTCATAGGAACGGATGCTACCCCCATTTCGTCAGTGTGACGATTTACGGGGAGCGTGGCAGCATGGCCATGTGACGTCACCCGCTCCCCTAGAGATCGAACGCACCGAGTCGGCGGAGGAGGTCTTCGCCGTCCCCGAGTCGGACGTCCCCTGGATCACCATCGTCCACAACGACCCGGTCAACCTCATGAGCTATGTGACGTACGTCTTCCAGACGTACTTCGGCTACTCCAAGGACAAGGCCACCAAGCTCATGCTCGACGTCCATCACAAGGGCCGGGCGGTCGTCTCCAGTGGTACCCGCGAGGAGATGGAGCGCGACGTGCAGGCCATGCACGGCTACGGTCTGTGGGCCACGCTCCAGCAGGACCGCAAGTAGTCCGGCAGCCGCCGACAGGTACCCCGACAGACCGCCGAGAAGCAGCCCAGCAGACCGCCAAGCAGCGAAAAGATTCCATGCCAGGACACTTCGAACCGCTCCCCGGCGGCGGCGCGGCCGTCGCCCTCGACGACGTCGAGATCTCCATCATCCGGTCGCTGGCCGTCCAGCTCCTGGAACTCATCGGCCCCGGCCCAGCCGAGGACGCCCCCGACGACCCGCTCGCCGAGCTGTTCGCCGAGGGCCCCAGCGAACCCCCGTCCGACCCGGTCCTCAAGCGGCTCTTCCCCGACGCCTACAGCGACCCGGAGGGCGCCGCCGGGCCGAAGCGCGCCGAGGAGGAGCGCGAGTACTCCGCCGAGTTCCGCCGCTACACCGAGAACGACCTCAGGGCCGGCAAGCGGGAGAACGCCCTCGCGGTGATCCGCTCCCTGGACGCGCTCAGTCCGTCCGGCGAGGGCGGCGCGATCCTCAAGCTGGCGCCCGGTGAGTCCCAGCAGTGGCTTCGTTCCCTCAACGACCTGCGGCTGGCGATCGGCTCCCGGCTGGAGATCAGCGACGAGGACGACGGCGATCTCCTGTACCACCTCCCGGACGACGACCCGCGCAAGCCGATGGTGATGGCGTACCTGTGGCTGGGAGGGCTTCAGGAGACGCTGGTGACCACCCTGATGCCGTAAGCGCGGGGGAGCGCGTGGGAGTGTGGGTGACACAGGGCGAGCGCGGGTGAGCGCTGGGCATATGCCCCATCTTGTGTAGATTCTGTGTTCGCTCAACGGACGCTCAAATCCGGATAACGATCACATCACCGCGGCGGGCACCTATGACCCTCCGCGGTGTTCTTTGTCCGGTTCTTCTTGTGCGCTGCCTCACATGTCACGCCAGTGATCAGTGTTGCGGCCGTGATAAATCTTCACGACCGCCCGGCGAACACCACCCATGTCCGTCCGGGTGCGCCACCGAGCCGGCGACCGCCGGCCAGGCACGAGCGGACTCCGCTCAGCTCCAGCAATCCGGGGGGATCGAGATCCGATCCGTGGCCGACGAGAGGCCCGGGTCGGCATGGAGAAAGGCGCACCACACATGACCTCAGCGCAGGTCGACAAGGAAAAGGCCCCTAAGGAGTCGGAAGAGGGGTACGAGCGCGGACTCGGCAGCCGCCAGGTCCAGATGATCGCGATCGGCGGCGCGATCGGCGTCGGCCTCTTCCTGGGAGCCGGGGCGAACATCGCCAAGGCCGGACCCAGCCTGATCTTCATGTACGCCCTCGCGGGCGTCATCATCTTCTTCATCATGCGGGCGCTCGGCGAGCTCCTGCTCTACCGCCCGGTCTCCGGCTCGTTCGCGGAGTACTCGCGCGAGTTCCTCGGCCCGTTCTTCGGCTACTTCACCGGCTGGACGTACTGGCTGATGTGGGTGGTCACCGGTATGGCCGAACTGACGGCCGCCGCGATCTACGTGAACTACTGGTTCCCGTCCATCCCGCAGTGGGTGACGGCCCTGGTCTTCCTGGTGGTTCTGTTCGGGGTCAACCTGATCTCCGTGAAGCTCTTCGGCGAGCTGGAGTTCTGGTTCTCGATGGTCAAGGTCACCGCCCTGATCGGCATGATCGTGATCGGCCTCGGCGTCCTCACCTTCGGCTTCAGCTCCGCCGGTGACACCGCCGCCGTCTCCAACCTGTGGGCCTTCGACGGCTTCTTCCCCAAGGGCATCGGCTCGTCCCTGATGACCCTGCAGGGCGTCATGTTCGCCTACCTGGCCGTCGAACTCGTCGGTGTCACCGCCGGAGAGTCTGAGGACCCGGAGAAGACCCTCCCCAAGGCGATCAACACCCTGCCCTGGCGGATCGCGCTGTTCTACGTCGGCGCCCTCACCGTCATCCTCTGCGTGGTGAAGTGGACCGAGTTCGCCGACGGGGTGAGCCCCTTCGTGGAGGCCTTCGCCAAGATCGGCATCCCGGCGGGCGCCGGCATCGTCAACTTCGTCGTGCTGACCGCCGCGTTGTCCTCCTGCAACTCCGGCATGTACTCCACGGGCCGCATGCTGCGGAACCTGGCCGACAGCGGTGAGGCCCCCAGGGTCTTCAGCAAGCTGTCCGCGTCCAGGACCCCCGCCTTCGGCATCACCGTCTCGGTGCTCTTCATGGGCATCGGCGTGATCCTCAACTACATCGTCCCGGAGAAGGCCTTCGGCTACGTCACCTCGGTGGCCACCGCGGCCGGCATCTGGACCTGGCTGATGATCCTGATCAGCCACGTCCTCTACCGCCGCGCGGTCGAAGCGGGCCGCCTGCCCGCCTCCTCCTTCCCGGCGCCGGGCGGCTCGAAGTGCAGTTACGTCGCCATCGCCTTCCTGCTCTTCGTCACCGGCCTGATCGCGTACGACGCCGACGCCCGCGTCTGTCTGTACGTGATGGCGCTCTGGTTCGTGTGCCTGGGAATCGGCTGGCTGGTCCTCAAGAGCCGCAACGCGGGCGGCACCGCTCGCCGCGACGCGGAGTTCGAGAAGGTCGCCCGCTAGCGGGTCGGACGTCCGGCCACCGGGAACTCTCGTGGAGCCCCCGGCGGCCGCCGCTCAGGACGTCCGCCATGTGGGCCGCCCCGTACCACTCCTCGGTACGGGGCGGCCCCTTTGCTTATCCTGACCAGCATGCTGACCATCACCCAGGCCCTGTTCGACCAGATCGTCGCCCACGCACGCGAGGACCACCCCGACGAGGCGTGCGGCGTGGTCGCGGGCCCGGCGGGCACGGGCCGCCCCGAGCGTTTCATCCCGATGCTGAACGCCGCCCGCTCGCCCACGTTCTACGAGTTCGACTCCGGCGACCTGCTCAAGCTCTACCGCGAGCTGGACGACCGGGACGAGGAACCCGTGATCATCTACCACTCCCACACGGCCACCGAGGCGTACCCGTCCCGCACCGACATCTCCTACGCCAACGAGCCCGGCGCGCACTACGTCCTCGTCTCCACCGCCGACACCGACGAGGCCGGCCCCTTCCAGTTCCGCTCCTTCCGGATCCTGGAGGGCGAGGTGACGGAGGAGGAGGTACAGGTCGTCGAGGCATACTGATCGTCGTACGCCCTGACAACTCGCCGTATCGGAGATGGTGTTGACGCGACGGACGACCGGTCACCGTCCCACGCTCGAGGACGTCGCACGGCGCTCGGGGGTGTCGAGGTCCACGGTGTCCCGGGTGATCAACGCGGAGCCCAGGGTGAGTGCCGAGGTCGTCGACCGCGTCCGGCAGGTGATCGTCGAACTGGGTTACGTGCCCAACCAGGCCGCCCGCCAGCTGGTCACCCACCGCACCGGCGCGGTCGCGGTGGTCGCCGCCCAGCCGGAGAACCGCCTCTTCCTCGACCCGTTCTTCGACCTCCTCCTGCGCGGCATCCGCCGGGAACTCGCAGGCCACGGCGCCCAGGCCGTCCTGCTGTTCCTGGACGACCCCGACGACTACGCACGGGTCGCCGACTACCTCGGCGGCGGCCATGTCGACGGCGCCCTCCTGTTCTCCCTGCGGCCCGGCGACCGACTGCACGAGATGGTCGACCGGATCGGCCTGCCCGCCGTCTTCGGCGGCCGTCCGCTGCTGCGGGACGGGGACCCCGAGCGAGGCGGCCAGGCCTACGTCGACGGCGACAACCGCGGGGGCGCCCGGCAGGCCGTCCAGCACCTGGTCTCGCTCGGCCGCTCCCGCATCGCGACCGTCACCGGCCCCTACGACCAGGAGAACTCCGCCGCCGACCGGCTCGCCGGGTACCGGGACGTCCTGCCCGCCGCCTCCACGGACCTGATCGAGCGGGCCGACTACACCCTGCGGGGCGGCGCCGACGCGATGGCCGCACTGCTGCGGAGGCAGCCCGGCCTGGACGCCGTCTTCGTCGCCTCGGACCTGATGGCGTCCGGCGCGCTGCAGACGCTGCGGGAGAGCGGACGCCGGGTCCCCGAGGACGTGGCCGTGGTCGGGTTCGACGACCTGGCGGAGATCGCCGAGTCGACCGACCCGCCGCTGACCACCGTCCACCAGGACGTCGAGGAGATGGGCCGCCTGATGGCCCGGCTGCTGTTCGACATCACACAGAACCCCGGCGCGCCGACCCGGTCCTCGGTGGTCGTGCCCACCCGACTGGTGCTCCGGGAGTCCGCGTGAGCTGGCCAGTCTCACTCTCCGGCCGTCAACCGCCCACGATGTGAGACCGTACTCCGGGATCCGGACCGGGAATCGATACGATGAGCCCATGGTTCTTGACGACGTGAGCGAGAAGACGCCGGGCACGCTGCTCGTGGCGCGGCTGCACGTCGACCTGTGCAGGCTCGCCAGCGCCATCTGTTGACGCTGCCCCGTGCCGCCGTACGGCCGTGAGCCGGTGGGGGCACCTCCCGCGTGAGCGAGGCCGAGCGCGGGAGAACCTCACCCGTACAACCCAGCTGTACCGCGCTGTCGTGCGCCCACCGACCTGACCACTTCCGACAGGAGCCCGCAACCATGGCCATCGAGGTCCGCATCCCGACCATCCTCCGCACCTACACCGACGGCCAGAAGGCGGTGGAAGGCAACGGGGACACGCTCGCCGAGCTCTTCGCCGACCTCGAGAACCGTCACACCGGAATCCAGGCCCGCATCGTGGACGGCGACCAGCTGCGCCGCTTCGTCAACGTCTACCTCAACGACGAGGACGTCCGGTTCCTGGACGGCATCAACACCAAGCTCGCCGACGGCGACAACGTCACGATCCTGCCGGCCGTGGCCGGCGGCATGGCCTAAGGCCCGCTGACCACCCATGCGTTACGACTCCCCGCTGGCCGCGGTGGGCAACACCCCTCTGGTGCTCCTGCCGCGGCTCTCGCCGTCCGCCGACATCCGCGTCTGGGCCAAGCTGGAGGACCGCAACCCCACCGGCTCGGTCAAGGACCGGCCCGCCCTGTACATGATCGAACAGGCGGAGAAGGACGGCCGCCTGACTCCCGGCTGCACCATCCTCGAGCCCACCTCCGGCAACACCGGCATCTCCCTCGCCATGGCCGCCAAGCTCAAGGGCTACCGCATGGTGTGCGTGATGCCGGAGAACACCTCGCAGGAGCGCCGGGACCTGCTCGGCATGTGGGGCGCCGAGATCGTTCCCAGCCCTGCCGCGGGCGGCTCCAACACCGCCGTACGGGTCGCCAAGGAACTCGCCGCCGAGCATCCCGACTGGGTGATGCTCTACCAGTACGGCAACCCGGACAACGCGGGCGCCCACTACGCGACGACCGGCCCGGAGATCCTCGCCGACCTCCCGTCGATCACCCACTTCGTCGCGGGCCTCGGCACCACCGGCACCCTGATGGGCGTCGGCCGCTACCTGCGCGAGCACAAGCCGGACGTACAGATCGTCGCCGCCGAACCGCGCTACGACGACCTGGTGTACGGCCTGCGCAACCTCGACGAGGGCTTCGTCCCCGAGCTGTACGACGCCTCCGTCCTCACCACCCGCTTCTCCGTCGGCTCCGCCGACGCGGTCACCCGCACCCGCGAACTCCTCCAGCAGGAGGGCATCTTCGCGGGCGTCTCCACCGGCGCCGCCCTGCACGCGGCGATCGGCGTCGGCAGGAAGGCGCTGAAGGCGGGCGAGAGCGCGGACATCGCGTTCGTCGTCGCCGACGGCGGCTGGAAGTACCTCTCCACCGGCGTCTACACGGCGGCCACCACCGAGGAGGCCATCGAGGCGCTCCAGGGGCAGCTCTGGGCGTAGGGCTGTCGTTCGGCCCAAGCCGCAGGGGCGCCGGAGGCGCGACCGTGCCTCCGGTCCCCACCCCACCGGCCCCGAGCCCCACCGGCCCCGGGCCTACCGGGCGAGGTGACGGACCCGGTCCCAGAGGACCGGGTCCACCTCCCCGGCCCGCCGCCGGAAGTCCCCCAGCGGCACCTCGCGCAGCTCGCCGGTCTCCAGGAAGCTCGCGCGCCCCTGCGCGTCACCGACCGAGCCCGGCGGCAGGGGGATCACCCCGGCCCGCTCGACGTGGTACTTGCTGGTGATCTTCGCGACGGTGGCCCGGTCGCCACGCACCCCCAGCACCAGACAGGGCCGGTCCTTGGCCCGCCCGTCGCCCACGGCCGACTCACCCGAGGTTCCCCCGGCGCCGGCACCCTCAGCAGACCCCCGTCTCGCGGCCCCCTCCGGTTCCGGCTCGTCCTCGTAGGGCACGATCGCCCACCAGATCTCCGCCGGCCGGGGCCGGACACCGGAGCGCCTCGGGCGCCCCGAGGGCCGGGTCCTGCGACCCGCGGGCCGGTGTCCCCGGCCCCAACCGTCGACGAGCGTGGCGACCAGTGCGAGCAGTACCACCGCCGCGAGCGCCAACCACCAGGACGTGTGCATGCCGACGACGGTACCGGCGCGCGACCCTCGACGCGCCCCCTCGTCAGCCTCACGCGCCTCTGGTCCAGCCGAACCGGTGACAGCACAGGTGAGTTCGCCCACAACAGCCCTTGCCGGAGGAGCGACCGGGTGTTTTGCGCCTTACGCTCGACGGACCGCACGACCCCCCGACGTCCTGTTCCCCGATCTTCTGAATTCCCGCCAGCGGAGGTTTCTGCTTTATGAAGCTCACCGTCGTCGGCTGCTCGGGGTCGTTCCCGTCCGCGGAATCGGCCTGTTCGAGCTACCTCATCGAGGCCGACGGCTTCCGGCTGCTTCTCGACATGGGCAACGGTGCCCTGGGTGAGCTGCAGCGCCACTGCGGTCTCTACGACCTCGACGCGATCTTCCTCAGCCATCTGCACGCCGACCACTGCATCGACATGTGCGCGTACTTCGTCGCGCGCTACTACCGCCACGACGGCGGCCGCTGCGACCCGATCCCCGTCTACGGACCCGAGGGCACCGAGCACCGCCTCACCACGGCCTACGCGGACACCCCCACCGCCTCCTCGATGAGCGAGGTCTTCGACTTCCACACGGTCAAGCCGTCCACCTTCGACATCGGCCCGTTCACCGTCCACACGGAACGCGTGGCCCACCCGGTCGAGGCGTACGGCATCCGCATCGAGCACGACGGCAAGATCCTGACGTACTCCGGCGACACGGGCGTCACCCCGACGCTGGACGAACTCGCCCGGGACGCCGACCTGTTCCTGTGCGAGGCGGCCTTCACGCACGGCAAGGAGAACATCCCCGACCTGCACCTCAACGGTCGCGAGGCGGGCGAGACGGCCACCCGGGCAGGCGCCCGGAGGCTGATACTGACCCACATCCCCCCGTGGACCGACCCCCAGGCCAACCTCGCCGACGCCCGCACGACGTTCGACGGCCCGGTGGAACTGGCGAGGCCGAGGGCGTCGTACGAGATCTAGGCCCCTGCGCCAGGTTTTACGACGTGACAAAGGCCCCGGAGCACACGGCTCCGGGGCCTCTTCGCGTCTGTCAGCGCAGGCTCACGCCTTCGTGAGGTCCTCGACCTCCTCCTCGGGCTCGCGGCCCGGGGTGGGGAGGTTGAACTTGATGATGGCGAAGCGGAAGAGCGCGTAGTAGATGGCGGCGAAGACCAGTCCGACGGGGAGCAGCAGCCAGGGCTTGGTGGAGATGCCCCAGTTGATCGCGACGTCGGTCAGACCGGCCGAGAAGCTGAAGCCCATGTGCATGCCCAGCGCCCACGTCACGGCCATCGACACGGCGGTGAGTACCGCGTGGATCGCGTACAGCACCGGGGCGATGAACATGAACGAGAACTCGATCGGCTCGGTGACTCCGGTGATGAACGAGGTCAGCGCCAGCGACATCATCATGCCCAGCACGGCCTTGCGGCGCTCCGGGCGGGCGGTGTGCGCGATGGCGAGGGCGGCGGCAGGCAGACCGAACATCATGATCGGGAAGAAGCCGGTCATGAACAGACCGGCGGACGGGTCACCGGCGAAGAAGCGCGGCAGGTCGCCGTGGGAGACGACGCCGGCGGAGTTGGTGAAGTCGCCGATCTGGAACCACGCCACGGAGTTGACGAACTGGTGCATGCCGATCGGGATCAGCGCACGGTTGATCAGACCGAAGAGGGCCGCACCGAAGGAGCCGAGGCCGGTCATCCACTCGCCGAAGTTGGTGATGACGTCACCGATGGGCTGCCAGCCCAGCACGACCAGGACACCCAGGAGGGTACCGACGGCGGCCATGATGATCGGCACGAGCCGACGGCCGTTGAAGAAGCCGAGCCAGTCGACGAGCCGCTTGCGGTGGTAGCGCTGCCACAACACGGCCGTCAGCAGGCCGAGGATGATGCCGCCGAGTACACCCGGGTTCTGGAAGGTCGCGGCCTGGGCGGCCTCGTTGCCCTTCTGCCAGAAGCCTCCGAAGGGGGCGACGGCCGTGTAGGTCGCGCCCTCGTGCCCCTCCTTCACCGGGAACTGGTGGATCACCGCGTAGTAGGTCAGGAAGCTGACCACCGCGGCGAGCGCCGTCGAGCCGTCGGCCTTCTTCGCGAAGCCGATGGCCACGCCTATGCAGAACAACAGGGGCAGCCCGAACGAGCTGTCCAGAAGGGTGCCGCCGGCCCCGGCGAACACCTTGGCGACGTCGGCGGGCAGGTGCAGTTTCGCCTGGACGTCTGACTGCCCCAGCCGCAGCAACAGACCCGCCGCCGGCAGCACGGCGATCGGGAGCTGCAGGCTGCGGCCGACCTTCTGCAGTCCCTGGAACAGACCGGAACCCCGTTTCTTCGCGGGGGCCGCCGTTGCGGTGGCGGAGCTCATGATTCCTCCATCGATGGTGGTCTACACCATTCACTGGTGTAGACCACGTTGTAGCATGATGAAGGAGAGATAAGGAACCCGCGATTCCGCGGTAATTCCGCGTGATTGCGGGGTTACGGCGTGCTACGTCCTCGCGGTGCCCACCCGCGGACGATTTCTGCGAATCTCTGCGACCCAGCGGTTCGGATCAGGGAGAAGAACATGGCCAGCAAGGCTGAGAAGATCGTTGCCGGTCTCGGCGGCATCGACAACATCGAAGAGGTCGAAGGCTGCATCACCCGCCTGCGCACCGAGGTCATCGACGCCGGCAAGGTCGACGAGGCCGCCCTGAAGGCCGCAGGCGCACACGGCGTCGTCAAGATGGGCACCGCGATCCAGGTCGTCATCGGCACCGACGCCGACCCGATCGCCGCGGAGATCGAAGACATGATGTGAAGCAGGGGAGTCATCCCCGGCTTCATGCCCGACTCCCAGCCCCGCCTCACTTCTGACGCCGCGTCGGACGTCACCCCCTGAGAGGCCCGTTCCCACCGAGGGACGGGCCCTCGCGTCGGTACCACTAGGCTCATCGCCATGTCTCGAATCGACGGCCGCACCCCCGAACAACTCCGCCCGGTCACCATCGAACGCGGCTGGAGCAAGCACGCCGAGGGCTCCGTCCTCGTCTCCTTCGGCGACACGAAGGTCTTCTGCACCGCCTCCGTCACCGAAGGCGTCCCGCGCTGGCGCAAGGGCAGCGGCGAAGGCTGGGTCACCGCCGAGTACTCCATGCTGCCCCGCGCCACCAACACCCGCGGCGACCGCGAATCCGTCCGCGGCAAGATCGGCGGCCGCACCCACGAGATCAGCCGACTCATCGGCCGCTCCCTGCGCGCCGTCATCGACTACAAGGCTCTCGGCGAGAACACCATCGTCCTGGACTGCGACGTCCTCCAGGCCGACGGCGGCACCCGCACCGCCGCCATCACCGGCGCCTACGTGGCCCTCGCCGACGCCGTCTCCTGGGCCCAGGGCAAGAAGCTCGTCAAGGCCGGCCGCCAGCCCCTCACCGGGACGGTCAGCGCGGTCTCCGTCGGCATCGTCGGCTCCGTCCCGCTCCTCGACCTCTGCTACGAGGAGGACGTGCGCGCCGAGACCGACATGAACGTCGTCTGCACCGGCGACGGCCGCTTCGTCGAGGTCCAGGGCACCGCCGAGGCCGAACCCTTCGCCCGTGACGAACTCAACTCCCTCCTCGACCTGGCGGTCGCCGGCTGCGCCGACTTGGCGGCCCTGCAGCGCGCGGCACTTGATACCGTCCTCGAAAAGTAAAGGGCGCACCAAGAAGGACGGCCGCCGCGGGCAACCCCGCCGACCGTCCCCGCGTCACTACCGGTACGGGCGCACGGCACACCACCGTGCGCCCGGCCAACACGGGGGCCCACCGGGGGCCTGACCAACGGGAGGGAACAGATCCATGGCCGCGAGCCGACGCCGCCGTAGTCGCCGTACCGCCATCGCCGCCGCCGTCGCGGCCGTCGGGCTGGCGGTCGGCCTCACCACCGGCTGCGACGCCGTGACCAAGGCCCTCGACTGCGTCCAGACCGCCGACGCCATCGCCGACAGCGTCACCGATCTCCAACAGGCCGTGGAGAGCGCGTCGAACGACCCGACGCAGCTGGAGGAGTCCCTCGACTCCATCGACAAGAACCTCGACGAGATCGGCGACAAGACCGACAACACCGACGTCAACAAGGCGGTCGACGACCTCAATGCCGCGGTCGGCAACGTCCGTACGGCGGTCAAGAACGGCGACCAGACACCCGACCTCAGCCCGGTCACGGACGCGGCGGGCGAACTGACCAAGGTCTGCACGCCGTGACCCCGCCGTAGCCCCGCCCGGCGCGCCCGGGACACGCCGGGATACTGGTGGGCATGACCCGCCTGATCCTCGCCACCCGCAACGCCGGAAAGATCACCGAACTCAGGGCGATCCTCGCCGACGCAGGCCTGCCCCACGACCTCGTCGGCGCGGACGCCTACCCCGACATCCCCGACGTCAAGGAAACCGGCGTCACCTTCGCCGAGAACGCCCTGCTGAAGGCCCACGCCCTGGCCCAGGCGACGGGCCTGCCCGCCGTCGCCGACGACTCCGGCCTCTGCGTCGACGTCCTCCACGGCGCCCCCGGCATCTTCTCCGCCCGCTGGGCCGGCAAGCACGGCGACGACCGCGCCAACCTCGACCTCCTCCTGGCCCAACTCTCCGACATCGCCGACGAACACCGCGGCGCCCACTTCGCCTGCGCGGCCGCCCTCGCCCTGCCGGACGGCACGGAACGCGTGGTCGAGGGCCGCCTGCGAGGCACCCTGCGCCACACCCCCACCGGCACGAACGGCTTCGGCTACGACCCGATCCTCCAGCCTGACGGCGAGACCCGGACGTGCGCCGAAC
Organism: Streptomyces sp. NPDC006332; assembly: GCF_040612855.1. Classification (NCBI taxonomy): domain Bacteria; kingdom Bacillati; phylum Actinomycetota; class Actinomycetes; order Kitasatosporales; family Streptomycetaceae; genus Streptomyces; species Streptomyces sp. NPDC006332. Next base: position 134,070 of record NZ_JBEXRA010000017.1, read on the forward strand.
TGAGCGCCGAGGAGAAGAACGCGATCAGCCATCGGGGGGAGGCGTTTCGGGGGTTGGTGCCGGTGGTTCGTGAGCTGTTGGGCTGACGCACAGGAGAGGGGCCACCCTGTTGGGTGGCCCCTCTGTGCGTGCGGCCGATGGGAGTCGAACCCACATGGGCAAATGCCCCGAGGCACCTAAAACCTCTGCTTATACCATTCAGCAACGGCCGCCTGCACGGACATGGTACCGGTCATCTGGGATCCACTTGGGGGGACTGTCGGCGGCCCCCTCGACACCAGGTGCTGGTGATCGCGTGGCAGTTTGGGCACAGCAACCGCAGGTTCTCCCGCCGGTCGTCGCGCCAGTCCCCGTTGATGTGATCAACCTCCAGTGTCATGGGTTTGCCGTGCCACTCGGCGCCGACGCCGCACACGGTGCATTCCTCGGGTACGCCGACTTCCCGCAGAGCACGACGTAGCAGGTGAGTTCTCGTTCGTTGCTGGCCGTCGTGCTTGACCAGAATCTGCTCGGGCCGCCGGAGAGGGGTTGTGCCCGGTTTGCCCCGCTGATGCGCCTGCCCCAAGAAGTGGGAGACGTCCAGGCCATCCTCTGTCACCCACTGACGCAGCAGCGTGCGCGTTTGCCCGTTGTAGGGATCGAGCCCCAGTGCCCGCAGGGCCCCGGCGATGGAAGTCGTCTGCCCGATGGCATGCCGTAGCGTGTCGGTCGCGGGTTTGTCGGGTCTCTTGGTCCGCCTCCGGCGCGGCATGTGAGAGATGTCGATGCCGAAGTGGTCGAAGCGACTGAAGAGATAACGTCGGAGCTGCCCGTATGGCGTGGTGCCGAAGAATACGATGACCTCGTCGATGTCGGAACAGCGTGCGGCGGCTTCGGTCAGTCGCTCGCGCGTGTACTGGACGCCCGCGCTCATTCGACGCCGTCCTTGGCGCTCCGCTTGCCCCGTCCTCGGTAATTGTCCGTCGTCGAGTGGCAGTTGGGGCATAAGAACCGCAGGTTCTCAATCCGGTTGTCACGCCAGTTGCCGTCGATATGGTCGACCTCCAGAGGGAGCGGACGGCCTCGCCAGACCGCTTCCGAGCCGCACAGAGCGCACCGCTCAAGCACACCCCTCGCTGTCATCGCCCACTTGAGCCGATCGCTTGGGATGCGCCGAGCCCCGCCGACAGGCTGCTCGACGAGAAAGCCCTCCGGCGTGCGAGGGCGCCGACGCTCGCCGCGCCGCCTCGGCACCTGGAAATGTGAGGTGTCGATCCCGTACGCCTTGATCCGCCGACTGATGTGCGTGTGCTGACCCCCGACCACCTCGAGCCCGAGATGGCGCAGTACTTCGCACATGTTTGTCGACGCCGAGACTGCCAACTGGAGGACCTCTCGAGTCCAGCGCACCCCTTCCCGCTCGAAGTGCGAGACATCGACGCCCAGTTTCTTCATTCGCTCGCAGATGTACCGCCGCGTTGAACTCCGCGGATCCACCCCCAACCTTTCCAACGCCTCCGACAATGTCCGAGCCTCCCGAGCTGCCTCTTCCAGCCGCTCTTTCGGGTACGCACTGGCCCCCATCGTTCCCCTCCGATCTCGGCCACACGTTCGTGACCCGCACGGGGTAACGACCCGGTTATCGGACAGTCACGCTCCGTCCGTTGATATGCTGCGGATCACAGTGAAGCCTCCAGGCGCGGACGCTTGTCCGCTCGGGAGGCTTTTTTCATGACCAGGATCATGGACTCAGGGTTGGGCGTTCGCCCGGCCACCCCCGCCGATCGCCAAACCGTCGAACGCCTCTGGCTGCTCTTCCGGCATGACCTGTCCGAGTTCGGGGGGCAACTGCCCAACCCGGACGGGACGTTCCGCAGTGAGCGGTTGGAGGCGGCCTTCTGCGGTGACCCGGACTGGGCGCCGTATCTGTTCAGTGTCGGCCAGAATCCCGTCGGGTTCGCGTTCGTGCGGGCGCTCGGGGGGCCTGCTCGGGTGCTCAACAGCTTCTTCGTCGTGCGGGCGGTACGGAGGAGCGGGGTGGGGCTCCAGGCCATACGGGAGGTGGTCGCCGCGCATCCGGGGGCCTGGGAGATTCCCTTTCAGTACGAGAACACCGGTGCCGTCCGCTTCTGGCGGCGGGTCGCGACCGAGCTCGTGGGGGAGGCGTGGTCCGAGGAGGTCAGGCCGGAACCCGGGCGGCCCGACCTGACTCCCGACGTCTGGATCTCGTTCAGATACCCAGGTCCTTGATGATCTTCGCCACGTGACCGGTCGCGCGGACGTTGTACAGGGCCCGTTCGACCTTGCCCTCCTCGTCCACGACGATCGTGGAGCGGATGACGCCCAGGTACGTCTTGCCGTAGTTCTTCTTCTCGCCGTAGGCCGCGTAGGACTCGGTGACGGTCTTCTCGGGGTCTGCCAGGAGGGTGACCTTCAGGGACTCCTTCTCGCGGAACTTCGCCAGTTTCTCGGGCTTGTCCGGGGAGATGCCGAGGACGTCGTAGCCGGCGGCGGCCAGGACGTCGAGGTTGTCCGTGAAGTCGCAGGCCTGCTTGGTGCAGCCTGGGGTCAGGGCCGCGGGGTAGAAGTAGACGATGACCTTGCGGCCCCGGTACTGCGACAGGGAGACCTCGTTGCCGTCGGCGTCGGGGAGGGTGAAGGCGGGGGCTACGTCCCCGGGCTGGAGTCGCTCGCTCATCGGGCAAGCGTAACCGGGGGTCCTGGCCGTGCGACCGCGCGCGGAGCTGACAGACTGTCCAGGACGAGCAACTTTTCAGAACAATCAGCAGGCAGCAGCAACCGGTATCAGCTGACTCGGAGGCCCCACGGTGGCGGACACGTCGGACACCAGAACCCCGGCGCAGATCGAGGCGGACATCAGGCGCCGCCGCGAGAATCTGGCGGAGACGCTCGACGAGATCGGGGTGCGGGTGCACCCGAAGACGATCGTGGGCGACGCCAAGGCCAAGGTCGTGTCGAACATTGATCACTCGCTGGGGCGGGCCTATGTCGGGGTCAACCGGGTCGTGAGTGACGTCAAGTCCCAGTTCGTGGACGAGGAGGGTGCTCCTCGGCTGGAGCGGGTCGTCCCCGTCGCGCTGGTCGTCGTCGGGCTCGCGGGGCTGCTCGTCCTGGGGAGCCGGCGGCGGCAGAGCTGACCGAGGCCGACCCACCGGCTCACGGGCCGGGAGAAGGCAGGTAGGTTCAGTGCCGTGAGCGCCAAGAGAAAAGAGCACAGCACCCTGAACGACAAGCTGCCCATCCGGATGCTGCACGACCGCGTACTCGTGCGGCAGGACACCAGCGAGGGCGAGCGGCGTTCCGGTGGCGGGATCCTGATTCCGGCCACCGCGGCCGTCGGTCGTCGGCTGGCGTGGGCCGAGGTCGTGGCCGTGGGGCAGAACGTACGGACGGTGGAGCCCGGCGACCGGGTTCTGTTCGATCCGGAGGATCGCGCCGAGGTGGAGGTGCGGGGTGTCGCCTATGTGCTGATGCGTGAGCGCGACCTGCACGCGGTGGCCGCCGACCGGTTCGAGGGGTCCGAGGACTCGACGGGGCTGTATCTGTAATGCGCCTGTGAAGCAGCGGTTCGAAGCAGCGTGAAAGGGGCTGGTGACCATGGTCACCAGCCCCTTTCAGTTCACCGACGTCTTCTACCCCGTCCCGGCCGTCGTGCCCTCGGTCATGGCGCCTCCGTCCCCGCCGTTGCCGTCCGTGGTGCCTTCGGTGGTGCCGGCGTCGGTCTCCCCGCCGTTGCTGCCGTCCGTGGCGCCGCCGTCGGTGACGCCACCGTCCGTGGTGGGGTCGCCGCCTGTCGGGTCCCCGGTGGTGCCGGGTGTCCCCGTGGACGGGTCGCCGGTGGTGCCGTCGGTGGTGCCGCCGTCCGTGGTGGGGTCGGCGCCTGTCGGGTCCCCGCTGGGTGTTCCGGTGCTCGGGTCGCTGGTGGTGCCGTCGGTGGTGCCGCCGGTGTCCATGCCGCCCGTGGTCGGGTCCACCGGGACCTCGGTGCTCGGGGCCTGGGACTCGTCGGAGCCCGGCTGGAGCTGCAGGTCGAAGTCGGTGACCGGCTTGCCCTTGAGGGCCTGCTCGGTGAACTGCGCCCAGATCTCCGCGGGCGGTCCGCCGCCGTTGACGCGTTCCAGGCCCATCGCGCCGTACAGCGACTTGTGCTTGGCCGTCACCGGGTCCTGGCCCATGACGGAGACGACGGTGGCGAGGTCGGGGGTGTAGCCGGCGAACCAGGCCGCGGTGTCCTCCTCGGCGGTGCCGGTCTTGCCCGCGGCGGGGCGGCCGGCGGCCTGGGCGGCGGAGGCGGTGCCGTTGTCGACGACGCTCTGCAGGACGGAGGTCGTGGTGTCGGCGGCCTCGCGGCTGACTGCCTGGCTGGTCCGCTCATCCGGCAGCGTGACGTCGCTCTTGCTGTCCTTGGTGATCTTGTCGACCAGTGTGTACGTGCCGTGCCGGCCGTGGTTGGCGAGGGTGGCGTAGGCCTCCGCCATGTCGAGGACGCTCGCCCGGGCCACGCCGAGCGCGACGGAGGGGCTGGCGACCAGCTCGGGGGTGGTGGCGGGGATGCCCAGGTCGATCGCGGTCTGCTTGACCTTGTCGGAGCCGACGTCCACGGCCATCTGGGCGTACACCGAGTTGATGGACTTGTCGGTGGCCGCGCGCACGGTGACGTCGCCGTAGGAGCCCTGGTCCTCGTTCTCCGGGGCGTACGAGCCACCGCTCCAGCCCTGGACGGGGCGTTTGTTGGTGCCGTCGTAGATCGTGTTCGGGTTGATGACGCGGCCGTCCTGCGTCTCGGAGTGGTTCTGGACGGCGGAGGTGAACACGAACGGCTTGAAGGTGGAGCCGACCTGGAAGTCGCGTCGGGTCACGCCGTTGGTGAACTGCTTGACGAAGTCGATGCCGCCGTACATGGCGACGACCTTGCCGGTCTTGGGGTCGACGGAGGCGCCGGCGGCGCGGACGTAGTTGTCGACCTTGCGGTTCTTCTTGTCGAGCTTGGAGATCACCTGGTCGTCGACGGCCTTGACGAAGGCGTCCTGCTTGCTCTTCTGCAGGGTGGTGGTGATGCGGTAGCCGCCCGCCTCCAGCTCGTCCGCGCTGATGATCTTGTTCGAGGTGAGGTACTGGTTGACCGCTTCGATGGCGTAGCCGCGCTGCCCGGACTTGCCGATGGCGACGGTCTTCTCCTTCGGCGTGGGGAAGGTGAGGTGGGCCCGCTTCGACTCGGCCAGCCAGCCCTTCTTGACCATGCCGTTCAGGACGTAGTTCCAGCGGGCCTCGGCGGCCGCCTTGTTCTCCGGGTGGGCGACGACGTCGTACTCGCTGGGCGCGTTGACCAGCGCGGCGAGGTAGGCGGCCTTGGCGGGGTCCAGCTCGGAGGCGTCGATGCCGTAGTACGCCTGGGCGGCGGCCTGGATGCCGTAGGCGTTGCGGCCGAAGTAGCTGGTGTTGAGGTAGCCCTGGAGGATCTCGTCCTTGGACTCGTTGCGGTCCAGTTTGATCGCGATGAAGAACTCCTTCACCTTGCGGGTGACGGTCTGCTCCTGGGCCAGGTAGTAGTTCTTCACGTACTGCTGGGTGATCGTGGACCCGGACTGCTTGCCCTTGCCGGTGGCGGTGTTCCAGCCGGCGCGCAGCATCGCCTTGGGGTCGACCGCGGACTCGGTGTAGAAGTCGCGGTCCTCGGCGGCCAGCACGGCGTGCTGGGCGTCCTTGGAGACCTGGGAGAGGGGGATGATCTCCCGGTTGACCTCGCCGTCGCGGGCGAGCTGGCTGCCGTCCGAGTAGAGGTAGACGTTGCTCTGCTTGATGGCGAACGCGTTGGCCGACGGGATCTTGACCATCGAGTAGCCGAGGAAGAACAGGCCCGCCAGCAGGATGACGCCCAGGATGAACGTGCCGAGCACCGTGCGCCAGGTCGGGATGATCCGCTTCCAGCCGGTGCGGGCCGGCCGCTTGGGCTTCTTCCCGGCCGCCCCCTCGGCCGCGGACGCCTCCGCGGCGGGCGCTTCGGCCGCGGGCGCTACGACCGCGGGCAGCACGGCGGTCCCCTCGGCCGCGGGCACTCCGGCCGTTTCCGGCGCTTTCTGCGCCCAGCGCGGTTTCGGCTGCTGCGGCTGCGGCTGCGGCTCGTCGCTCATCTCGTGCACGGACTCCTGTTTCGCGTTTTACGTTCCCGTACGCCTCGTGCGCCTTGTGCGCCCCCTGCTGAAGACTCTCGCACCCGGCGTTCCGTTCCCGGATATGGCGCGCGTCTCGCCCGAAAATGGCCCGCCCGCCGCCTGTCCCTCCGTGCACCGGGCTGCCGTGCTTCGGTGTCCGGCGCGGGCGAGGAGAACCGTGGTGTGGGTTCGGGGAGAGCGGTACGCGGCCGTCGGGGCGCGGCTCCAGACGATACGCGACGTATCGGGCGGTGACGGTCGCGGGGGTGTGCGGCCCGCGGGTGCCGGAGCCGGCCCGCGCGGGCGCGGCATATCCGGCGGTATCCGCTGTGGAGTTGAGCCGGGAGGGCGGGCCGGTCGGCTGTTCCGGGCAGGCCACTTCCGCCGAAATGGCTCGCCCGCCCGGTCGCCCGCGTACTAGGCTCCTGCGCTTCGGTGTCCGGTGCGGGTGAGGAGGGCCGTGGGTGTGGGTTCGGCACGGCTGTACGGGGCCGTCGCGGCGGGGGCCTTCCGACGGTACGCGACGTATCGGGCGGCCACGGCGGCGGGGGTGTTCACCAACACCGTCTTCGGGTTGATCATGGTGTTCACGTACACGGCTCTGTGGGACGAACGGCCGGGGCTGGGCGGGTACGACCTGGCGGAGGCGCTCACCTATGTGTGGGTCGGCCAGTCGCTGTTCAAGACGGTGGCGTCCGGTGGCGGCGGGGTCGAGAACGAGCTGATGGAACGCATCCGCACGGGTGATGTGGCAATCGACCTGTACCGGCCGGTGGACCTCCAACTGTGGTGGCTTTCGGCGGACTTGGGGCGGGCGGGCTTCGAGCTGCTGGGGCGTGGGGTGGTGCCCTTCGTGGTCGGGGCGCTGTGTTTTCGGCTGGCGCTGCCCTCGGATCCGCTGCTCTGGGTCGCCTTCCTGGGCACGGTGGCGCTCGCGGTGGTGGTCAGCTTCGCGCTCCGGTACCTGGTGGCGCTGACCGCGTTCTGGCTGATGGACGGCACCGGCGTCGTGCAGATGGCGTGGCTCCTCGGGTGGTTCTGCTCCGGGATGATGCTGCCCCTGAACGTGTTCCCGGGGGCGTTCGGCGAGGTCGTACGGGTGCTGCCGTGGTCGTCGCTGCTCCAGGCGCCGGCGGACGTGCTGCTGGGGCACGCCGATCCGTGGAGCACGTACGCCTTCCAGGGGGCGTGGGCGCTGGCGCTGCTGGCGGCCGGGCGGCTGGTGCAGTCGGTGGCGACGCGGCGGGTGGTGGTCCAGGGTGGTTGAGCTCGGCCGGTTCACCGAGGGGGTGCGCGCGTACCGCCTGATCTCCGCGATGTGGATCCGCTCCACGATGGCGTACCGCGCCTCCTTCGCCATGACCACGTTCGGGAGCTTCGCGACGACCGCGCTCGAGTTCGTCGCGCTCTTGCTGATGTTCTCGCAGGTGGACGCGCTCGGCGGTTACACGCTGCCGGAGATCGCCGTCCTGTACGGTCTGGCCTCCACCACGTTCGGGGCCGCCGACATGGCGGTCGGCTCGATCGAGCGGTTGGGGCAGCGGGTGCGTGACGGCACGCTGGACACGCTGCTGGTGCGGCCCGCGCCCGCGCTCGCGCAGATGGCCGCCGACCGTTTCGCGCTGCGCCGCCTGGGCCGGATCCTGCAGGGGGCGCTGGTCCTGGGGTACGCGCTGACCGGCGCGGACATCGACTGGACGGTGCTGAAGGTACTGCTGATGCCGGTGATGCTGGTCAGCGGGTTCGCGATCTTCTGTGCGGTGTTCGTGGCGGGCGCGGCCTTCCAGTTCGTGGCGCAGGACGCGGCGGAGGTGCAGAACGCGTTCACGTACGGCGGTACGACGATGCTGCAGTATCCGCCGACCCTGTTCGCGACGGAGTTGGTGCGTGGGGTGACGTTCGTGTTGCCGCTCGCCTTCGTCAACTGGGTGCCCGGCACCTATGTGCTGGGGCGGCCGTATCCGCTCGGGCTGCCGCAGTGGGTGGCGTTCACGCCTCCGCTGGTGGCGGTGGCGTGCTGTGCGCTCGCCGGGCTGGCCTGGCGGGCGGGGCTGCGGTCGTATCGGAGCACGGGAAGCTGAGGACTGATGGACACGGACACGGATGCGGACGCGGGCACCGGCACGGGCGTGGGCGACACCGCCTTCATCGAGGTGGACGGGCTGGAGAAGGTCTTCGACGTGCGTCGTAAGACCGGCTTCATGCGGCGGGAGCGGCGTCAGGTGCGCGCGGTCGACTCGCTGTCGTTCTCCGTGGCGCGCGGCGAGATGGTCGGTTACATCGGTCCGAACGGTGCCGGGAAGTCGACGACCATCAAGATGCTGACCGGCATTCTGACGCCGAGCGGTGGACGGCTGCGGGTGGCCGGCATCGACCCGTCGCGGGAGCGGACCCGGCTGGCGCACCGGATCGGGGTGGTGTTCGGGCAGCGTACGACGCTGTGGTGGGACCTTCCGCTGATCGACTCGTACCGGCTGATGCACCGCATGTACCGCATCCCCGACGGCCGTTACCGGGAGAACCTGGACCGGCTCGTCGAACTCCTCGGTCTGGCGGACCTGTTGGACGTGCCGGTCCGTCAGCTCTCGCTGGGGCAGCGGATGCGCGGCGACATCGCGGCGGCGCTGCTGCACGATCCGGAGGTGCTGTACCTGGACGAGCCGACGATCGGTCTGGACGTCGTCTCCAAGGCCAGGGTGCGGGAGTTCCTGCGGGAGGTGAACACCGAGCGCGGTACGACGGTGCTGTTGACCACGCACGACCTCCAGGACATCGAGCAGTTGTGCTCGCGGGTGATGGTCATCGACCACGGGCGGCTGATGTACGACGGCGCGCTGGCCGGGCTGCACGAGGCGGGGGAGAGCGAGCGGATGCTGGTGGTGGACCTGGAGCGGGAGCTGCCGCCGATCGACGCGCCGCCGCCCGCGCGGGTGGTGAAGGTGGAGGGGCCCCGGCAGTGGCTGGCCTTCCCGGCGTCGGAGTCGGCGGCCGAGCTGGTCGCGGGGATCGCGGCTCAGTACCCGCTGGTGGACCTGTCGGTGCGGGAGCCGGACATCGAGGCCGTGATCGCGAAGATGCTGGATGCGTCCGGGGACGTCCCGGGGCCCCCGCCAAAGCCGGCGGCCCTCTAGGGGTGTCCGCAAAGTCCCGCCTGCCCCGCGACGCCCGGCACGCCTCCCCCACTGCCTCAAGGGCGTGGGAGGTGCCCCCACTCGCCGCACCGGGCGAACACCCGAGTACGACCAGTACGCGGGCGTCCGCCCGGCACTCCCCCCAGCCTTCGGCCGGGGGGACCCCCAGAGCACGCTCCCCCAACTCTCGGCTTCGCTCGAGCGGGGGGACCCCCATGACGTCGCAGGGCCCGCCCTTCGGGCGGACGACGCGACTTTGCGGACACCCCCTAGCGCCCCGCGCGATCGCATAGTGCCCGGCGCCGACACCTCGTAGGCTGCTGGCCATGACCGAGGAAGCTCCGGAGCTGCGTGCCTCCGATGCCGATCGTGAACGAGTCGCCGAGGTTCTGCGGGACGCCCTCGCGGAGGGGCGTCTCGACATGGAGGAGTTCGAGGAGCGTCTGGACGCGACGTACCGGGCCCGCACGTACGGCGAACTCGCGCCGATCACCCGGGACCTGCCGTCCGCTGCGGCCGCCGGGCCCGCTCCTCAGGTGTCGATGACCAAGAGCCCTGCGGCGAGTGGGGGTTGGGCGGGCCGGATCACCGGTCGCGAGGGGTCGTCGACGTGGGCGGTCGCCGTCATGTCGGGCTTCCAGCGCAAGGGCCGCTGGACGGTGCCGAGGCGGTTCACGGCGTTCGCGTTCTGGGGCGGCGGCGAGATCGATCTGCGGGAGGCGGACTTCGCGGCCGGTGAGGTCGAGATCAACTGCATCGCGATCATGGGCGGGATGGAGGTGATCGTGCCGCCCGGCGTCGAGGTCGTGGTGCGGGGGATCGGCGTCATGGGCGGCTTCGACCACCGTGAGGAAGGTGTGCCGGGCGATCCGGGTGCCCCGCGGGTGATCGTGACGGGCTTCGCCTTCTGGGGCGGTGTCGGTGTCGAGCGCAAGGTCACCAGGGCGGAGCGGCAGCGCCTGAAGGAGGAGCGCCGCCAGGAGAAGCTGGAGCGCAGGGAGTCACGGCGGGAACTCAGGGAGTCGCACCGCGACGACGTCCATGAGGCCCACCGCAGGATGCTGGACGGCCATCACGACCTGAGGCGCGAGCGGCAGCGGGAGCGTCGGCAGCAACGGGACCGGCGCCGCGAGGGCGAGTACTGACCGCGGGCGGCCGCTGCCCATGGGGCGAGTACCGGTCACCGACCGGCACTCGCGTCTCACCTGCTCGGCGGATCCAGATCGTCGGATCCAGATCGGCAGATCCAGATCGGCAGACCTAGAGCCGCGCCGGTGCCGACCCCTTCAGGGAGTCCAGGTCGAAGGCGGCCGCCATCCGCTCGTACCCCTTGTCGCTGGGGTGGAGGTGGTCTCCCGAGTCGTACTCGGGGCGGAACCTGCGCGGGTCGTAGGGGTCCTGGACGACCTTGTCGAAGTCGACGACGGTGTCGTAGACGTGGCCCGCGCGGATCTGGGCGTTGATCGCCTGGCGGACGTTCTCGCGGGCGGCGGAGTAGCCGCGGTGGCCGCCGAACGGCATCAGGGTGGCGCCGACGACCTTGATGCCGCGGGCGTGGGCCTGGCGGACCAGGGTGCGCAGGCCGTCGAGGACGGCGTTCGGGTCGGCCAGGTGGGGGTTGCGCAGGATGTCGTTGATTCCGAGGTCCACGACGACGACCTTGACGTTCGTCCGGCCGAGCACGTCCCGGGCGAAGCGGCTCACGCCGGCCTGGTTCTCGGCGGGGCGGCCGAGGCCGTCGGCGAGGACCTGGTTGCCGCCGATTCCCTGGTTGACGACGCTGTAGCGGGGCTCGTCCCCGCCGCTCTCGCTCGCCGCCCGCAGCCGGTCGGCCAGCAGGTTGGGCCAGCGGTGGTTGGTGTTCTCGGTGGAGCCGACGCCGTCGGTGAGCGAGTCGCCGAAGGCCACGACGGTGCCCTGGGCTTCGTCGCTGAGCACGTCCAGCGCGGTCAGGTAGCGCCAGTACTCGGTCCGCTCGGTGTACGCGGTGCCGGTCACGTCCTCGGTGCGGTCGCCGACCGCGGCGTACGAGGTCTGGCGGGCACGCGGGTGGTAGGTGACCGGGCCGGTCGCCGTGGGGGAGTAGGTGGTGACCAGGATGTCGCTGTACGCCGGGACGCGGATCGCGACGGTGTCGCTCAGCACCTGCTGTCCGGCCGGTACCACGACGACGGTGTTGCCGCCGAAGGTCAGGCGCCGCATGGTCTCCGCGGCCGCCTCGGCGGTGCCGTTGCCCGCGGCGACGGCGATGGTGGCGTGCGTGATGGTCAGCGGTGCCTGGCCGTAGAGGTTGGACAGCGTGATACGGGCACTCGTACCGCCGACGGTGGTGTGGACGACGTTGCGTACCGAGCGGCCGGCCATGCCGGTGATCTCGGTGCCGGGCTCCCCGCCGACGGGCGAGGCGGACCAGGTGCCGACCCAGACGCCGGTGGACGCGGGGGCGGCGGAGTTGTGCGGGGCGCGGGCGCCGGAAAGGGTGTTCTTGCTGCTCTCGCCGCTGCCGTGGTCGGAGGCGAACCCGACGTATATGGCGGCGGACAGGACGACGATCAGAGCGGTGATCGTGCTGAGCAGCGCATAACCGTGACGCTTGGTCATGCGGTTGTGTGTCTCCTTGAGATGGGAGCCCGAGGCTCCGGTGTGATCACCTCATGATGCGTCATGAGGTCAGGGGTAGATGAACGGGACCCCCCTTTGGGCCGCGGAGTTCTCCGTGAGATCCCCCGTCCGACAGACGCTGGGAACTCTTGTTTCGTTCCAGGAGTCGGTCAGGAAGGGACAATGTGTGCAGGAGATCACGAACGGGTGGAGTCAATGGAACGGACAAAATCTATCGAAAAGGGATCATTGGATGTGGGGCGAGACACCCGGACGGCGGTGACCGGGAACGGCGCCGCGACCGCTTCGGACGCTCGCGGGGTCCCCGCCGCGGCCGCCCGCGCCATGAACACGTTCAGTGAGGCGGACGCGGAGAAGCAGCGCGGCGTGCGCCGCATGAAACTCACCGCGACCGGACTACTGCTGTTCGTGGCGCTGGTGTACGTCCTCGCCAAGTGGGCCTCGAACGAGGGCGCGGGCACCTGGGCGTCCTATGTCACCGCGGCCGCCGAGGCCGGCATGGTCGGCGCGCTCGCCGACTGGTTCGCGGTCACCGCCCTCTTCCGCCACCCGCTCGGCCTGCCCATCCCGCACACCGCGATCATCCCCAAGAAGAAGGACCAGCTCGGCGTCACCCTCGGCGAGTTCGTCGGCGAGAACTTCCTGTCCGAGGCCGTCGTACGGCAGCGCCTGCGGGCCGTCGGCATCGGCAGCCGGCTCGGCACCTGGCTGGCCCAACCCGAGCACGCTGACCGGGTCACGGCGGAGCTGTCCGCCGCACTGCGGGGCGCCCTGACCGTCCTGCGGGACACGGACGTCCAGGCCGTGGTCGGCGAGGCGATCACCCGCCGGGCCGACGCGCAGGAGATCGCGCCCGGCATCGGCAAGATGCTGGAGCGGGTCGTCGCCGACGGGGGCCACCGCCGGGCCGTCGACCTGGTCGTCGCCCGGGCACACGACTGGCTGGTGCTGCACAGCGACTCCGTGATGGACGCCGTACAGGGCGGAGCGCCCGGCTGGACCCCCAAGTTCGTCGACAAGAAGGTCGGCGAGCGCGTCTACAAGGAGCTGCTGCGCTTCTGCGCGGAGATGCGGGACATGCCCTCCCACCCGGCCCGCGGCGCCCTCGACCGCTTCCTCACCGACTTCGCCTCCGACCTCCAGTCCGACACGGACACCCGCGCGCGGGTGGAGCGGCTCAAGGGCGAGGTGCTGGGCCGCGGCGAGGTCCAGGACCTGATCGCCTCCGCGTGGACCGCCGTCCGCTCCATGATCGTCTCGGCCGCCGAGGACGAACGCAGCGAGCTGCGGCTGCGGGTGCGGGCCTCCCTGCTGTCCCTGGGGTCCCGTATGGCCGCCGACCCGAAGGTCCAGGGCAAGGTCGACGGCTGGGTCGAGGGCGCGGCGGTCTACGTCGTCACCACCTACCGCAAGGAGATCACCTCCCTGATCACCGACACCGTGGCCGGCTGGGACCCCGAGCACACGACCCGCAAGATCGAGGCGAACATCGGCCGTGACCTCCAGTTCATCCGGATCAACGGCACCGTGGTCGGTTCGCTCGCGGGCCTGTTGATCTACACGGTGTCGCGGGCGCTGGGGGCGTAGGCGCGCCGGTTGCGGGCACCCGACGGGACGCTCTCGCCCGATGAGGGCAGACGTCACGCTCGATGGGAGGGAGCCCATGACCACCGCGCAGGCCGCGACCGGCCGAACGGTCACCAGCAACATCCCCGCCCGCCTCGACCGCCTCCCGTGGTCGCGCTGGCACTGGACCATCGTCATCGGCCTGGGGACCGTGTGGATCCTCGACGGTCTCGAAGTCACGGTCGTCGGCAACATCGCCGGCCGCCTCTCCGAGCCCGGCAGCGGCCTGCCGATCAGCTCCGGCCAGGTCACCGGTATCGCCGCCGCGCTCTATGTGGCCGGGGCGTGTCTGGGCGCCCTCTTCTGGGGCCGCCTCACCGACAAGTGGGGCCGCAAGAAGCTGTTCATGATCACCCTCGCGGTGTACCTCGCGGCCACCGCGCTCACCTCCGTGTCCTTCGACACCTGGTGGTTCCTCACCTTCCGCTTCCTGACCGGCTTCGGCATCGGCGGCGAGTACGCGGCCATCAACTCCGCGATCGACGAGCTGATCCCGGCGAAGTACCGCGGCCGGGTCGACCTGATGATCAACGGCAGCTTCTGGCTGGGCGCGGTCGGCGGTTCGCTGCTGTCGATCCTCGCGCTGAACACGGACTTCTTCGCGGCGAACGTCGGCTGGCGGCTGACCTTCGCGCTGGGCTCCGTCCTCGCCCTGGTGATCCTCCTCGTCCGCCGTCATGTGCCGGAGAGCCCGCGCTGGCTGCTGATCCACGGCCGTGACGAGGAGGCGGAACGGATCGTGTCCTCGATCGAGCGTCGGGTCGAGGCCGAGCAGGGCGACCCCCTCCCGCGGCCCCAGGGTGAGATCACCATCCACCAGCGCCGCAGCGTCAGCTTCGTGGAGATCGGCCGCACCGTCTTCTCCGACTACCGCAGGCGGGCCGTCCTCGGCTTCTCCCTCTTCATCGGCCAGGCGTTCCTGTACAACGCGATCACCTTCGGCTTCGGCGCCATCCTCACCACGTTCTACGACGTTCCGACCGGCGACACCGGCTACTACTTCGCCGTCATCGCCGTCGGCAACTTCTTCGGCCCGATGCTGCTCGGCAAGCTGTTCGACACGGTCGGCCGCAAGGTGATGATCTCCTCCACGTACCTCCTGTCCGGCCTTTTCCTGTTCGGCACGGCCTGGCTGTTCGACCGCGGCTCGCTGAGCGCGACCACCCTGACGGCCTGCTGGTGCGCGGTCCTGTTCTTCGCCTCCGCGGGCGCCTCCAGCGCCTACCTCACGGTCTCCGAGGTCTTCCCGATGGAGACCCGCGCGATGTCCATCGCCTTCTTCTACGCCATCGGCACCGCCGCCGGCGGCATCAGCGGCCCGCTCCTGTTCGCCGAGCTCACCGGCACGGGCAAGGTCGGCGACACGGTCCTCGCCTTCCAGATCGGCGCGGCCCTGATGTGCCTGGCCGGCCTGGTCGCAGCGGTCCTCGCGGTCAGCGCGGAACGCCGCTCCCTGGAGGACATCGCCACGCCACTGACGGCGGAGGAATCCTCGGAGACCTCGCAGGCGCCGTCGAAGTCGGGGGCGTCGGCGACCTCGGGGGAAGGGGCTTCAGGGTCGGGGCCGCGGTCGGCCACGGCGTAGCGGGGGCACGGGGGCTGTCGCCGCCGGTCAGCCGTTCCGGTCGGCGACCGCCCACGACGCCAGGGCCACCGCGCCCGCCACCCCGAACACGGCAGGCCAGGCGCCCACCTTCTTGGCCAGGGGGTGGGACCCGGCGAAGGCGGCGACGTACGCCGCCGTCAGCGCGCCCGCGGCCTTCCCGCCGGCCCGCTCCCGCCACTGCTGCGCGGCCACGGCCCCGGCGCCGACCAGCACGGCCCCGCCCAGCTGCCGCTTCCTGGTCCACCGGGCAACGCCGTACCCGCCGACGATCCCGCTCGCCGCGACCACCGCGCTGGGAACCTTCGCCATGCCTGCCTCCTGCTACGTACGGAACTGGCCCATTACCGAACCCCGAGACTAACTCTCGGGTCCCCCGGCGCATCGAACGGGCTGCCGCCACCGAGTCCGCGCGGGAGCCAGAAGTCAGGACCTGGCGGACGTCGTGGACGGCGCGGGGGTGAGCGGCGTGGCGGTCTCCCAGGCGAATCCGTCCGGGTCGGTGAAGGGGCCGGCGGTGCCGCCGAGGACGACGCGGTGCGAGCCGGTGCCGTCGGCGGGGACGCCGAGGTCCTTGGCGAGGCCGCTGCGCTTGTACAGCGCCAGCTTGACGGGGCTGGAGTCACCCGCGGCGAACTCGGCGTACTTGCCGCCGAAGCTCCTGGCCACGGTCAGGCCCCGGTCGACGTAGAACCGCTTGGTGGCCTTCACGTCCTCGACGCCGAGCAGGAGGACGATCTCGTCGATCTCGCGGGTGGCCGGGCCGGTGTCCTTCTTCGCGGAGGTCGCGACCTTCCAGATCGTCCCGTCCGGTGCCTGGACGACGCCGCCGTAGCCCCACAGCGACTTCGCCGCGGGCTTGACCACCGTGGCGCCGGCGTCCACGGCGGCGCCGAGGAAGCCGTCGACCGTGGCCGGCTGGGACGCCGTGAGCGCCAGGGTGAAGCCACGGAATCCGGTGGAGTGCGTCTCGGACGCCCGCAGGCTGATGTGCGTGCGCACTCCGAAGGCGGTGTAGAAGCGGTGGGCGGCGTCGAGGTCGGCCACCTCGAGGGTGACGGACGCGAGGGCCGTGGTGGATGCGGTGGTTGTCATGGCATTCACGCTAGGGGCCGCTCGGTGGCCGGCGCTTCTCGATTCCTGACCGGTCTTGTCACCTGCTTCGCCACACACGCCGGCATCCCCTCCACCATGACCGCGGGCCCCGCGCCACCGCCCGTACGCGCCCCCTCGGCACCGTCGGCCGCCGCCTCCGCCGCCTCTGCCGCGCGGCTGCGGAAGGCCCCGGGCGGCATGCCGACCAGCTCGGTGAAGCGGGTGGTGAACGTGCCCAGCGACGCGCAGCCGACCGCGAAGCAGACCTCGGTGACGCTGAGGTCGCCACGCCGCAGCAGCGCTGTCGCCCGCTCGATGCGACGCGTCATCAGGTACGCGTACGGCGACTCGCCGTACGCGGCCCGGAACTGCCGGCTGAGGTGTCCGGCGGACATGTTCACCCCGCGGGCGAGCGCCTCCACGTTCAGCGGTTGTGCGTACTCCCTGTCGATCCGGTCGCGGACGCGGCGCAGCCGCGCGAGGTCACTCAGGCGCTGCGCCTCGACGCGTGCGCGCCGCCACTCGGGCTGACACATGGGCGAACTCCCCCTTCCTTCCACCCGTTCGGCTCAGCGAAGCTCCTGGATGCGGACCAGGTTGCCCGCAGGGTCGCGCAAGGCACAGTCACGGATGCCGTATGGCTGCTCGGTCGGCTCCTGGACGACCTCGGTGTCACCGGCCTGCACCTTCTCGAACGTGGCGTCGAGGTCCCGCGTGGCCAGCAGGATCCAGCCGTAGGTGCCCTTGGCCATCATCTCGGTGATGGTGCGGCGCTCGTCCTCGGTGACTCCCGGGTCGGCGGCCGGCGGCGCCAGCAGGAGGGACGTGTCGGGCTGACCGGCCGGACCGACCGTGATCCAGCGCATCCGGCCCTGCCCGACGTCGCTGCGGACCTCGAAGCCGAGGACGTCGCGGTAGAAGGCGAGCGACGCGTCCGGATCGTCGTGCGGCAGGACGCTCGTATGAATGGTGATGTCCATGACGATCAGGCTAGACACACTCCGTGACGCGCGCTTCTCGATTCCTGATTGATCAGGCCGTTCCCCGACATGCCAGGCCCATACGGTGACGAACTCACCCGATCCGACCACGGGTGGCGCCGCGCGTGATCGGAAGTGATCGCTGATGATGGGAGTGATCACGCCATACCTGAACGAATTCGCCTGAACTTGTTCTCCTCGGGACAACCCTTGCCGGTGCCTGAACGTCCGTAGAACGACAGGAGAACGACAGACGACTTGGTCTCTTAGGGGGAGCGTTGACGCTCAAAGTCAGCATCGTGGTGCCCGTGTACAACGCCGGCCGGTACATCGACCTCTGCTCGCCGTCGCTCATCAACCAGAGCCTGGGCAGAGACGCCTACGAGATCATCTACGTCGACGACGGCTCGACCGACGACTCCGCCCAGCGCCTCGACCAGTTGGCGTCCCGTCACCCCCACGTGCGGGTGATCCGCCAGGAGAACTCCGGCTGGCCCGGCAAGCCCCGCAACGTCGGAGTCCGGCTGGCCCGCGGCGACTACGTCCAGTTCGTCGACCAGGACGACGAACTCACCCCCGAGGCCCTCGAACACCTCCACCGCCTCGCCCACCGCAACGGCTCCGACATCGTCCTCGGCAAGGTCGTCGGCACCATGGCGGGCCCCAGCAACGTCTTCAAACGCACCGTCGACCACTGCACCGTCGAGACCGCGCCCCTGATGGAGAGCCTCACCCCGCACAAGATGTTCCGCCGCGAGTTCCTCCTCGCCCACGACCTCGCCTTCCCCGAGGGGCCGGTGCGCCTGGAGGACCAGCTCTTCATGGCCCGCGCCTACCTGCGCGCCAAGAAGGTCTCGATCCTCGCCCACCACCCCTGCTACGTGTGGAAACGCCGGGACGACGGCGGCAACACCAGCAGCCGGGTGGTCACTCCCGAGGACTACTACGGGCACCTGCGCACGGTCGTCGAGGCCATCAAGGAGGGCACCCCGCCGGGCCCGCTCCAGGACCACCTGTTACGCCGCTCCTACCGCGTCGAACTGCTCCGCCCGGTCGGCGAGTCCCGCGTCCTCCAACGCACCGGCGAGAACCTCGAACGCTACTTCTCCGTCGTACGCCGCATGGCCCTCGACGCCTACCCGCCCGGCGTGCGCGACGGCCTCCCGGCCCTCACCCGGCTCCGGGCGCACCTGCTGGAGGAGGGCCACCTGGACTCTCTCGTGGAACTCGGCCGCCGCACCCGGGGGATCAGACCCGAGCTGACCGTCGACGACATCCGCTGGCGCGCCGGCAAGCTCCACGTCACGACCACGATCGGCATGCGCCGCCCCGACGGCCGCCCTCTCACCCTCGTCGAACGCTACGGCCGCATGCTGCTCGACCCCGACCTGCTGGCCGGCATCAAGGGCGCCGAGGACTGGGAGGCCCCGCACCCCCTCGGCCACGCCCACGGAGAGCTCCTCGTCCACGACACCGCCCGCGACCTGTGGTGGTTCCCGGACGCCGACCTCACCCCGCGCACCGAACCCCTCGGCGGCCACCGCCACCGCGTGGTCGTCACCGGCGAGACGGTCATCGACCCGCTCACCCTGACCGGCGGGGGCGTGATGGAACCCGGCACGCACGAGGTGTGGGGAAGCGCCCAACTCCTGGGCGTGGGCCGCAGGGCCCGCGTCGTCCCGGGCGGTCGGGGCGCCGGCCTCGCCCCCGTCAGCGTCGGCACGCCGCCCCGGCTGGTCGTTCCCACCTGGTTCGCCCGGGACGGTCAACTCCGGCTGTCCGTGGGCCGACCGGGCGACGCCTCGGTCCGCGACCGCATCCTCCTCGGCACGACAGCGTCCCCCCGAGTCCGCCAAGCGGCCGGCACGGTCCTGCGCCACCTGCCTCCGGACGTACGCCGTCGCGCCCGAACCCTCGCGCGCAAAGCGGACCCCTGGGGGGCCCACCGCAAGGCCTGACGTCTTTCAGGTGACGTCTTTCAGGCCCGAAAAACAACGAAGGCAAGGAGTCCCGGACTCCTTGCCACTCTCAACGTATAGCGCACCGGGGGGCTTGCGGCAAGCCCCCCGTCGTGCCGCAGAATCTCCGGCCGAGGCCAGAATCTGCGGAAAAACGGAGCGACTGACGTGAATCCCCTGACCACCACCGCGTTCGACCTTCCCGACCGCCTGGCCGCCAAGGCCGACCCCGCCCTGATCGCCGACGACGAGCGGCACTTCGCGGCCATCGCACAGTGCCTCGAGGAGTCCATCGCCGAGCTGACCGCCCGCCTCGACGCCGAACGCCGGGCACCCGGCGGCATGGGCCGGGAGGCGATGGACCGGGACACGGAGATCCACCGACTGACCAGCCGCCTGCGCACCCTGCGCCGCTTCGGCCTGGACCTGTGCCTCGGCCACATGGTCGGCGCGGACAGTTCCGAGCCCGTGTACGTCGGACGGCTCGGCCTCACCGACAGCACGGGCCGACGGCTGCTGGTCGACTGGCGTTCGCCCGCGGCCGAGCCGTTCTTCGGAGCCACCCACGCCAACCCGATGGGCCTGGCCAGCCGCCGCCGGTACCGCTGGACCCGCGGCCGGATCAGCGACTACTGGGACGAGGTGTTCACCTCGGACGGGTTCGCCGGGCACGCCGCACTCGACGACCAGTCCGCCTTCATCGCCAGCCTCGGCAGCAACCGCTCGCCCCGGATGCGCGACGTGCTCGGCACCATCCAGGCCGACCAGGACGCCATCATCCGCGCCGGGTCCCGCGGCGCCCTCGTCGTCGACGGCGGCCCCGGCACGGGCAAGACCGTCGTCGCCCTGCACCGTTCCGCCTACCTCCTCTACTCCGACCCCCGCCTGGGTCACCGCCGGGGCGGTGTCCTGTTCGTCGGCCCGCACCAGCCCTACCTCGGCTATGTCGCCGACGTCCTGCCCAGCCTCGGGGAGGAGGGCGTGCAGACCTGCACCCTGCGGGACCTCGTCACCGAGGGAGCCGCGGCGGCTCCCGAGGCCGACCCGGAGGTGGCCCGCCTGAAGTCGTCCGCGGACCTGGTGAACGCGATGGAGAAAGCGGTCCGCTTCTACGAGGAGCCGCCCACCGACGCGATGACGGTCACCACCCACTGGTCCGACATCCATCTGAGCGCCGACGACTGGGCCGTGGCGTTCGACGCGGCGGAACCCGGCACCCCGCACAACGAGGCACGCGAACAGGTCTGGGAGGAACTCCTCACGATCCTGCTGGACAAGCACGAAGGCGAAGACGTCTCACCCGCCCTCCTGCGCAAGTCGCTGCTGCAGAACAGGGAGTTGCGCACGGCCTTCAACCGCGCCTGGCCGCTGCTCGAAGCGGCCGACCTGGTCGGAGACCTGTGGTCGGTCCCCGCGTACCTGCGGATGTGCGCCCCCTGGCTCAGCCGCGACGACGTCCACAAGCTGCAGCGCGCCCAGCCCCAGGCGTGGACGGTGTCCGACCTGCCGTTCCTGGACGCGGCACGGCAGCGGCTCGGCGACCCGGAGGAGGCGCGGCGCAGGCGCCGGCACCAGGCCGTCATCGCCGGTCAGCGCGAGCGCATGACGCAGGTCGTCGACAACCTGATCGACGCCGTGGCCAACTCCGGTGCCGACGGTGACGAGGGCATTGGCTTGGTGAGGATGCTGCGCGGCGAGGACGCCCAGGTCAGCCTGGTCGACGAGTCCGAACTGACCACCGTCGACCCGGACCTCCTGGCCGGCCCGTTCGCGCATGTCGTCGTGGACGAGGCCCAGGAACTCACCGACGCCGAATGGCAGATGCTGCTGCTGCGCTGCCCCTCCCGCAGCTTCACCATCGTCGGAGACCGCGCCCAGGCCAGGCACGGCTTCACGGAGTCCTGGCAGGAACGCCTCGAACGGCTCGGCTTCGACCGCGTCAACCTGGCCTCCCTGAGCATCAACTACCGCACCCCGGAAGAGATCATGACGGAAGCGGAACCGGTCATCCGTGCCGTCCTCCCCGACGCCAACGTGCCCACCTCCATCCGCGGCAACGGCGTCCCCGTCCGCCACGGATCCACTTCCGACCTGCCCTCGATCCTCGACACCTGGCTCGCCACCCACACCGACGGAATCGCCTGCGTCATCGGCGACCCCACCTTCCGTACGACATCCCGCGTCCGCTCCCTGACCCCGGAACTGTCCAAGGGCCTCGAATTCGACCTGGTCGTCCTCATCGACCCGCACACCTTCGGCGAGGGCGTGGAGGGAGCCGTCGACCGCTATGTCGCGATGACCAGGGCGACCCAGCAACTCGTCATCCTGACGAACCCGTGAGGGTCGGAGTCCGCCTTCGTCCGCTCGGCTCGGCGGGTAGCACTCCTCAGGCGTCCGCCGTGATCTCGACGCTGCCGCCGCGCACCTGTACCCGGCGGACGCTCAGCGCTTTGGTGGCGGGGCCGTTGCGCACCGAGCCGTCCGTGATGTCGAAGGCGCTGCCGTGACAGGGGCACCGGATCGCCCCCTCGCTGATCGTGCTCACCGTGCAGCCCTGGTGCGTGCAGAGCGCGGTGAACGCGTGGAACACGCCCCGTAGGGGCTGGGTGACCACGACCTTCTCCTGAGCGACGACCAGACCGCCGCCGACCGGGACGTCCGCCGTCTCGGCGATCGCTCTCCAGGCGAAGGCGTCTTCCTGTGTCGTCGGGGCGCTCTTGGATGGAACGCCCGCATCCGGGGTGGACGGGCCCGCGGAGGGACCCCCGGCGGCGTGGGAGTCGTCACCGTTCTTCGCCTTGGTGTTGGTGTTGGTGTCGGTGTTGGCGGTGGCTGTCGCGCTGGGGGAGGCGGTGACCCTCGTGGTCGCGCTGGGGGAGGCGGTGACCCTCGTGGTCGCGCTGCTCTCGCCGACGGACGACGGACCGCCGGAGGCCCGGCCACCGGCGTGGTCACCGTCGCCACTCCCCACCCGGTCCAGAACCTTCCACGCCGTGAGGCCGATGCCGATCCCACCACCGGCCACGGCGACCGAGGCCATGGACGCCAGAGTCCGGCGCCGCGAGAGCCCGGTGAGGGTCGGGCTGGGTGATGTGGTGCTCGGCGTGCCGGGCGGCGGTACGTCCACCAGCGTCTTGGACGCTCCGGGCTTCGCCGACCCAACGGCCTCCGGTTCTCCAGGGCTTGCCGGGACCTCCGAAGCGCGGCGGACCTCCGGACTCGTCGGGCCCAAGGCGGCATTGCCGGCCAGCGCCAGCAGATCCGATGTGCCGGTACCACTGCACTCCGGTCGGGGAAGCCCCCGCAGCACGGCCGCCCGCAGCAGCCTGCGGTAGATCTCGCCCAGGCCCAGCAGCTCCGGCCCACCGGGCACACCGTCGCGCAGGAGCCTGATCAGCTCGCCGGTGAACGCGGTGTGTGCCGCCCCGTCGGGCGCGAGGGCGAGCCCGTTCGGCGGGGCCGAGGCGAGCACGTACGTCCCTTCGATCGCCGTCTGACTGAGCACCGTCCCCAGAGCGGGGACGGCCCGCCCGCTGAAGCAGCAGTCGAGCACCACGACCCGGTTGTCCGCGCCGCACTCCGAGACGACCTCCCGCAGTACGTCGTACTCCAGTGCGCTCACCCGCAGTTCCGCCGGATCCGTGTCCGCCATCGCCAGGAACAGCTCGCCCCGCGCGCCGAGCAGCCCGTGACCGGCGAAGTACACAAGGAGTGTGTCCTCCGCCGCGTCCGCCGCGTCCCGCAACGCGCGGCACGCCGTCCGCGCGTCCGCCGGATCCGGCACCACCGCGCACCGCCCCGCCGGGAACGACCCGAACACGGGGTCGCTGAGGACCGCCGCGAGGTCGGTGAGGTTGCCCCGGACCGCGGGTACGTCCCGGAGGTCGGACGACCGGAAGGTGCCGGTACCGATCAGCACGGCGTTCGATCGCGTGGGGTCGGGCAGCCGCACGGTCAGAGGCTCCCGTCGCCGTCCACCGGTGCGGCGGGCGCGGTCGCGGCGTCCGGGGAGGGCACGGTCCCGCCGAAGGCGGCCCGCAGGAACCTCTCGACCTCCGCCGGGTCCACCGAGGAACGAGCGTCCAGTGTCAGGCTGTGTCCGTCCTGCGCGGTGAGCGTCAGGGCCGCCCCCGGCGATCCCGCGCCACGGGTCCGCCGGGACCTCAGCCAGCCGGTCAGCGACTGTGCCAGCGCCGTCGCGAGCGCCCCCGCGACACCCGACACGACACTGCCGATCACCAGCTCGGGAAGGCCCCCCAAGGTCCCCGGCGCCGGCGACTGCTCCCGACGCACACGCCCACGCAGTCCTGGCTCCCGCCGCAGCCAGTCATCCAGCTCGCCCAGATCCCCCAGCTCGCCCCTCAGGCCCTCGTCCCCGGACGTGATCCGTACGGTTCCCACTGGCGCCCCCCTCGTGTCGAGCGACCAGTGTGGCCTCCGGGACCGGGTAGACACGGCAGTTGTAGCAAATGCCTCCTTTCCGACCGTTCCTGATCGCAACGGGCACGCGAGTGACGCCACCCCTCCCACACGCGGAGGCAAGGGTTCCCGACGGGCGCTCCTACGCTGCGCATTGCTTGGCCAGGAAGGGCAGTGTGACCTCGGCCATCGCGTCGGGTACCTCCTCGGCGAGGTCGTGCCCGGCGTCGAAGACGTGGCCGGTGACGTCGTGGGCGAACAGCCGCATCTGGGACTCGTTGCGTTCGCCGATGAAGGCCGAGCCGCCGAGGGCCAGCACCGGGATGTCCAGCTTCTTCTGAGCTGCTTGCCGGTTCTGCTCGGCGTCGACGAGCATCGCCCGGTAGATCGACAGCATCGCGCGGATGCCACCAGGCATGGAGTAGCAGCGTACGTACTCTTCGATCGCGTCGGGGGTGGCGGTGTCCGGGTGGCTGCGCTCGTATTTGATCATGTAGGTGATCAGTTCGCGTTCGTGTCCGGTGATGAGCATCTCGGGCACGTCCGGCTGAAAGTAGAAGCCCAGGTGCCACAGGTGCATGCCGCTCGAGACGTTCTCCTGCGTGAGTGCGGTGTGGTCCTCGAAGCCGAACCCGGGGAACAGTGCCTCAGCGAAGACCAGGGCGCCCACGTGGTCGCGGTGCCGGGCGGCGAGTTGGTACCCGATCACGGCGCCCCAGTCCTCCCCGATCACGCTGTAGGTGTCGTGCCCGAGGTGGGCCATCAGCGCGGCGATGTCATCGCTCATCGTCGCGGAGTCGTAGCCGTCCGCAGGACGCGCGGAGTCGCCGAGGCCACGCAGGTCGGGCGTGACGACGGTGTAGTGCGGCGTCAGCTTCGGGACGAGGTGCCGCCAGTGGTAGCTGGTCTTCGGCACGCCGTGCAGCAGTACCACCGCCGGGCCGGACCCACCTGTCCGGTAGTGCAGGCTCGTCCCATTGACACCGGCACGGCCTGTGCGAACAGGCTTTCCCTGATGGTCGAAAATCATCCGTTCAGCACCTTCTGATAGTTTTCATCTGGATCGAGCGATCCATATTCCGGGTACGAAAAAGTCAATCGAGCGCGGTCAGCGCGACCTCCACGAGGGGTTCGAGGGCGCGGGCGTCCGGCGTGATCTTCGAGGACACGAGGAGGCCGTTGAGGAACGTGACGAGGAACGCGGCGAGGGTGTGCGGGTCGTGCCGCGCCGAGATCTCGTCGCGCTCCGCCGCCGCGCGCAGCAGGTCGGTGAGCGCGTCCTCGTTGGCACCCAGCACATCCCGCACGGTCCGCCGGGTCGGCTGGTCCTCCGGTAGGCGCTCGGTGGCGGCATTGATCAACAGGCATCCGCGGCCGCCGTGTTCGACGGCGATCCGGATCCGCTCGACCAGCAGCGCACGGATCGCCGATCGAGCGTCCGTCCCCTCTTCGAGGCTGCGCAGGGCGGCCGTGGCGAAGGTGGCGCGGTAGTGCTCCAGCGCGGCCCGGTAGAGGCCGTCCTTGTCGCCGAACGCGGCGTACAGGGAGCCCTGTCCGATCCCGAGGTGCTGGGTCAGGTCGCGCACCGAGGTCGCCTCGTACCCGCGCGTCCAGAACAGCTCCATCGCGCGGCCCGCCGCCGCGTCGGTGTCGAACTCACGGGTCCTTGCCATGCGCCCACCGTAACCTATCTGGATCGAGCGCTCAAGAAAGAGGTGCGTTCCCAACGGGAGGTCATCCGGTGACAGCGTGGAGAAGCGGTTCCGAATTGCAGACCGTCCACCGCGGTGTCACGCTTATGGCGTAGGCATATGGAGCCTCGCGCCCGACAGTTGCGAATTTTCGACATTCCCGGTTGCGCTGTTCCCCTCGCGGAACTTCTCCGATCCACCTCCGCCCCGGACCGTCTCCCGGCCGCGAGCCAGTGCGGCTTGTTCATCAAGAACGACGACGACAACTGTCTGACCCTGGTCCCGAGCTGACCGCAGGCGCCGTCGTCAACATTCGACTATTCGCCCGAAATCACTTCCTCGATGACGAGGAGCGCCGAGAGACAGGGAGTCATCGTGTCCGAATACGTGAACAACGGGAACGGCAATGGGGCCGCGGACAGGATTCTCAACTGCATCCCCTCCAAGGAAACCGAACGTGACTGGCGATCGCGGCATGCCCAGGCGGCCGGACTCGCGGCGGGCCCCGACATGGAGTTGCCCGAGGAGATCGATCTTCGGGAGCCCTGGTGGCACATCAGCGACCAGGGCCCCACAGGCTCATGCGTGGGATGGGCGAGCGCGGACTCCGTGCTGCGCTGGCACTTCACCAAAATCAACCGTCTGCGCAAGGACGACTCGCTGTCGGTCCGCTACATGTGGATGGCATCCAAGGAGACGGACGAATTCACCACCGAGCCGACGACGTTCATCGAGGGTGACGGCACCAGCCTCAAGGCAGCTCTTGCCATAGCCCGCAGGTTCGGCGTCGTACGGGAAGAGGATCTCCCCTTCAAGCCCCCTCCGCTCAACTACCCCGGCGACACGGAGACGTTCTACGCCCTGGCGGCACAGATGCGCATCGCCGCCTACTTCAATCTCGGCCGCACACTCGACGATTGGCGGCAGTGGCTCGGTTCCGGCGGCGGCCCCATCCTGGTCCGCCTCAGTGTGGACCGCACCTGGGACGAGGCCAAGGCCACGCACGGTGAGCTGAACCACTACAAGCAGGAGACAGCCCGCGGCGGCCACGCCGTCGCCCTCGTCGGCTACACCCGTGAGCGACGCTTCATCGTGCGCAACAGCTGGGGCACGAACTGGGGCGACGACGGCTACGGCTACGCCTCGGAGGAGTACGCCCAGCAGGCGTTCACCGAGGCGTACGGGGTCACGGTCGCCTGAGCCCATCGTCGTCCGACGAGCTACGAGCACGGGCAGATCTCAGTCCCGTGCCGCGCACACCCCGCACTTCGGCGGCCAGTCTCCACGTCGGCCACCTGGTGCAGGTGCTCACCATGCGCCGGCTCCAGCAGGCGGGTCTGCGTCCGCTGGCCC